>NC_013441.1:1225553-1531941 GCF_000024785.1 Gordonia bronchialis DSM 43247 | reverse complement strand
GACGTCGGCTTCGAGTCCGGTGCAGTCGATGACGTAGTCGGCGTAGAGCTCGAAGGTGCCGTCCGGACGGTGCTGCTGTTGGATCGGTGCGTGCGGATCCACTCGCACGGTGGCCAGCACGCCCTGCCCACCCTGGGCCGGAACGAGACTCTCCGCCTTGCCGACGGCGACGCGATACCACCCCTCGGCACGCCCCCGCTTGAGTTGTTCCTGCCAGTCGTCGCGCACCGGGGTGTTGGTGCCGCCCATCAGCTTGTACGCCTGGGCGCGTTCATGGCCCTCGAGTTTGCGCATCCGCGCCTTCAGCTGACCGCCCCACACCGACTTGGGATAGTTGAACCCCTGGTAGGCCCAGCCGTCTTTGCCCTTGCGGCGCATGAAGATATGCGGTCCGTGCGGTTTGTCGATGTAGGTGCGGAAGAGGTGCACGATCTGGGTCTGCAGGCCGTAGCGGTCGCGGTCGTCGATCAGTCGCTGCAGGACGCGGGAGGCCACGATCCCGGCGCCGCGGATCATGACGGTGCCGGGTTTGCGTTGCAGCGCCTGATAGATGTGCTCATGCGGCTCGTAGGCGTTGACCACCTTGCTGGCGTCGCGGTACTTCTCGCGGAAGGCCTGCAGGTCGGGTAGCAGCTTGATGCCCGGATAACCGATGGCCACGTGCACCCATTGGCTGCGGAACGCGACCCGCTTGGTCGGCGAGGTTCCCTGCGGCGGAGTGAGAATCGTGAAGTAGCCACCACCGGCCCGTCGTCGGATCATCCGAACCTGCCCGCGATGCAGGCAGTTCAGGTAACCGATCCGGTGGCACTCCTTCTCCATCGACTCGAAGGCGTGCCCGGCGCGTGGCGTGTAGAAATTGGCGAAGATGGGTTCCACCAGGACATTCCACAACGGGCCGATCTTCTTGTCCTGCCACGCCTCACGAACCGCGTAGGACGGGAACCCCCAGATGTTGTCCGGCGTCGACGCCGAATCCGACCGCAGCCGCTCGGTCCGCGGGATCTGCGACACCCGCGTCAGGTACTCGTAGCTGTGCCACGGCACGTCCTGCGGCCCGAGGACGGCGATGCGGTCCGTCGGCACCCCGCAGATGCGCAGATAGTCGACGGTGACGAAAGACCCGATACCCGACCCGACCGTCACGAACGGCACGTCGACGACGGGGATGCCGGCCTGCTCGACCATCTGATCGGTCCACACGTCGGTGTCGACGAGTTCGGGGGTGAGATCACCGCCCTGGACCGACCCGCCGGCACCCCGCGGTGGCGGTCCCGGTTGTCCGGGTGGCGGTCCCGGCGGGACCGGCGGGACCGGCGGGACCGGCGGCCCGGGCCGGCCCGGTGGCGGACCCGGTCGTCCCGGGAATCGCTGGGGTGGACTGCCCGGCCCGCCAGGACCGCGAGGACCGCCGGGCACCGGGGCAATCCGTGTGGGGCGCTGTGGACTCACCACGAGCTTGTCCCAGGTCGCGTGGTGCCCAACGGGTCTGACACCGACGGGCGTATGGCACCGAAAGGACGGACAGGGCCGGACATCGGTCCTCCAGGTGAGCGGCGGATATGCAGTGCGCCAACTCTAACCCGTCCTGATCGCCGCGGCGATCACAACCAACCATTCAGACGACGCCCACCACGAAGCGTCAGGCCAGGTCAGCGTACTTCCTGCGGAAGCGCTCCACCCGGCCCTCGCTGTCGAGCACCCTTGCCTTGCCGGTCCAGAACGGATGCGACGACGCGGAGGTCTCCACGGTGATCAGTGGATAGCTGCGCCCGTCGGACCACTGGACCGTCGTCGACGACGTGGCGGTCGACCTGGTGAGGAACTGATCGCCGGTGATGGCATCGCGGAACACCACGGGGTGATAGTCGGGGTGGATGTCAGATCTCATCGGGGGTCCTCTCGGGTTGCGGCCGCCTCATGGGAGTCGGCGCGTTCGGTATCGGGGTCACACGGGTCCTCGTGGAACACCCCGAAAGGATCGGGGTAGCCGGCCCAGCCGGTGGGACCGTCGGCCATCTCGGCATCGTCGAGGCAGGCTCGACGCAGCACCTCCGCGACGTTCGCCGGGTCGGCGCGGTGGACGAGCACGACGATCGAGGTGTGTCGGTCACCGTGCACGTCGTCCCAGCGCAGCGCCGCCATCGCGCGGCGTTCGGTGTCGACCTCGTCGAGTTCGGCGACCGGCGTGGCAGCCAGCCAGCGTCCGGCGATGCTCACTCGAAGTGCGCCACCCGCGGATTCGAGCCAGAACATCTCCTCGCCGCGGGTCGCGAGCCAGACGCGCCCGCGTGCGCACACCACGCCGTCGAGAAGCACGTCGAGCGCGTCGTGCAGCCGCTCGGGATGGAACGGGCGGTCCGCGGTGAACTCGACGATCTGCACGCCGCATTCGGGCGTCAGCGGCGGTTCGCCGCGCAGCAACGAGCCGTGCGGATCGTCGACCCGACCACGGCGGGCGCCCGGTCCGATCGCCGCCAGCAGCCTGGCGGCGTGCAGTGCGGTCACCGGGCGCTGCGGGAGTTCCATGACGATCGGTGCTCCCGGCGCCAGGCGCGTGAGCACGGCCATGAGGCGCGCGGATTCCCAGTTGTCGCGCAGGGCCGGGTCGGCCGCGGCCACCACCAGGGCATCCGCGAAGGCGACCTGCCCCACCGCAACCTGTGCCAGGGTTCGGTCGTCGTCGACCTCGCTGTCGTCGATCATCTCCGATTCCGGTACGGACGTCCCATGATCGGGCTTGTCGAGCTCACCGGACTCGGCCAGGGTCACGTCACCGGTGGCCGCCTCGAGCCAGTCCATCTCGGCCACACACGTGACCGTCGCCGAGATCGCGACGTCGAGACCGGCCGGGCCGTCGAGGTAGCCGGGCATGTCGGCGACGATGACGTGCTCGATCGCCCAGGCGAGTGCCTCCGGTTCCAACGAGCAGTCCAGCGCGATCACGATCTGCTCGACGCCACGCCGGCGGTGGAGTCGGCGCAACAGCGGCAACAGGTCCAATCGCAGAGTGCACGAGGCGCATCCGTGTTCGAGCCGGATAAGCTCGTCGGTCCGGAGCTCGTTGCCGTCGGGGTCCACCGACACCACCGTGCGTGTGACGGCACCCGAGCGGACCGATCGCAGATCGTGGTGGATCAAGGTGGTTCCCGCCACCACGAACGACTCCCCGACCCGGATGACGGCATCGCGATCGAGTCCGGCGACGAGGATCACCGGCGTCCTGTTATTGGTAACAATTTCCATTTGCACGGGCATCAGGCTACCGTGATCCCCACGCAAACGCCAACCATTGTCAATAAGCACTCGACCTCGAGGAGAAACCGTGTCCGCACGCTGTCAGGTCACCGGCGCCACGCCCGGATTCGGCAACCGGGTCTCGCACTCACACCGCAAGACGAGACGCCGCTGGAACCCGAATATTCAGCGTCGCCGCTTCTACATTCCGGCCGAGGACCGCCACATCACGCTGAACGTCAGCGCCAAGGGACTCAAGACGATCGATCGCCACGGAATCGAGTCCGTACTCGCGACGATCCGCGCCCGCGGAGAGAAGATCTGATGGCGCGCAACGAGATCCGCCCGATCGTCAAACTCCGTTCGACTGCCGGGACCGGGTACACCTACGTCACCCGCAAGAACCGGCGCAACGACCCCGACCGCATGACCCTGCGCAAGTACGACCCCATCATCCGCCGCCACGTCGACTTCCGGGAGGAACGCTGATGGCCAAGAAGTCCAAGGTGATTCGTGATCGACAGCGACGCGTGGTCGTCGCCCGCTACGCCGATCGCCGGGCCGCCCTCAAACGCACGATCGCCGATCTCACCGCGCCCGTCGAGCAGCGACGCCGCGCGCAACGTGAACTGCAGGCCCTGCCCCGCGATGCCAGCCCCACGCGGTTGCGCAATCGAGACGCTGTGGACGGCCGTCCGCGCGGATACATCGGCAAGGCAGGGGTCTCCCGCATCCGGTTCCGCGAACTCGCGCATCGCGGCGAATTGCCCGGAATCCACAAATCCAGTTGGTGACAACCGATCTCGAGAGCGAAGGAACACTCATGCGCAAACCGAACCGCCGGGTGGCCGCACCCACCCGTAAGCACCGCAACCAACTCGCTGCCCAGGGCGTACGCGTCGACGGCCGAAGCCCGGTGGACTACAAGGACATCGCGCTGCTGCGCACTTTTCTGTCCGACCGCGGCAAGATCCGCAGCCGCAGCGTCACCGGTCTGACCCCGCAACAGCAACGACAGGTCGCCACCGCCATCCGCAACGCACGCGAGATGGCGCTGCTCCCCTACGGAAGCCGTTGACAACACCTCAGTCCTCGGTCCGCATGTCGAGGCTGATCTCCTCGGCGTCGAGCTGTTTGAGTTCCCGGGTCAGCAGCGCCGAGGAGTAGGTGCCCTGCTTGCGCAGGATGAGGAGCGTTCTGCGTTGCGCATCGATGATCGCCCGGCGCGTCTGCTCGAAACCGGCGCGGTAGTCCATCGCCGATGCCGAGACCTGCTCATCGTCGTCGGACTCCCGTTCGAGCTGCTCGATGCGTTCACGCAGCCACGGAAACCGTTTCACCGCATCGGATTCGGTCATGACGCGCTGAGCGGTCCGGGCCATCTCGGTGCGCAGCCGGTCGCGCTCGGCGGCGGTCTCCTCGGTCGTGTCCGCCAGCCGCAGGGTGCGGATGAGCCACGGCAGGGTGCCACCCTGCAGCAACAGGGACGACGCCGCCACCACGAAGGCGATCAGGACCAGCAACGAGCGGGAGTGGGTGTCCGGCGGCAGGGTCTGCGCGGCGGCGAGGGTGACCACGCCCCGCATTCCCGCCCACACCACCAGCGTCCCCTCCTTGGGCCCCAGCGGCGCCGAGAGGTAATAGTCGATGTCGGCCATCTGGCATCGACGGCCGGCAGTCTCGCTTCCGTAGCGAGCCCACCTACACCGCGGCCTGACCCGAGCGCCCCGATCCCCTTCCCGCCGAACAAGATTGCCCCATGCCACACGTCGTAACGCAGGCGTGCTGCGGTGACGCCTCGTGCGTCTACGCATGCCCAGTCAACTGCATCCATCCCACGCCCGAAGAGCCCGATTTCGGTATCGCCGAGATGCTCTACATCGATCCGTCGACGTGCGTCGACTGCGGTGCCTGCGTCAGCGCGTGCCCGGTCGGCGCCATCGTGCCCGGCCACCGCATCCCGGCCGGCCAGGAACGCTTCACCGACATCAACGCCGCGCAGTACGGGCCCGACGCCACCGACGTGTTCTCGGCAGCGCGTTTTCCCGTCGACCCGGCTCATCGTCTGCCGCTGGCACCGATCGATCAGCCGCGCCGGCTCGCCGTCGACGGCGGCATGTCGGTGGGGATCGTCGGGTCGGGGCCGTCGGCCATGTACGCCGCCGACGAGTTGCTGCGGCATCCCCAGGTGTCGGTCACGATGTACGAGCGTCTCGACCGGCCGTTCGGTCTCGCGCGCTTCGGCGTCGCCCCCGATCACCTCGCCACCCGTACGGTGATGCGGTTGTTCGACGACATCGCCCGGCAACCCGCGTCTGGAGATCCGACTCAGCACCCATGTCGGCCGCGACGTCACCCTCGCGCAGTTGCGCGAACGGCATCACGGCGTCATCTGGGCCGGCGGCGCACCCACCGACAAGCCGCTGGACATCCCCGGCATCGACCGGCCCGGCGTCACCAGCGCAACCTCGTTCGTCGGCTGGTACAACGATCATCCCGATTTCGCCGACCTCGACGTCACATTGACGTCACCGCGGGTGCTGGTCATCGGGAACGGCAACGTGGCACTCGATGTCGCCCGCATCCTGGTGAGCGACCCAGAAGCCCTGGCCACCACCACCATCTCGCGTCGCGCGCTGGCCGTGCTGCGGGCCTCGAAGGTGCGTGAGGTGGTCGTCGCCGGCCGTCGTGGACCGCAGCACGCCGCGTTCACCCTGCCCGAACTCGTCGGACTCGTCGATTCGGGCACGCCGGTGATCGTCGACCCCGCCGATCTCGACGATCTGCCCACGCCGACCGATCCGACGACGCGGGCCAAACTCGAACTGCTCCGGGAGGTCGCCGGACGACCCGTCCCCGACACCCCGTACATCCGGCTCGCGTTCTACACCGCACCACTGGAGGTAGTCGGCGACGACGCCGGTGCCACCGGGGTGCGGGTCGGCCGAAACCGCCTCACCGCCGACGGCGTCGTCGAACCGTCCGGCGAGACGAGTGTCGTCGACGCCGGTCTGGTGCTGACCTCCGTGGGTTATCGGGGTGTCGCGGTGCCCGGACTGCCGTTCGACGAAGCAACCGGCACCATTCCGCACCGGGCGGGACGCGTGATCGACCCGTCGGCCCCCGGCACCGACGACGCCGCCGCGCAACTGCCCGGCGTGTACGTGACCGGCTGGATCAAACGGGGGCCGTCGGGCTTCATCGGGACCAACAAGACCGACTCGGCCGAGACCGTCGGCTCGCTGCTGGCCGATCTCGAGGCCGGAGTGTTGGGCGAACCGCACCGGACACGTCGGAAACTGCTGGCCCGACGCTGAATTCGCCGAGGTCCAACCAGTGTCCCGTGATGCAAGCCTGGTGTCCGGTGTGGGACACTAGGGTGGACGGCATGGCACCGGGATACCAGCGCACGACCACCCGCGCCGATCTGAGCGCACTCGCGCCCGGCATCGCTGCGGCGTTGCGCGAGTACTCCGACACCCACCAGTTGGCCATCACCGACGACCTGCCGGCCTGGCTGACCCGCAGCATCAATCCGCCGTCGACCAGCCTGTTCGGCAGGTTGTTCGCGCGGCGCGCCAATCCGGTCGATCCCGATTCCGAGCATCAGACCCTGGTGGTCCTGCATCCCACGCACCTGATCGTCGTGGTGTCCGGGGCGCGTCGCGGTACCGCGGCGCTGGCCGCACCGCTGGCGCGCGCGTCGATGGACGACGAGCTCACCGACGACGCGCTCGCCTCGACCGGTTTCACCGTGACCGGCTTCGACGACGGACCGGGAAGCTTCCATATCGGCGTAGGATCACCCGATGGCACGCAGTGCCACGACGAGGTGAAAGCGGCCATCATAGCCGCCAAGAACGCTTGACACCAAGTGGTCATAGTGTCCAGATAACGGTTCGGCACTGAAGCCTCCACAGCCGGGATCGTGGTCTCGCCACCGGTCGCCGACCGGGGTATTCTCGTCCCCCATGTGGGGGACCACCCGATGACGCAGATGTACTCGCGGTTCGATTACATCGACGCAGCCCGTGCCGCGGGCGCGCAGTTCGTCGCGCTCGTCACCGGAATCGTCGACCCGGAGACACGGCTTCCCTCCACGCCCGGCTGGACGGTCACCGACTGTCTCGGCCACGTCTCCACTGCCCCCGGCCGCTACCTCGAATTGGTGCGCGGCGACGGCATGTGGTCGGGAAATGCCGCCGACCTGGCCGACTTCAATGCCAAACAGATCGCGAACCTGGTCAGCCGCGACGTCCGTGTTCTGAGCGCGACTCTGCTCGATGACCTCGAGGAGCTCCTCGACACCGTCGCCCACTTCGGCGCCCAGGTGCCGAAGATGCATTTCGACGGCGATCGAATGATCCGTGCCGACGCCGCGCTGGGGATCCTGATCGGTGAGTTCGTGGTCCACGGGCACGACATCGCCTGCGCGGTGGGTGCACCGTGGCCGGTGGACCCGCAGGTGTCGGCGATGATCGCACGCGGCCGGCACCAGATCCTGCCGAGTTGGGTGGACGCCGACGCTTGTGCGGGCCATTGCGCCACCTACGACATCCGGCTGCGCGGCTGCGACGAGAGCTTCATCTACGAGTTCACCGACGGACGGCTCGAGATCAACCCCGATGAGCCGCGGATACCCGACGTGCACATCAGCGTCGACCCGACGACGGCGCTGCTCACCGGCTACGGCCGCTCCTCGCCGATGTGGGCGGCACTCACCGGACGGGCCTTCGCCTGGGGCGGCAAGCCATGGCTGGCCGCGGGATTACCGAAGAAGTTCCTGCCGGCCTGACTCCCCCGGTCCCCGTTGACGGTTGGCTCAGCCGGCTGCGCGCACCGCGCGTCGACGCTGCTGGTTGCCGCGACGGTGCGCGCCGCCCTCGGCAACGCTGCCCGAACGGGGTCCCGACGTCGACTGCCGCGTCGAACGGCTTGCGCCCGAACCGCTTGCGCCCGAAGTGTGGCTGCGTCGACGATCGCCGGAACGGGCACCACGGTGCTCGCCCGAGCCCGAGCCGCCGTTGCCACGCGGGGCACCGCTGCGTCCCGCGCCACGGCCACGGCCGGAACCACGCTGTCCCCCGCCGCCGCCCTGGCGGGCGGGCTGCTGCTTGACTGGTTGCGGCGCAACGAATTCGGCACGCTCGCCGACGAGTGCGGTCACCGCATCCGACCGCGGCGTCACCGGCATCGGGGCCACCGAGATCTTGGCCTTGCGCAGCAGGGAGGCGACGTCGCGCCGCTGATCCGGCAGGCACACGGTGACCACGTCACCGGCACTGCCCGCGCGGGCCGTTCGGCCCGACCGGTGCAGGTAGGCCTTGTGCTCGTTGGGCGGGTCGACGTGGACGACGAGTTCGATGTCGTCGACGTGCACCCCGCGGGCCGCGACGTCGGTGGCGACCAGCACGCGGACGTCACCGGCACCGAAGGCCCCGAGGTTCCGATCACGTTGCGCCTGACTGAGATTGCCGTGCAGGTCGACGGCGGGGATGCCGTCCTCGGTGAGCTTGCGGGCGAGCTTCTTGGCCTGATGCTTGGTGCGCATGAACAGGATTCGACGCCCGGCGCCGGAGGCGAGTTCGGTGATGAGTGCGGCCTTGTCGCTCGGGGAGACCTCGAAGACGTGGTGGGTCATCGCGGCAACCGGCGAGTTGGCCTCGTCGACCGAATGCATGGTGGGGTTGTCCAGGAATCGGCGCGCGAGCTTGTCGACGCCGTTGTCGAGGGTGGCCGAGAACAGCATCCGCTGACCGTCGGCCGGGGTGGCGGCCAGGATGCGGGTGACGACGGGCAGGAACCCGAGGTCGGCCATGTGGTCGGCCTCGTCGATCACGGTGATCTCGACGTCATCGAGCGTGACGATGCCCTGACGCATGAGGTCGTCGAGGCGACCCGGGCAGGCGACGACGATGTCGACGCCACGACGGAAGGCCTGCTCCTGCCGGGTCTGCTTCACACCACCGAAGACGGTGGTCACACGCAGGCCGACGGCCTCGGCGAGCGGTTCGACGACGCGAGCGATCTGTGTGGCCAGCTCGCGCGTGGGCGCGAGGACCAGGCCGGTGGGCGCGCCCGGCTTGCGGGGCACCTCCATCTCGGCCAGCCCGGCGACGAGCGGGATCGAGAAGGCCAGGGTCTTGCCGGAGCCGGTCTTGCCGCGGCCGAGGACGTCCTTGCCCTCCAGGGTGTCACCGAGGGTGTCCTGCTGGATCGGGAATGCTTCGGTTTTACCTTCGGCGGCAAGAACTTTCACCAGTTCTGCGGGCACGCCGAGGGATTCGAATGTGGTCATGTACTGCTTTCTGCTTGAGGCACGCCGCAGATCGAGCCCGATGTCGGGCGATCACAGGTGCTCAGATGGCGAACACGCAGGTGTGCGAGTCCGTTCGCCGTATGAAGTCTCGGAGCGGGCCACCGGATGGGACTGCGGTGTGCCACGCAAAAGCGTTCTACGACGCGTTGACGGCGCCATCGGGCGCGTCACTGTCGACCACCCTACGCGGCCGGGGACCCCACTCCCAATTCTGTGACGGGTGACACCCGCGTGCCTGCGTCAGAACGCCTCGCTGAGCATCACGGCCACCGTGCCCGGTTCCAGCGCGTCGAAGACGTGCTCCACATCGCCGGGATAGGAGATGTAGTCACCCGGTCCGAGTTCCTCGGTGGCGTCGGTGGGCCCGAGCCGGGCGCGTCCCGCGCTGATCACGACATGTTCGACGACACCACGCGCGTGCGGCGCCGAAACCCGGGGCTTTCCCGGCTCGGCCCGGATGATGTACATGTCCCGGCGCGATCCGGGCGCGGCGGTGGCGAGCAGGGTCGCCGAATAGTCGGCGTCGGCGGCGGGAATGACCGGCCCGCCACCGAACCGGATGACCTCGACCGTGGGCGTCGGCGAGTCCAGGAGTGCCGAGAACTGCACGCCGAGCGCGGTCGAGAGCGCCCACAACGTCTCGACGCTGGGATTCCCGTCGCCCGATTCGAGTTGCGACAACGTGGACTTGCCGATGCCGGCCCGCCGGGCGAGTTCGCCGATCGACAGACCGGCCCGGGTACGTTCCCGTTTGAGCGACGCCGCGACGAGTGCCTTGGGATTCACCACTCCGGCCGAATCGTTCGATTCACCGGACGATCGTCCATCTTGACGAACAGAGTCCATGTGTTCATCATAGTGGGCATGCGTTCGACATGGAGAACACTCGACGGTCCGACGGTTCGCGCCGTCGTCGTGATGTGCCTCTCGGTGCTCGTCATCGGGGCCTCCTACGGGGTGACTGCCCACAGCGCGGGGTTCACGTGGTGGCAGATCGTGGGGATCGCGACCGTGGTGCTCGCCGGGTCGTCGGAGTTCGTGTTCGTCGGGATCATCGCGGCCGGCGGCGCGCCCATCGTCGGCGCTCTCGCGGGAATCCTGGTGAACACCCGCAACTTCGGCTACGGACTCGCCGTCGGCAAGCACCTCCGCGGCGGACCCGGCATGCTCGTGCGCGCACACCTGATCAACGACGAATCGGCCGCGATGGCCACCGCCGAACGCGATCCCGGACGGGCACGCGCCGCGTTTCTGCTCTGTGGCGCAGGCATTTTGGTGGCCTGGCCGCTGGGCGCCGCGCTCGGGGCGGTGATGGGCGGGATCATCGCGTCACCCGAGGCGCTCGGCCTCGACGCCGCCTTCCCCGCCCTGCTGGCCGCGCTCGCGATCCCGGCACTGCGGGAACGTCGAACACTGTTGGCCGCCTTCGTCGGCGGCGGCGTCGCCGTCGTGCTCACCCCCTTCACCCCGGCCGGACTGCCCGTGTTGGGCGCGCTTGCCGGTTTCGCCGCACTCGAAGCGACCCGACGGATAGGGCGCTCGTCGAAAGCTGAACCCACCGGCGACGCCGAACCCACCATCCACACCAAGCTTCCCGCACGTACAGATTTCGACGTCGACGCGGAGGTCCGACGATGAACACCTGGGAGGTCGGCATCGCCGTCGGCGTGCTGGCGCTGGGCACCTACCTGATCCGGCTCGCCGGCCCCGCACTGCGCAACCGGATCAGCATCTCGGCGTCGACCGAGGCACTTCTCGACCGCGCGGCCGTGGTTCTGCTGGTGGCCGTCGCGCTGACCGGAACCCTGTTCGTCGACCACGACTTCGCTGGTTGGGCCCGCCGGGCCGGGGTCGGTGTCGGGGTGATCGCCGCGCTGTGCAAGGCGCCGATCGCCGTCGTCGTCATCCTGGCAGCCGCCACCGCGGCCGGTCTGCGTGCTGTCGGGGTGGCCTGAGGCCACGTTGACCGTGCTGGTGAACACGTTCATCGGGCACGTGCACAGGTTCGCGGCTGCACCGACACGACAGAGACGACGGCGTGTGCGCCACTCCGGCGACCAATGAACCCGATCAACGCCCGGTTAACGGGATTCGACGCCCGGTCAACGTACGACAGCCGGGTGCGTGCAACTGTCCGGGACGGTCACCAGTGAGCACGGCACCGGCATCCGGGTCGGCCGGTATCCGCGCGGCACGCCATGCGCCTTGGTGATCGCACGCAAGGCTGCCGCCCCGTCGGTCGCATGGCGTGTCAGCGTCGGATCACCTTGGGCATCAACGGTGTACAGACCGAACCGGGCGTCGAAGTCACCCCATTCGTAGTTGTCGGTGAGGCTCCAGTAGTTGTACGACACGATCGGTACACCGTCCTGGCGAGCGCGCTGCACCCAGTAGATGGTGTCGCGCAGGTGATCTCCGCGTCGGTAGCCGTCGGGCCGCCGACCATGCGGATCGGTGGCCAGCCCATTCTCGATAACTCGAATCTGTTTCCCCGGGAAGCGTTGTGCCAGATGACGAAGCAGGTAGTACATGCTCTCCGGTGCCTGCGACGCCTTCCACATCTGCCCGGTTGCGGCGTTCGCGACCGAGGCGTCGGTCACCGAGAACGAGTAGTAGTGGTCGACGCCGATGAAGTCCAGCGAATCCAGCATCCGTTGCGGGAACAGACTTTCCAGCCAGGCCTGCACACCTGGCACCGGAAAGAAGGCCATATTCGACGACACCTGCGCACCCGGCTGCACGGCGTGGATGTAGCGGTAGGTCGCTCGATGCGCGGCGATGATCCCGTCGACCATGCGGCCCAAGTTCTCCGGTCGCACACCGCCGTACTGCACTTCGCGCCGAACGTATTCCGTCGGCTCGTTGAAAGTGATCCACGTCGGCTTGGCCCACGCATACCGGTTCACGACGCGTTTGGCGAAGGCCACGTAATCGGCAGCCATCCCCGGCCGATTCCAACCGCCACGATCGACCTCCCAACCCGGATGGACCCAGTGGTTGAGCGTGATCATCGGACGCATACCGGCGTCGACGACGGCCCGGATCACCCGATCGTAGAACGCCCAGCCGGCCGGGTCGTCGTGTCCCGGTGCCGGTTCCACGCGTGACCACTCCACCGAGGTCCGATAGATCCCGACGCCGAGCGACTTGGCCCGGGCGATGTCGCCGGCGTACTGATGAAAGAAGTCGACAGCCCGGCCCACGCGCTGCGGCACCTTGCCCTGATTGCTGTAGCGCAACCAGTTGGAGTCCCGGTTGTAGCCTTCCGACTGGAACCCGGACTGGGCGACGCCGAACTGGAAATCCGGCCCCAGATCGGGCACCGCGGCGTCGGCGGGCGGGGTCGCCACCGTCAACCCGGCCATCCCGAGCACTACCGTTACCATCGCTGCCATCAGTCGTCGTCGATACCGAGAGGGATCGCGGCGGTCATGGAGTTCAGTGTTCCAGATTCACTGCTTCGGCCACGAGCGTCTGAAGTAAGCCGCGCGCGGATCCGGCTGCGCAGGTCTCGCCGGCCGATCGAACTCGCCGCTGCTTGTCAGCCACTGCACTGCCTCTGGCGGCAAATACCGTTCGCCATCGGTGAGGACGAAGTACGAGGTGCCATCAGTCGACGGGCCACCAAGGCGAGCAATCTCACCAAGCGTGTACGGCGCGAGGGGTGACCATAGGTTGTTCACGACAACCGATCGGATTTGCTCATTCAGCTTCGGCCACCAGACGTCGATGGGGCTCGCTGGAGTGTTCGTCACCCAGCGACTATAGCCACACCTACCGTCCACCTCGGCACCACGTGATCAGGGGCCGGGAAAGTTCAGCTTCGCAGAGAACAGCGTCGGTGCAGATGGTTCGAGTAAGGACCTTTGCCTGTCCGGTCTGTGGAGGCAATCCGAAGAAACTCGAAACTTGCGCACATGTCAATAAAGTGGCGTGACCTGGGAGAACGGATCAGGTCGTCGCCACGCCGGTCGCCACGGGTTGGTCCTGATACCCCGCCACCGCGCTCCAGACGTTTCCTCACCGCGGAAGACACAACCGAGATCGTGCAGGCCTACGAGGCTGGCCAAACCACCCAACACATCGGCAGCCGCTACGGCATGTCCAAGACTCGCGTCGCCACCATCCTCCGCGAACAGGGCGTTCCGCTCCGTCGCCAAGGCCTCACCGACGAACAGGTGAGCGAAGCCGCACAGCTCTATGAAGCAGGCAAGTCACTCGCCACGCTCGGCGCCCACTTCGGCGTCTCCCACGCCACCATCGCCAACGTCCTCAAGAAGCGCGGCGTCAGGATTCGGCCACGCCCGGGATGGCCTGGTACCTCGACGCCTTCGTAGCGGCACTCCCTAGCACCCCGCAGGCGGTCTGCTGCACCTCGGTGAATTCGTTGCAGTCCAACGAGTCGGCCCGAACGGAAGATCGATGCGACTCCCACGCTGACCATACAGACAAGCCGACCACGACACATTCTCAACGCGAGACTGGGCGAGCCGAAGATTGACGACCGCACGACAGCAGAGATGAAACCCGGCCGCTCTGACTCCGCCGGTCAGATCCAGCATCAGCGGTCCGTCCGGCGTAATCACCGCTCGCGACACGTCGGAGTTTCCGACCAAGGAAGGCCCAACTTAGACTATCGTCGATCCGATGTAACGCTGAGGCCGCATGGCCGACGACACGTGAGAGGAGTAGCGGTGTCCGACCCCGATCAGCGGGCCCTCAGTCAGATGTGGTCGAAAGGCCTATTTGAGCCGACGATACATTACATTCGATTTCCTCGATTCAAGAACTTGGCCACTGACCTCCGGATCGAATTTTCGCATCCGATAACAGCGATTGTTGGTCCGAACGGATGCAATAAGACCGCGATTCTCCGAGCACTTCAGGGCGCACCGCGTGGTAACGACTTGGGAAACTACTGGTTTGGAACGGCGATCGATGAGATTTCATCTGAAGACAGACATCGATTCATCTATGGCCGTAAGTCCGAATCCAACGTTCCCGAAGTCGAGGTAATCAAGACACGAATCGGACGTCTAAGGAGCGCCCGCTCCAAAAATGAGATAGATCCTGATCTTTTTGAGCCCAGCCGACCACTTCTCACCCCGCCGGACAACATGGAGAGATATCCATATCCAGATAATCCGCCTGCAGATGGTTCGAAGACTAGGTGGAACACGATCCACAAGAACGTCGAGTACATTGACTTTCGATCCCAAATATCAGCGTTCGATTGGGCATTCTTTCAATCTGAGGACCTACATAACGACACGAAGCCGCCGTTGCATGCACTTCGCGAAAGGAAACGTAAGATTCGACGAAGATCCATGCGGCTGGCTAGCGCCATCAAGCGGGAACTCGACTCGGACGAATACTACCAACACAATCGGATTATCAGTCCCGTAACCGAGCTGTCAGGTGATACTAAGAAGTGGGCAGAAGTAATACTGGGCCGCTCGTATAGTTCAATTCGCGTGATCGAGCACCGCTATTTTCGATTATCCGGCGGCTGGACTGTATTACTCAAGTCCAACGACATATCATACTCCGAGGCATTTGCGGGGTCAGGCGAGTTCGCTGCCGTGATGCTAGTAATGCGGATGCTCTCTGCGCCGCAGAGCTCACTAATACTGCTTGACGAACCGGAAATATCACTCCATCCAGCTGCTCAAAACGCACTAGTTGAATTTCTGATGTTTGCGGCTAAGACACGGCTACATCAAATTGTCTACGCAACGCATTCCCCAGATATGGTCCGAGCGCTGCCATCAAATGCGATCAAGGTGCTAACAATCCGGGACGACGATTCAATGGTCGACATCCCGACACAATCATCGTCTCCGCGCGTCGCATTCGAGTCACTGGGGGCCGCCTATGACCGGCTAACTGTAGTAGTTGAGGATCGGGTTGCCCAGGCGTTGGTGAAAAAGGCTATCGCGAATACTTCAAGCGCCCCACTGGTAAACGTCGACTACATTCCCGGAGGAGCTCAGACTCTGTGGTCACACTATGTGCCCATGTGGTCTCATGAAGGCAGGACAAACCTCCTTTTACTACTCGACGGAGATCAGAAATGCAACGACCCTCGCGACCCTAAGGAGATAGCGGAAAGTGAATTGGAGAATGAACTCCGTGCTGCACTGAACGGAACGAGTCCCAAACTCCCGTATGGATCAAACGAAGAGAATGCCGCCGAACTTCGCAAGTCCTCCATAGAAACTGCAATCAGGTGGCGACGATCTTTCGTAAATTTTTTGCCGTGCAGTACACCTGAGGAATTTATTTGGCTAGCCACCCAAGGTGGCCCGCAGTCTGACTACAAAGAAGCGTGGAAAACTTTCGCGATGGAAAGTCTGGGAACGGAGCCTACAGGTGGCGAAATATTCACTGTACAGCGAGTGGCGTTGAACTCCATTGATGACAATGACCCAACTCTCGTCGGAATTCGCGTCATTGTTGAAACTTTTGCGCAGGCAGTCGACGCATGAGAACGGACGAGGTTGCCGTCGTAGACTTCTTCTCAGGGTGCGGTGGCACCAGCGCCGGGTTCAGGAGCGCGGGGATGCAGATTGCAGCTGGATTGGACTCAGACCCTGATGCTTCGGCTACTTTCAAGCGGAACTTCAAGAAGTCCTCTTTTATCGAGGGTGACATTCGAAACGTGTCTACTGAACAAGTGTCCGACGTAGTTCCGAGTGGCGCAGTAACACTCTTCGCAGGGTGTGCTCCGTGTCAACCATTCTCGCGCCAGAATGGCAATCGCAGCGCCAACGACCCCCGTCGAAACTTACTTCGCGAGTTTCAGAGATTTGTGCTGGCACTTCACCCTGATCTAGTAGTCATTGAAAATGTTCCAGGATTGCAGCTGCAGTCAAGGAAGGGTCCACTCGATTCGTTCCTTAGGGCGATTTCGCGTGACGGCTATGCGGTGAACGTTCGAGTATTGCGTGCGCTTGAGTTTGGTGTGCCTCAAGAACGCCGCCGGCTTGTGGTTCTGGCCTCCCGAATCGGCGAGCCGCGAATGCCGCGCCCGACTCACGCGATCGCAGGTAGGCCTGCCCGCACGGTGAGACAGGTTATAGGTGATCTCCCAGCTATCGCGGACGGTGATGTCCACCCTCTAGACGACGACCATGCCGCGATGAGACTGTCCGATGTAAATCGACTTCGCATCCAGGCAACCCCCGAAGGTGGCGATCGACGCGATTGGGACGAAGCCTTGGTTAGCGAATGTCACAAAGTTCATGGCGGACATACAGACGCGTATGGACGGATGTGGTGGGACAGACCAGCGACGGGCCTGACTACCCGATGTCTCTCGTACTCAAACGGGCGGTTCGGACACCCCGACCAGGATCGGGCAATCTCACTCCGCGAGGCTGCCAGTATTCAGACGTTCTCGCGGCGTTTTCGATTCGAAGGCAGTCTAACTTCGCGCGCGCGACAGGTAGGGAATGCAGTACCCCCATTGATGGCCCGGAAGATCGGGCTGTCCTTAGTCGAGTCACTGTAATCAAACGTGGACACATCCCCACGACGAGGTGATCTGGTCGCTCCGTCTGCAACCCGTTCGCGCAATATGGCCGCAGTGCGACGCTCTGAGACTTCACCCGAGCGAGCCATTCGATCGGTGCTTCACTGCCGCGGCTTCCGATACCGCAAGGACTACCCAATCCGTGTCGACGGCCGGCTGATCCGCCCCGACATCGTTTTCACGAAGAAGCGGGTTGCAGTGTTTGTTGACGGCTGTTTCTGGCACCTGTGCCCACTCCACGGCCAGATACCTGCAACCAACACCGACTTCTGGCGTCGCAAGCTTGAACGGAATGCCGAGCGAGACCTCGAACAGACGCGTGCACTCGAGGGCTCGGGTTGGACCGTTGTCCGCGTCTGGGAGCACGTGCCAACGCCAACCGCCGTCGATACCATCGTCGATTCTGTCCACCGCGCGTGATATTGGGTTCCGACCCGCGCGCCACGCCGGATTGTCGTACCAGCCCCTTACCATTGGACCCTTGCGCACACTCATCGACCTTTTCGCCGGTTGCGGGGGCATGACCAGCGGTTTTGTGGCCGAGGATTTCGAACCGCTGCTGGCCGTCGAGTTCGACCTGCACGCTGCCGCGACCTATGCCGCCAACTTTGGCGAGGATCACACGATCTAGCGCGACATCGCGTCGGTGAGAAGTCGCGAGATCCCGAAGGCGCAGGTGGTGATCGGTGGACCGCCATGCCAAGGGTTCTCGAACCTTGGTTCCAAGGATGTCAACGATCCAAGGACTTCTGGTGGCGGCGAACCCACGGACGTCGTCTCTGTTGTCATTATCGCCAAGTTCCTGTCGATCGTCGACGCAGCAGCAGTTGCTCATCTGGACAGGCGCCACGGCCTCATCCACCGTGGTTATCTCCTACATGTGCGCTGATTCCGTCGAGCAACGCACCGGGCGTCGTACTCAACCCGGCGGCGATCTTGACGATGTTCTCGACGCGGACCGACCGCTGCCCACGCTCCACCTTGCCGAGCTGCGTCCAGTGGATGCCGATAGATACAGCGGCCGCCTCCTGCGACAGGCCGAGTTCCTCGCGGCGCGCACGGATACGCCGGCCAAACTCGACGAGGACAGGCTTGAGGGCAGACTTGGCGTTCTCAGACATGATGTCCAACCCCATCCGACCCGTGTCTAATCGACCAGAGAGAAATGTACGCATGCGTTTGCGGCCCATGCGTAATAGGCGTAGATTGACCAGACCGTGATAGGCCCGATACACGGCCAGACGGGACGGATCGGATTGACCCAGATGACCAGGGAGGTGACCATGACCGGCGGAGGAGACTTCAAGATCGCCTGATTGGCGACCAGCATGCAAGATGCGAGACCTGCGGTGTACGAAGTCTTTTCGTACACCGCAGTTTCGTTCATCCACGACCTCCGTACTGACAAACCACTTCGGAGTCATCGCACAAAGACACCCAGCGTCCAGCGACAGAAGTGAGAAACACATGACGACGGTGTCGCTCCGCGCGCTCGCCGAAACCGACATCCCCGCGATTCTCGAAGTATGTAGCGACTGGCAAGAGCTTGCCCAGCACGGCTCGCCGTACTGGCGCCCTCGCAGTTCGGCAGAACTTCAGCGCAAGATCACTGCCACTTCAGGTCCACTTCCGGCCACTGAGTACAGCTTTGTGCTCGTCGATGAGACCTCCCGCCTCGTCGGCGAATGCTCACTCCACGCCATCGACTGGCGCAACCGCGTGGCGCAAGTCGGCATCTGTATTTGGGCGCCGGCCGATCGTGGCCGCGGATACGGGCACCGTGGCGTCTCGGAGATGGTCGGGTGGGGGTTCGATCACCTTGGTCTACACCGGCTTGAGGCCTGGATCGTCGACGGCAACGATCCATCACGCAAGCTGTTCGAGTCTCTCGGGTTCGTCCACGAAGGCTCACTCCGCCAGCGCTACTTCCACGGTGGCTCACATCTTGACGTCGACATCATGGCACTTGTTCAGCACGGCGAGTGAACACAAATCTATGCACTGAACTGCATGTTTGCTACAATGAGCCATAAGCAATGGCGCAGCAAGACTCACGATCTCTGGCTTCTGATCTCCTCAAAACGAGGACTGCCTTAGTCGCCGTCACGTTCACCCTTGTCGGGTGGGCGCTCACCATCTTCAACAATTCGATCACCGGCGCCGACCTCGGCATGTGGAACTGGCTCCACGGTGCCGCCTTGGGCGATATCGGCGGTACATTCATCGCCGCCGGTGTCATCGGCAGCATCATGGACTACAGCGCGCGTCGCGCCCAGGCCGCCAATGCCGTCGCACAGTACGCCGAGGTGAATCGCCAGCAAATCCCCGAGATCAGAGACGCCGTACTCGAAGCCTTCGCGATCAAACCCGCCGATTTGAAACGCGTCGCCACCCCGGAACTGCTCGACGACATCGCTGCCAACGCGATGGGTCTCCGTCTCGGCGACGAACAGTTCGCCCGCGAGATCTACAGCGAGATCCGCGATCAGGCGATCCGCGCAGCCGAACGCTGGCACGACGTGGAAGTTCGCATCCGTCTCTCTAGTGCACTAGAGAGCAGCACCTCCGGTGCTGCTCTGTTCGACGTTACCGTGGAGTGGGAGTACACCACCGTGCCATCGGGCAGCGTCCGCCGCTTCGCCTGCGTGTCCGACCGGGACGAGTACAACGACCTGCTCCTCGATATACCGGCCACATCGCCGTGGTTCATGAAGCCACGGCCGGGTATGGACGCGTCCAGTCGCGAGAGCTACGAACTACTCGAACTCACTGTCGATGGTCGGCCGCAGCCGATCCGACGCACAGTCCGCAAAGAGGGTCAGACGTACTCGGTGCACCTCGACGCGGGCGCAAGAACCGGCGAGCCGGTCCGCATACGGCAAGTGTTCCGCACTGTGACGCCCGTTTGGGGGCATCGGCTCTACTTCGAGTTGCCACAGCCAGCGCGCAACATGACCGTGTCGTTCGACTACACGAACACGAACATCGTCGACATGCGCGTCATTGAATCGGTTGCTACCACTCGGCCAACACAACTTTCACGAAGTCCCGAACACACCAACGGTAAGACGATCTCAGTTGAGGCGGTCGGGTGGTTGATGCCGAAGGCCGGCTTCACATTCACCTGGACAGTCGACACTGAACTGCCCCACGACGACCGCCAACACGAAGCAGCCTGACAAAACCCATGAACGTTGGCCCTGTCAAGTTGCGGGCCTCGACGTCGGCCTGGACGACTGCGACTGCGGCATCGCCAAATGCGCCTCATCGCGTTCATCGCCAGCAGCAAACAGGTCCGCAGCCACGCGATGCCACCAAGCGTCCCGGAGAAGACCGTCAGCATCGGGTTCGACGGATGGGTGATGCCGAAACAGGGGATTGTGGCCGTCTGGATTCTCAGTACAGAACTACCAGACTGATGCCGTGCAGGCCAAAGCTGTGATCAATGGACAGCCTCGGGTGGACCGGATGGCCCCAACGTCACAGATCAGACCCCCATACGAACACATTCGCGAAAGCAACATAGCCAGGCCCTCACCCTGACGCGCCCGCGACCTCGACCAAGATCGATGTGGAGGTGACCAACCGCGCTGGTCATCACGGTCACGCCGAGCTTGATGCACGAACGCGCGCAGATAAGTCGCCAAGCTAGTTTGCAGTCCAACGCCGCATGATGACAGCCCAAAAAGCTGGAGTCCTGAAAGTGCCGCCGATACGACCAGCCTGACGGCTGGAAGGAAATCGCGAACCTGAGCTGAAAGCCCTCACGGCTATTCATTCGTACAGACGACACGCGAGTCGTGCTCACATCGTATAATATTCACAAAGACTGTCCGGAATCGAGCACCAGGAGCGACGCTGACTAACCTACCGCACTGGCAACGATTTCGTCTAGAGGATACACAGATCCTACAGACCAAGCACTGGATAGTTGCAGCACGGCGACGACAGATAACAATTGGCAGCTGCGCGCTCTTACTGAAACGCGACGTACCTCGGATACCCGACCTAACCAAGCGAGAGATCCGGGATTTCCAGAAGGCGGTGTGGGCCTTCGAGTCAGTTATTACTCATGCGTTTCAACCAGCGCACTTCAACTATGTCGCTTCGATGCAGCACGACCCGTCAGTCCACTTTCACGGGATACCTCGCTATAGTACTCCGGTGCGATTTGGCGGAGGTTTCTGGCACGACGACGACTGGCCATATTTCTTGGACTTTCCTCGTTCGTCCGAGCCTACACCTGAACTCGTATTGGCATCAGTTACCGAGAGACTCCGGGAGTCAGCTCGCGCGAAAGGTCTAGTCAAGTGACCTCATCGCACAGGGAGGACGTAGAAGAAAGAGTGCGAGCCGAGATTTGCCGATCTCCTGACATATATTCAGCCATTCTGGTCGGATCTCAATCCAAGAAGAACTCTGATAATTTATCAGACCTTGACTATTTCCTGTTTACCAAGGATATAGACAGATGGGATAGAGAACGTGTGCGAGAACTCTTTCTTTCGAGCCGACTAAATCCTCACTTAATATATTGGAACGGCCTATCGAAATTCCATTCAATAGTCGATGGCTTCGGTGTGGACTTTTCGGTGCTTCATATATCCAGGCAGGACGACATTCGTCGATGGCCGACATTGTTCTACGAGCTTGAGGGAATAATAAAGGATCCCGACCAGACGATCCGTCGCAATACCTTGAACAGGGAATCCTCCCCCCGCGCCGGGATCGATAACACGCTAGATGGACTAATCTATCACCTGATGAACGTCTCCATTCAGCTGCGACGAGGTGAGTTCATCAACGCACGTTGCAGACTCACCGGCGTCGTCGAAGCTCTACTCTGCTACTTAGAGGACCGAACTCTCGGGCAGCCAAATTTCCGGGAACCGTCCAGGAGATATGAATCCAGAGACTCCGCCAACCGCGATTTAGTGAGTCGTCTCGCGTTCTCTGCCAGTCCGATGCAAATCATCGATGGATGCCGCCATGTTGTGGATTGGATAGAGTTCGCCAGCCAAGGAACTATCTCGAGTAATAACCGGACGGCACTTCGGATAGTCGAACGCCACCTACAGGAGGCTCACCAGCAGTGCGATACTCTACCTTAGCAGTAGATCTCGGAGGAGTATTACTCACCGATCCTACCCGAGGCGGATTCTGGCTTGAAATTGCTGGTGGCGACGAGAACTTAGCCGAAATAGCCAAGAAGCGATGGATTGACCACGTCCGCACTCCATTCGAGACGGGCAGGTCTTCGGAATTTGAAGTTTGGAATGAGCTTTCGCGTGTCACCGGCACACATCCAGAAAAGATCCGCTCAATCTTTCTGGATGGCTTCTTAGAGATAAACCATGGAGTTGCCGGACTTTTGACGCTATCCAAACTTGGGGTTAAGACAATACTTGCGACCAATCATTACAGTCCATGGCTGGCGATTTGGAGGTTGAAGTTCCCATGGTTCAATACATTCAACGCAATCGCGTGCTCATCTGAAATGCACTGCCGAAAACCAGACACAGAGTACTTTTTTAAGTTGCTAGAGATCGCTAAAGAGCCAGTGGATTCGGTACTTTTCGTCGATGACGACTCATTGAACGTGAAGGCGGCCCGGTCGGCGAACATCCCAGCGATACAAGCAGATAGTGACGGCCTGTGGGTCGACTCTGTGGTCAACGAACAAATGGGGATCTAGGAATGACAGACCGTAGTGTTCGGATGACTGTAGATCATGTCAGAAGACAACTATCCCGCTACACTGTAGATACCACAGTCGATGAGAGTTCCGACCCGCGCTTGAGGCAATCCATAGAATGGCTTATTTCGTCACAACTACCCTCAGGCGGATTCGGAAATAATAGCGCAGCTTATACGGCGATCGCAGTTAAGGCGATCAGAAGTTGGCAACCCGGTTGGTCTCAGAGTGACGGATTCGAACGCGCTGCCCGCCACGTTATCGCTTCCTCGTCCAACGGGAAGCTAGAGACCGTATGGGACACGGCTGTCGCCGCAAACGCCCTAGCCGGATCGGCCTATACCGACACATGGGTGGATCAAGCAACAGATTACCTGTCCCAACTCGTGCCTGACCCTCATTTAAAGCCTCACCATATCGCACAGCTATTGATCACGGTTACTGCGCGCCGCCCAGACTCCAATTCCATCCCCGAATGGGTGTCAATTCTTCGTACACAGCGGATATATCCAGCGACTCCTTATTGCCTTGGTCAGGTTTCTTCTGCGCTCGTGGCTGCGCCGGAGGCGAATATAGATCTTCGTCTTCAGTGTGACGAACTGGGCGCATGGTTAGGAAGCGTAGATGTCACGAAGGCGAATTTCGTGGAATACTGTTCCGCACTAGTTGGACTGTCTGCTAGCACGCACCCCACTCACTCTGCACGAGTTTCTGCGTGCGTCGATGATCTATTCAGCGATGGGCGGCGACTAGACGGAAGTTGGTACCACGACGCTTGGGAAACAAGCTGGGCGCTACTGGCCCTCAAACTTGCGTCTGCTCGCAAACTTGTCACTTTGTCTGTGCACGACCTTGCGCTAATACTTGAAGACGCAGATAAACTTGCCGACAATCTGCAGGAATCATACAGGAATCGGTTCTCTGTCCTGAATCCGTCCTACTTCTGGAATGTTGTCGCGTACAGTCAGGTCTTACTTATACTGGTTGCGCTAGCTGTATATGGAATTTTCCTTTCGCAAGACTCTGGCTGGTATATCGGATTCGTATCTCTGTTACTAGTGCCGGGACTAGGGACTGTTAGGCAGCTATGGCATCTTCGTTCGATGACATTGAACCAAGATAATTAATATCAGATACAGAATCTAGAACTAATAATGCTCCCGCATCCTTCAGTTCATGCTCCGTAAAGCCACCAGTCATTACGGCGATGGCTTTCAGTTCGTTGGCCGTCGCAGCGAGGACATCTTGCGGAGTGTCTCCCACAACAAATATGTTGTCAGCGATCCTTTTCCTGCTACGAGCGAGGGCAGATCAAACTAGCGCGACTCGGCTGTCCGCATAGTCACCGTACGTACCGGACTCGAACAGGTCGAATATCCCGGCCTTTTTCAGCTTGATTTCTGCAATATTGGACAAGTTCCCCGAAAGTAATTCGATAGAATTTCCCGAGTCGCGGATACTGAGAAGAGCATCACGAGCACCTCGAATGGGCTCAATCGTCAAATTCTGAGCAACGTCAGCATAGTATTCCGACATAACAGACTCCAGATTCGCTATCGACTCCTGCGTCAGACGAATCGTATGCAGTTCTGCGAGCATCGCGATTATCTGAAAGTCCGTGCAACCTCTGAAGTCAACTTCGTGAATACTAGCAAAGATTCCAAAAACCTTCGAAAATCCCACCGCGAAGGCATCTTTGTGTCCATCGGCAGATCCGACTAGAGTACCGTCAATATCGAATAGGTAGAGGTTCATATCCAATTTAGATAATACCATACTCAGGAAAAGAGGCAATACCCAGTTGCGGGATCGAGTCCTAGCTCCTCGACATGGCTCTCATCAGAAAATCTACTGCACGTTTATCTACCGGTGATTCAGGAGCGCTACCTATTGCGCCTGATCGCCCTTCGAAAACAAAAACAGCATCGTAGACATAGCTCCCTGTTGCCAGGTTAACACCGTCGATCCCCGAATTGCTGCCACTTACAACATCCGTGGCAGGCTTCTGAAATATCCGTTCAATCATGTGACCAGTCGATGAGTCTCGGGTTCTCTTAATGACAGTAGTTCCGTCGGTACCGTAGATGCGACCCATGACTGGAATTGCGATCGCCGCAAAAAATTCTGTTCCAGTCTCATCTGCTCTTACCGTCGATATTCCGCAATCGTATAGACCTGCCATCAGGTTTGTGCGACCCGAAATGGGGTTCACGTCCCATTGCTTCAATGGTTCGCCGCTCTTGCGATGGGATATCTCGAAGTTTGTGCTTGCGCTAGCAAGGACCGCGTCTACCGCCCCTGCGGCATCTGCCACTTGGTCTGTTCTAGTTTCCTTAGTTGGGAGTGACAAAACGTCCATACAGTAAGATGAAGCCATCTCAAGCGCATCCATCATTGCTGAGTACTCCCAGCGGACGACCGTTGGTCCAATCACACGCGTCACCAATACCTCACCTATGGTTTCCTGGCATTGTATGCTACCGGTCGAGCGACTGTGGACGCCAACTAGCGAGCAGCTGTGATCACTCAATCGGCACCCGGACGCCCTCGCCGCGACCCCGAGTGCTGTACGCGGATTAGAGCCCTCCAAGGCCAGGTAGTCTGGCGTTGGTTGTGATCATGTTGCGCCAGCCGCAAACGCAGCGACCCAGTTGAACAGGTCAATGTCGGTCTGACATCGCCGCGCGGACTGCTCGAAACACCTGGCTACCGGTACAGTCGTTGAAGGTCGCGCCCTGTTCCGTCGGACCGAAGAGCAGTGTGTCCCACAGCACGCGATCGGCCAGCGCCGAACGAATGTTTTTGGGCATCACGTCGCTAGAAGACGCGTCCGCAACCAGCGCGAGGAGTGCCCTGATGTTGCCGATCAATCGCGCTCTCTCCCGTATTGGGTCATACTTGTTCTCGTCGTCGACTCCGCCGCGCTTGGTAGTGGTGCCGAGCATCGCCAGCCATCGCGCGTGCGCGAAGCGCCCACGTTGGGTGCTCTCAATCCAGGCACTGACCGCAGCTGAAGCCTCGTCATCGTCGGACAGGATTCCGACAAGCTCAGCAATCTCGTAGTCAACGAACGGGATGCGGATGTTGGTATCCCACCACTCGACGCCCAGAGTCATGAGCACATCCCGGCCTCGCGAGTCTCGTTGTAACTTCCTGAGATGGCGTTGTGCGTGCGCCAGACCCCACAGCACCGCGTCCGTGTGGACCGTTCGCTGCTGCAAGTACTTCTCGGCGTGATGCCGGTACTCGCTCTCGGCCGGGAGGTGCCCGATTGCCCGCGCAGCCAGATCGAGCGACTCCAGCCGGACTTCCATGTCTTGAAGCCGCCAGAAGACCTGGCGTGCATGGTTCCTCCCGGCTGCGTCCAGGCGATCGGCAACCGAGAGCGCTCCCGTGCCGAAGTGACACTCCAAATGGGCGGTGATATCCCCGACGATGCGGCGGCGCCTGGTCTTGAACTGATCACCCGTGAATCCCACGTCGTGCTCATCGACGTACTGGCGGCGCTCGGTCACTGTCTTGTCGTGAAACTCCGGGCTGATCGCCAGCACAGCGTCGGCAATTCTTTTGTCGATCGGGTCAAACCGTTCAACGCAGGTCCGGATCTCCGTCTCCACCATTTCGGCGAACGCACGTCGATCAACAGGCGATCCGGCCCGAAGCTCAGGCCGCAAGCTGACGATGATTCCGTCGAACTCCAGCAAGCGCGCGACCGAAAGCTGGCGCGCCTTACGGCCGAATGAGTCGATGGCTCGGTGCAAATCGCTGACGGGACGTGTGGTCATAGAACCAATATTCACGCGCTGACACGTTTGGGCGCATCTGGCCGCCAACTTTGCCCCCAACTTTGCCGCTCGTTATACCTCCACGTGACCCCTAGCGTCGTGACCAGCACATTCGCACCGACCAGAAGGAGTCTTCCAATGTCGTCCATCGAGCCCTACACGCCGTCCAGCCTCCCAAACCGATCATCTGCCGGTGGCCGGCTGGCCCGCCAAACCGCCCGCGACCTCGCAGCCATCGACCAGGGCACCGACATCACGACAGCCAGGATTGCTGCCGCTGGCGAGATTCAGCAGGTTAAGGTCGATGCCGTTGCTCGCACCGGCGCCTATGCCATGCAGCAGGTGGCCCTGGTATCGCAAGTGCAGCAACAACTCGCCCTCGCGGCACCAGCTGCATCCGGCGACCTGGACTTCATCAAGACGATGACCGTCGTGGGTGTCGGTCAGATCGTCGCGGGTACTGGTCGGGCGGTGAACCGACGATGACCGGACTTCTCGTCGGCCTCGTGCTGGTAGCCGCGATTCTGGCGGTGCTGTTCCTCGCTGGCTTCGTGCTCAGCGTCTGCGACGAGTCCGATCGGCAGTTGGAGGTTGCCCGCATCAATCGGGAACGCCGACTGGCTGAGGCCCGGATCAACCGGCTGACGACGTCAGCGATCCAGCAGATGACAGATATCGCACAGCGACGGCAGGCTGGCCCGAGATGACAGACGTCGTCTCCCAGCACGCCATGCCGCTGGATGATCGGCAGGCCAACTACGTCTCAACTGAGGAGATCGATCAGGCCAGGCGGAGGTTGACGCGGTGGGTCTTCACCGCCGCTGCAACGAGAGTGCAGGAATGTGGTTTCGCCTGGATACCGCAGCCCGACGCGCCGTCAACGTATCCGGACTTGTGTGCCGCCTACGTCAATTCCCAGGAGACCGGCGACCCACTGTCGGTGTCGTCGGAGAACTCATCCACGGTGATCCTGATGTCCCCGGAGTTCAACTTCGCCTGGCAGTTCGTTCACGATATAGCGCATGTGGAGCTGGGGCTGAGCTTTTCGTTGCCCGATGAGTATGAACTGGCGCTTCGACACCTGTCGGAGCTCGAACGGGCCGGGTTCGCCCGAGACAGCCTGGAATATGCCTTCCTCAAAGCCGACACGCTCGGCCAGGTGATCATCAACGCGGTGGCGCGCCGGTTTCCGTCCGATCAAGAGCTGTTCGACCTGGAGTGCCAGCGCTACGGGTTCGAGCAAGGCATCTTGCGCGAGATCCGCCGGGAGTCGTCGTGAGTGACGACCCTGGCGGTCTCGCCAGCCGGCTGCTGAATATCTGCGTGACTGTCCTGGTCGCCGCGATGGCGCTCTACGGTGCGGTCTACATTCTGCGGGAGATCTGGGTGCCGCTGTGCATCACGCTGGCCACCGTCGTGATTGTCGGTGGCGGAGGCGCGCTGGTTTATCGGCGCTTTCGTGGCTGGTGAGATGGTTTCCATCGACTGTCCGTCGAGCGGTGGCTACTGTCGCGCTAGTCCCGCGCCCAGAATCGCCGTAACGGGCAGTCGTTGTCAATTTCACATTTATCGAAATACTGTTCTTTGACCTCTGTTTGTTGAGGTAAAGCAGGATCGACTACCATCCCGCAACTCTTGTTTATTGATTTAATTCAATACACAATGTCCTGCGGATTGCACGAATTCAATGCGTCCCATTCTTTTATCGCGTAATTCAGATTGGAGGATACCTATGTCGAAAACAGGACGACAAAACTATCGGCGGGGTGCTCGCGGTGCCCCGAAGGGCGATCGGCAGATCGTGGTGCGGGGTGTGCGTCGTGATCCGCCGGATCTGCGCAAGCTCAGTCGGGCGGTCATTGCGATGGCGCTGACGGAGGCCGAGGCGACTGCCGAGATCGACGAGGCCATGAAGCATGGCGACGGCCAGACCGCGGCGCCGCCGGCCACCGGTAAGCCCGACACGGAGAAGGACACTGGCGCCGATGACTGACGATTTGGATCGTCAAAGTGAGGACCCTGTGTCGGCGGGATCGCTGGTGTGGCAGCAACCGTTTTGGCCGCAGACGTTTACGAATGCTGCTGCGTTTGGGTTGCTGCGGCATTTCGCCTCGCGTACCCATGCGCCGCAGCTGATCTTGGAAGCCCGTGCCGATGTGACGGGTGTGGAGTACCTGATCGGCTCGCAGCTCCGGCACCGGGTGGCCGTTCGCCGGGCCGTTGAGCAGCTGGTCGATGGCGCCATCGTGACCAGCTTCGATCCGAGTGATCGGGGCCGCATCAGCACCGCACGCCGTATTCAGCTCAGCACCACCATGCGCCAGCTTGAGCCCGTCGACGCGGTGGCCTCACACCGTTCTATCCTGCATGCGCTCACCGCGGTGGGGAAGGGTGAGCGGCTGACGATTCAGATCGTGCTCGGCCCGCGCCACCACCCGACGAGCGCTCCCCGTCAACTGACTCGTGGTGACCAACCGGTCGTATCCAAGCTGCTGCATGGTGTCCTCTCGGATACCCGGCCCGGAGCGCAGGCGGCGTTGCAGCAGAAACTTGGCCAGCATGCGTTCACCGCTGCCGTGCGGCTCGGGGTCGAGGCGGCGAGCGCCGAACGTCGCAAAGTGCTACTGACCGGCCTGGCGGCAGCCATCGGGACGACCGAGTCGCCGGATGTGCGGGTGATGCTGCGCCGTGAAAAGCCGGACCGGGTCAACATGCCGCGTGCCGCGTGGTCGATGTTCACCCCGTCGCAGCGGTTGACGGTGACCGAAGTCGCTCGGCTGTCGGGCTGGCCGATCGCTGATCGCGACGAACAGTTTCCCGGTCAACCACCGCGACATCCGCGGCCGGTGCGGCCGAGCACCGCGCTACAAACCGGGCAGCGGGTCGTTGCTGACGCCAGTGCCCCCGGCACGGACGGCACGATCGGTTACAACGTGACCGATGCGCTGCGCCACACCTGGGTGATCGGACCGAACGGTGTCGGCAAGTCAACGTTGCTGCTGAACCTGATCCTCCAGGACCTCGAGGCTGACAGACCGCTGGTGGTGATCGAGCCCAAAGACCTGATCACCGATCTGCTGACAGGCATCCCGGAGAAGCGCCAGGGCGACATCGCTGTGCTCGATCCGTTCGGCAAGGCACCGGTCGGTATCAATCCGCTCGACCCGGCACATCGGCACGGTCGCCCGCCCGAAGTGGTAGCCGACGCTCTGTTCGGCACGCTTAAAGCTATCTGGGGTGACGGGCTCGGGCCGCGCTCGGCCGACATTCTGCGTAACTGCCTCGATCTGCTGGCCCGTCGTGATGACGCCAGCTTGGTGATGCTGCCGCTTCTGCTGACCAATCCCGGTTTCCGTCGTCGGATGACGCATGGGGTGATGCAGTCCGATCCGTTCGCCTCCGGCCCGTTCTGGCAATGGTTCGACAGCCTCTCACCCGAGGCCGCCGCAACCACCATCGCCCCCTTGAGTAACAAGTTGCGGCCACTGCTGAATCACCCGCTTCGCAATGTGCTCGGCCAGCAACACCCGAACTTCAACGTTCGCCAGGTGCTGACCGAGAAAAAGGTACTGCTGGTGCCGCTCCAAAAGGGAGCACTCGGCCCGGAAAATGCGCAGCTCCTCGGAGCCATCGTGATTGCCGAGCTGTGGCAGGCCATCCGCGAACGGGTCACGGTTCCCGAATCCGACCGCGATCCGGTCATGGTCTACATCGACGAAGCCCAGGACTACATCCGCGGTATCCCCACCGACCTCGGCGACGCCCTCGCCACAGCCAGGTCGCTGCGCGCCGGGTTTCACCTCGCGCATCAGTTCGAGAAGCAACTGCCACCGGCGATGCTCGACGCCTTCCGCAACAACGCACGTTCCCGGATCACGTTCCAACTCCAGGCCGGTGATGCCAAAGACATGACCGCCGGCCAAAGTGTGCTCGCCGTCGAAGACTTCACCTCACTGCCGGCCCATCACGTCTACGCCAGCCTCGTCCGCGACAACACCGTGCAGCCCTGGGCATCCGGAACTACCAAACCATCACCTGCACCGACCAGCGACCCGGCCGACATTCGCCGTCGCAGCCGCGAGCGCTATGGCCGTCCCGTCACCGAAATCGAGGCCAGCTTCACCGCACTCCTCGACGGCGCCGCCACCGCTGATGGCACCGAGGATATCGGTGGGCCGCGTCGACGGAGGCGCGCATGAACGGGCCGAAAATCGGGTCGGGCGGGGCGGCGAACGGTGATCCGTTCGCTGGTCCGATCGTGTCGTCCGTATCACCTGTATCGCCCCTGGCAGATCCGCAATCCGTATCCCTACCGTCAGGGAATAGTGGTGCCCCACAGGGCACCACAACGCCCGCACCGGACACCTTGCGCCGGCTATCTGGCGCTGCCGTCGACCGTATCCGTGACCGTCTCAGCGACCGAGACATGGCTATCCTCCGATCGGTCGACGAACACCGGTTCATGACCGCCCGGCAGATCGAAACGCTGCACGTCGCTTCCGTTGCGGCGGACGCGCGTGGCCGTGTCACCCGCCGCATTCTCGCCCGACTCCGAGGTTTGCGTGTGCTCGACACTCTCGATCGCCGCATCGGCGGTGCCCGTGCCGGATCGCGTGGCTTCATCTACCACGTCGGCGTAGCCGGGGACCGACTCCTGACCGGTGCACGGCGTGGCAGTAGCCGGCTGCGGTACGAGCCGACTACCCGATTCGTCGACCACCGGCTGGCCATCGCTGATGCCCATATCGCGCTCACGGTGGCCAGTCGGACAGGCCGATTTGAACTCGCGGACGGTGCGGTCGAACCCGGCTCGTGGCGCACCTACACCGGCATCGGAGCGGCGCGACGAACACTCAAGCCCGATCTGTTCGCCGAAACCGCCAGCGATGACGACCACGTGACCGCCTGGCTCATCGAGATCGACCTGGGCAGCGAACATATTCCAACGCTGCTCACCAAGTGCCGTGAGTACGAGGCCTATCGGCAGACCGGGATCGAGCAAGACCGCCACGGCGGGTTCCCGCTCGTCGTCTGGTCGATGACCCACTCAAACCCGCAGAAGGCTGCGCGCCGTCGCCACGCTCTTGCCGAGGGCATTGCGGCCGACCGCAGGCTTCCCAGCGCACTGTTTCGGATCATCGCGCCCGACGACTTGGTGTCGCTCATCGAGCAGGGAGGAGCGGTATGAGCAGCCAACAAATACGGCGGAATCGGATTGTCATCGGTGACGCGCTGACGCGCCTCCAGGAACTACCGGACAGCTCAATCGACTGCGTCGTCGCCAGTCCGCCGTACTTCCGGCTACGAGACTACAACGCTGACGGCCAGCTCGGCCTCGAAAGCCACGTCGACCAGTGTGTGGACAACTTGGCGGCCATCAGCGAACAGGCCGGGCGGATCTTGGTGCCGACCGGCACGTTCTGGCTCAACGTCGGCGACACGTACTCCGGTCACGCCTCCCAGGGCGCGGCGCGCAAAAGCCTGCTGATGGCACCCGAACGCCTGGCGCTGCGCCTGCACCATGACGGCTGGCTCATCCGCAACAAAATTGTCTGGGCCAAACCCAATCCCGTCCCCTCGAGTGTCCGCGACCGGCTCAACTGCACCTACGAAGTCATCTACGTGCTCGCCAGACAACCGCACTACTTTTTCGACCTCGACGCCATCCGCGAACCTCTGCGAACCGCACGAAGCTCAACTCGCGCAAATGATGAGGGGCAAGCGACGACGCGTGAGGCGTGGCGCGGGCCGAACGGCATGGCTGCCACCGGATTGCAGACACTCAAAGCCCAAGGGAGAGCTGGGCATCCGCTAGGCAAGAACCCCGGTGATGTTTGGACGATCACGCCGGGCGGCTACCGAGGCGCCCACCATGCGATCTTCCCGCTGCGGCTCGCCGAGCGCATGATCGCCGCCGGTTGCCCCGAAGCCCGCTGCACCCGCTGCCGACGCCCGTGGACCCGCAGAGTGATACGGGCTCTCGGCGGAACAGCCACCCGCGCCGCTATCACCCCAACCTGCCAATGTAACGCCGATCACGAGCCCGGACTGGTGCTCGACCCGTTCATGGGCAGCGGCACCACCGCTATTGCCGCCGAGAACCTGAAACGTGACTGGTACGGCATCGAACTCAACCCAGACTTCGCCGCCGCGGCACGGGACCGGATCGCGACGGCACGACGGCACCGATTGCCGCCACCACCGGAAAGGTCCGCCGCATGACCCCGGTCGTGCCTCGTCGGTGTCATGCGGCCGTCCCCGTAACCACAGTTCGTGATTACCGGCCGCAGCGCACCGAGGAGGTCGCAATGTCTACACCCGACGAGTCGATGCGAGGCGTCAAAACCCTTGGCATCAAACTCAAGCATGACGTCCATGCGCAGCTGAGCTTCATCGCCCAGCTACGTGACGGCACCATCACCGATGAAATCCAGATCGCCATCGCCGAGCACATCGCCCGCGCCAAAGACGATCCGGAACTGGCCGGCAAAGCCGCCCAAGCGCGCGCCGACATCGAACGCGAAGCCGCGGCCCGCCAGCAGGCCATCGCCACCTTGTTCGCCGACCGGGGCGAACCCACCACCACCGGCACGTCTCGTACACGCCGGAGCACCAAGGGAGGCGATACCGCATCATGACCGTGCCGGACCGACGGCCGTAGATACAGCACCCCACCACGGGGTGCATCCAGGGTACGGGCGGGGAAACGGATCGAGTCACATCGACTCTCCGCTTCCCGCCCGGCCCAACAACACCCATCACGAACACGAAAGGAGGTGAGAATGCATGACTCACACCACGAACCACGACCAACAACCCCGGATACGGAACGGCAGCACGAGGCTGAGCCGTCACCGAGGCCAGCGATCTATGTCGCCAGCCTCGCTGACTATGTCAACGGACGGCTGCACGGTGTCTGGCTCGACGCCGCCCGCAACCCTGACGACATCCACGCTGATATCGCCGCCATGCTGGCACGCTCGCCAGAGCCCGGCGCCGAAGAGTTCGCTATGCACGACTACGACCAGTTCGGACACTGGCGCGTCGGCGAATACGACTCCATCGAACAGATTTCCCGTATCGCGCGCGGCATCGCCGAGCATGGCTACGCCTACGCCGCCTGGGTCGAAACCCTCGACGGTGACCTCGACGACATCGATCCCGATTCCGAGGCTGACGCCTTCAACGAGGACTATCTCGGCCACTATGGCTCCGTCACCGACTACGCCGAGCAGATGGCCGACGATCTCGGCTACATCGCCGAGCTGGCCAAGCTCCCCGAGTATGTGCAGCAGTACACCCACATCGACTATGCGGCCATCGCCTGCGACCTCGAAGCATCAGGCGATATCGCCACTATCACCAACCCCGACGGCGGAGTCTGGATATTCAATGCCAACAGCTGACACACGCAGTACTAGTCGCCAAGAAGGGCATATTCGCGGAAATGCAATAGAACATATCGAAATTGCAAATAATCGCGGTGTGGGATTGTATTTATCCATTGATTTTGATCAATGGTCCATTATACAATGGGTGATACAAGGGGATGCAATAACCATGACGCCAGATCAAACCGTAAAACTCATCAATCTGCTCACCACCAAGCGCAACGAGCAGAACTTGAGCGTCAACGAAGTCGCCCGACGCGCAGGCGTCGACACCGGCACCGTGTGGCGCATCGAGCAGGGCATGATCGCCAAACCTCGCGTCGAAAGCCTCATCGCCATCGCCAAAGTGCTCGGAATCAAACCCATGGAACTATTCACCACCGTCGGCTGGCTCACCGCCGACGACCTCCCCGACATCGACACCTACCTCCACACCAAATATGCCGATCTCCCCAAACCCGTAGTCGAGAACGCCCAACGCTACATCGACAGCCTCCGCACACCGCCAGCACAACACTCCCGCGGCTGTCACCACGCCGGAACCATCGCTGATCCGTGCCCGCAGCGCACCAACCACTGCCCCCAATGCCCCTGCGCACCACAGGAGTACTGAGCCATGACCTACGCGACGGAATCAAACGAACCCGACAAGGCCGTGCTCTACCTACGCGTATCAAGCAAGAAACAGATGGACACAGCCATCGACATCGATCGCGATGGAAATTCCATCGCAACCCAGCGCGAGGTTGCAACCCGCAAAGCGGACGGCATCGGCGCAGCGGTCGCGCGTGAGTTTGTGGAACCCGGTGTCTCGGCTTCCACGATCGAGAAGCGGCAAGTCTTTCAGGACATGCTGACCTTCCTTCGTGAGAACCCGGACGTGCGCTACGTCATCGTGTACGCACGATCCCGCGCCTTCCGTAACTACATCGACGCCGCGATCACCAAGCGACTACTGGACAAGTTGCACGTAAGACTGGTTTCCGCGCGCGAGGATTTCGGTGACGGCGTCTTTGCCGATGCCATGGAGGCAGTCACCGACATCTTTAACGATATCCAAAACAGGCAGAACGGCGAAGACATCCGCATCAAGCTGCAACACAAAGCAACCAACGGCGGCACAACGGGCAAAGCGCCGATCGGCTACCGCAACGTCCGCATCGAGCACGAAGGTCGGCAGATCAACACCGTTGAACTTGACCCCAAACGGGCACCGCTCATCCGCAAGGCATTCGAGCTATACGCCACCGGCGACTACGGTCTGGAACGCCTCGAATCGACCATGGCCGATCTCGGCCTGACCACACGCGCAACCCCGAAATATCCCGAACGCCCCATGACGTTCAAATCGCTACACCGGATGCTGCGAGACCAATACTACCTCGGCTACATCAACTACAAAGGGGATGTGTTCAAAGGCCGACACGAGCCCATCGTCGATCAGGAGTTGTTCGACCGGGTTCAAGAAGTCGCTGATTTCCGCAGCAAGAGCGGCCAGCGCGATCGTGTACTGCAGCACTACCTCAAGGGGGCACTGTTCTGTGCTCGGTGCGAACATAACGGACGAATGACACGGCTCATCTACACCGAAGCCCGAGGCCGTTCGGGCAGGCGCTACGCGTACTTCATGTGGCGAGGGCGGCAGGACGGCATCTGTGACCTGCCGCACCTGCCCGCCGATGGAGTCGAACAGGCCATCGCTGACCACTACCTGACGCTGGCGTTGCCAGCCTCCTTCGTCGCTGAGGTGCGCAGACTGCTTGAGGACGCCGTGGCAGACGAGCAACGTAGCGTTACCGAGCTCCACGCAGCCCTGAACCGCAAGATCAAGGAACTGGACGGCAAGGAGGACCGCCTGCTTGATCTCCTCGCTGATGACGGCATCCCACAAGCAAAGGTCAGGGCCAAACTCCGCAAGATTCAGACGGATCGCGCGGCTGCGGAAGCCGGGCTGGCCAACGCTGCCGCCGAGATCGCCGTCGGCGCAGGAGTGCTCCTCGACGCCCTCGACCTCGTATCGCACCCCGACACCTTCTACCGAGACGGAAACGACACCGTTCGACGCAACCTCAACCAAACCTTCTACCAGTACTTCTACATCGACGAGCACGGCGTTCAGGGAAGCCGACAGAACCCGCCGTTCGCAGACTTCCACGCTGCACACGCACTCACCACGAGAGCACAAGCGACCACCGATGCCGCAAACGCAAACCGAGACCCCCTGGCGGGGGCCTCGAAGCGTACGGGTGACGACTCTTCTTCTGATTTGGCTCTCTCCCTCGCCGACATCCTTTCGGGCACCGGTTCGAGTAAGAACACTTTGGTGGAGCTAAGGGGAATCGAACCCCTGACCTACTCGATGCGAACGCGATTCGTGCCGATTTCACCCGTACCAGTTCAGGGCATGTTTTCGTTCCAATACAACTGTGGCGCAGGCTAATCGCATTTCGTTGGTTGCGTTGGTTGCGACATGATCCATCGCCTTGTGTTGGTCGTCCTGCGGGACCACTGCGGGACCACTGCGGGACGCCTTGTTGGGTCGGATTGTCGGCCTTGAGGGCGGGCCACGATCCGGCGACGGGCAGCGTGTGAGATAATGGATACACTTGCCGCACAGAGTGTTTCCGCGTTGGTAGTGCTGGTCATCGCTGGTACTGTGGTCTACATGACCACGACGCGCCGCCGATGATGGCCCGGTCCCGACACGGGGGCCGGGCGGACACATCGGTGAGGAACGAACGACATGTCAGACGATCTCGACCCGTACATGGGGTATCAGGAGATCCATCGAGACCTAGTGCCCGGCATACCGATTGGCACCCTGCGCGCGCTGGAATGCCGGGGCGATCTACCGCCGTCGATCGTCGTCGGCCGCCGCCGCCTGTGGCGCAGGTCGGCCATCGTCGGGTGGCTGGCCGGCCTTGAGGCTCAGGCCGAGGCTGCTCAGGCGGAGGGCGTCGCATGAGGGTCGAGCACGGCGTGCCCGACGCCGGGATGACGGATCGCATGATGGACGCCATATCGGCCGCTGGCGGCTTCGGACCACGTGGCGGGTATCAGGTGACCGATCGCATTGGTACGGGCGTCAGATCGCCTCTCAGGCCTGTTTCTCGCCCCGTGTGCGACCAGTCGTCGCGTGACGCGATCGAAGACAGGGGCCTCGCACACGACGACGCCCCCGGCGAGGAAACCGGGGGCGCGTCACCACACGTAGAGCGACACCCCAAGAAGAGTGTTCAGAGATCGTCTACACCGCCAAGGATACCCGGGTGATGTGGGGGCGCGTGGATATGAGAATCTTCGCCGAGTTGCCGCACGTAATCGCAGCGTTCTACAGCTACCTCTCCTGCCACGCCTATCGTGGTGAAACAGCCAGTGAGGCAAGCGATTACATCGGGAACCCGATGGGACAGTTCTTCTTGCGGCGCGAGACGATGGCCGAGGAGTTCGGCGCGAGCGAGCGATCCATCGACGGATACCTCACGCGGCTTGCCGACGCGGGTTACCTTCAGCAGGTCCGCCGCTACCGCACCGACGGGACGCAGCGAGCAAGTCTGTACCGGCTGCGAGTTGGCGAGTACGTCGAGCCCGGATTCCCAGACGACGAGTTCACGGCAGCTCATCTGCGCCAGATTTCCGCCCCGACAGGGCGCAAGAAGTTGCGCGCTACAGGGCGCAAGAAGTTGCGCACATATAACAGGGGTCTTAAAGAAGAACAGGGTTCTTTTTCTACTGGTGCCCTGCCGAACTCTGACGTTGCCAACGGATCTCACGACAGCTCTTCGCCGACCTCGGCAGGGCACGCGGATACGAAACCGAGGGCAGAACTGTCCGCTGTCACGGCCCGGTTCGAGCGTGGTTGGTCGCTCGAACAGACACGGTCACCGCTTCCGCTCCCGGACAGGTGGACGCCGAACCGCGCACACTGGTCCGAGCTGCACACAGCGTGGTCTCGCGGGATCGACGTTCATGCCGAATCCGTTTTCGTCGCGTTCGACGATTGGGCCAAGTCGGGCACGGCAGCGCTCGGAGAGGATCGCCGGTCCGCGAATTGGGGAGCCTCACTCACCGCGGCAATCCGGGTCATCGTCGCGGACCTCGACCCGACCGACGGCGACCCCACCCGACACATGTTCAGCGAGATCGACGTCTACGAACTGCTCGATCTCTACCACGCAAGGAGGGCAGCATGAGGCTGGAGTTGTTACTCGTCCGTCTTCAGCGCCGCCTGGACCGGGTCGACCGATGGATCGCCGCCCGTTGGCATTGCCTCGTCGCTCGCGTCGTGATCGGTAGCGTCCTGGCCGATCGGGATCGGGCGCAGGTTGACCGCGAGGTCGCGATCCGCGCCGAGGGCGGTCCTGCGGTGGTCGTATACGCGATTCAGGACCTCGTCGTCCTGGAGGTCGCCGAGGTCCCGGTGGCCGACCTGTCGCCGCGCCAGGCATACGCGCTGGCAACCGAACTGGCGCACCACGCCGACATCGCCGAAGGGGCGACGTGATGCTGGTCCGGATGTCTACACGTCGCGAGGTGCCCGAGGTCGTCGTCACTGACGGCCGCTGCCCGATCCGGTTCGGGATCTCGGGTATGCGGTTCGCCTTCACCGCGGCCGAGGCTCTCGAACTGGCCTCGCGCCTTGCCGATGCTGTCGAGGCTCATCGGTCCGTTTCAACAACACACAAAGGAGAAAGCGAATGAGTAAAGCCGACAAAGTATTTGGTGATCGCAAAGGCAAGTCTGGCGTGCCGAGATCCAGCATTATCCGCAAGGAGCGCCCAACACGTTGCCCTGCTTGCGGTTCCGAGGTTCCCGAGAGTCAGATCGACCGCGCGAAACTCGCAACCAACACGGTGAATAGCGGGGTGGAACAGGCAATTCTTCGGCGTCGCGCGCACAGGGCGCGGCAGGCCGGCGACCTGGCCGAGGCCGTCGCGCAGTCAGAGTTGGCCGAGAAGGCGGGCAACTTGCGGGAGCAGGGACCCGACGGCGAGGAGCTGACCGCCCGCGAAGGCACGGACGAATGCCCGGCGTGCTCGACAACCGGCGTCAAGGTGATTGATTCGCGGCTTGCTCCGAGCGGGCGCGCCGAGCTGGCCCGGTCTCGCCAGCGGTTCACGACCGCCGAGGTCGAGAAGGCTCGTGACCGCAAGACTTCGGCGAGTCGCGCCGCGTTCGATCGCGCGAACGAGCGCCGTCGCCGTCGTCGCGCGGCACTCAGGGACATCTCCGGGGGCGGGCAGTGACTCGCAAGGACGAGGCCGCCGAGGTACTTGAACGCTTCACAGAACTGCGCAACCGGCACGCCGCGGCATCAGACCCCGAGGAGCGGCGCAAGCTCTACGTGAGCGCTCTCCGGTGTGCTGGTGAGTTTGATTCGATCGTTCGGCGGTCGGCATTACGCGAGCGTCAGCATGAGCGGAGGCGGTGATGGGCTGGGTACTCGGTGGCAACGGCGAGCCCGACCTGTATTTCCGTCCCGACCCGGCCTCGCCGCGGGACGTCCCGGGCGCTGTTCTCGGATTCCCGCGTGCTTTTGGCGACCTCCTCCGCAGCCTCATCTTCCGGAAGGATGGCGGCGTGATTCCCGGCGTCGGGAATCAGGTGGCCGACCTCCAGGCCGCGCTGTCGGCCGGATTCTGCGATCGCTGTGCGGAGTTGCTCGCGCGGAACCCTGGTGCTCTTCACCCGGGGCACCGCGACAAATGCAGGGCGTGCCGCCGATGACAGATGAGAGCCGTGACCCCGTTCGATCCGCGCGCGCGGTCACTGACGCCGACGAGGCCGAGGCCCGCCGACTACGCGACAGTGGCCTGTCCCAGACACAGGCCGCCGCACATCTGGGCGTCAGTCAGCCCGACCTGTCCAGGGCATCGCGCCGCTGGGGCCTGTCGTGGTGGCCTGCGCCGATCGCCGGTCAGGTCCAGGCCGAGCGGTTGCGCCTGGCGCGCCAGGAACTCGCCGAGGCGGCCTTAACCGACGCGCTTGAGATACGTAAACGGTTGTGGGACAAGGGATTAGAACACATCGCCACCCGGGAGGGTGTCGAGACGGTCGAGACCGAGTTACCTTCTGCGCGTGCGGTTTCCGACCTGAGCAACGCGATAGAGCGGCTGACGAGGGTCGCGACGCACGCGGCCGACGACGCAAGCGGGCACACCGAGGCTGCCGTGTCGATGCTCGACGCGCTGGCCAGGGGCGTCCGGGCCACCGTTGCCCGGTGGGATGAGGGCGGCGAGGATGAACGCCATGACTGACCGCGACGTCCTGGCCGAGGCCCGCGAGAGTGCCGAGCACCTGCGCCGCGTCCTGGCCGCCATCGACGCGGGCGAGTTGACCGCGACCCCGACCGAGTACGCCGCTTTCCAGGGCGCGATCGTCGCTCTCGATGCCTTGTCGGCCGAGTAGGTGTACATAAAACGGTCGATTCATGTACACTGAGGGCATGAGCAAGCGCCGCACCGCCCCCGCCAACACGGTCGTTTCGTACGTCCGCGTGTCCACTGCCGAGCAGGCCGACAGCGGCGCGGGTCTCGACGCCCAACGCGCCGCCATCGCGGCCGAGGCCGCCCGTCGTGGATGGACCCTCGTCGCCGAGTACGCCGACGAGGGCGTGAGCGGCGGCAAGGCCGCGGACAAGCGCCCTGGCCTCGCCGCCGCTCTGGCAGCGGTCGAGTCGGGCCAGGCCGCCGCTCTCGTCGTGGCCAAGAGTGATCGCCTGGCGCGCAACCTGCGCGCCCTGCTCGACGTCATCGACCGGGTCGAGTCGGCCGCGGGCGCAGTGGTCGCCGTCGACGGCACGGTTGACACCTCGACCGCCGCAGGGCGCTTCACGACCCAGATCATGGGCGGCGTCGCCGAACTCGAACGCTCGATGATCAGCGATCGCACCAAGGCTGCACTGGCTGCTCGTAAGGCGCAGGGCGTTCGTCTGGGACGGCCGAGTGAGACTCCGGCCGAGGTCACCGCGCGGATCGTCGCGGCCAAGGCCGAGGGCAAGAGCCTGCGCGCGATCGCCGCCGAGCTGACCGCGGCCGGGATCCCGACCGTGCGGGGCGGCGCGACGTGGCACGCGTCGACCGTGCGGGCGGTGCTGACCAGTCAGGATGCCGCCGCACTGGCCTAGACCTGAACGCGGGGGAGTCGGTCGCCGCATTGGCCCGCGAGTTCGGGATCTCGCGGCAGTCGGTCTACAACTACGCCAAGGCTGTCACACCGGCCTGAGAACCTCGGGGGCGCGAGATCCGCACCTCCGCCGAGAGAAGGAACGAACGATGAGCGATATGAATGAGATTGAGCGCCAATGGTTTTCGGTTACCGGCGTGCGGGACCTCGGCGACGTGACGATCGCCGAGACCTACCCGAGTGACGGCGACGACTACGGCGCGCCCCGGTGGACCATCACCGTGCTCGACGGCGACCCCGAATGCAACGGCATCGACGTCGACGCGGCGCGCTTGATCGCGTTGCGCAACGGGATCACTGCCGCCCTCGCTGCGCACGGCATCTCGTGAACCGCAACCGGCGGGAAGGGATCACCGACGCCTGGCACACCGCGACCGGCGAGCGGTCGGCCAAGTACGGCCGGGGCAAGCGCTGGCTTGTCCGGTGGGTCGATGAGTCGCGCGAGCACTCGAAGTCGTTCGACAAGAAGTCGGACGCGACCGCGTACCTGTCCGAGCTGACCACGGCGCGCAATACCGGCCGGTTCGTCCATGAGCGCGCCGGTCGGGTCACGGTCGCGGCCTTGTGGGGTGAGTGGACCGCGCAGGCCGGCCACCTGAGCCAGAAAACGATCGCGTCCCGCGAGACTGCCTACTGCTGCCACGTGATGCCCCGGTGGGCAGGCGTGACCGTCGGCGACATCCGGGTCACCGCTGTGCGGGCATGGGTGGCGGACATGGCGCAGGCGGGCGTGGGCGTGCCGACCATCGAGCGTGCTGTCGGCGTTCTCCGCGGTCTGTGCGAACTGGCTGTCGATGACCGGCGGATCTCGGCCAACCCATGCGTGAACGTGAAGCTGCCCCGGCGCTCGCACCCTGACCGGGCGTACCTGTCGGTGCCGCACGTGCAGGCGCTGGCCGAGGCGATCACGTTCCGTCCCGAGGTCGTCGAGCTCCTGGCCTACACCGGTCTGCGATGGGGTGAGATGGCAGCGCTGCGCGTGTCCGACTTCGACATGCTGCGCCGCCGGGTCGACGTCTCGCGGTCGGTCACCGAGGTCAGGGGTCACCTGGTCTGGGGTACGCCCAAGACCCACGAACGCCGGTCGGTCCCCTTCCCTGCCGTCCTGGCCGAGACCATCGCGCCGTTGATGGCGGGCAAGGGCCGCGATGACCTGGTGTTCACGGCCGAGAGCGGGGGCGTGCTGCGGAACTCGATATGGCGGCCGCGCGTGTTCGACAAGGCGGTGAAGGGCTGCCAGCGGGCCGACGACACGTTCCCCTCGCTGAGTCCGCACGACCTGCGCCACACCGCGGCATCCCTGGCGATCTCGGCCGGGGCCAACGTGAAGGCGGTTCAGCGGATGCTTGGCCACGCCAAGGCGTCTATGACCCTGGACACCTACGCGGATCTCTTCGATGACGATCTCGACCTCGTGGCCGGTGCGCTCGATGCCAAGATCCGGGCCACGAGCGGAACTACTGCGGGACCACTGCGGGACGGGACGACTCCGAGGTAGTCGCGACGAGTCCGAATACATGCCCTGAACTGGGCTTTTACTGGTGGAGCTAAGGGGAATCGAACCCCTGACCTACTCGATGCGAACGAGTCGCGCTACCAACTGCGCCATAGCCCCGGGCGGTCTCTCGACCGGCCGCGTGTCACTTTATCAGCCCTCCCCCGCCCGATCACAAACGCGTCCGGGCCGATAGGGTCACCTCTGTGGCCCAGCTTTCCGACGAGACCATCGCATCCGTACTCGACAACGCCGTGGCCGGGATCAACCCCGTCCTCGACGCCCTCGCCGAACGCGATCCGCTGGGCTTGAAGGATCACACCTTCCACGACGCCGCCGACCACGATTCCCGCATCGACCAGGTCAAACACCATCTGGCGCAGGTCGTCGACGCCGCCGACTGGCCCGGCACCAAAGGGTGGTCGGAGCGGCCGATGAACAAACGTGCCAGCTGGTGGGTGACCCGGATCGGGACCATCAACACCAGCGCGGTGGCGTTCCCCGGGATCTTCGGGGCGTGGACCAAGAAGCTGCCGGTCGCCTCCGTTCTCGGCTTCGCCAATCAGGCCATGGTGTTGGTGGCGGTCGCCCGCGAGTACGGGGTCACCGACCGCGCCGACCAGGTGCGGCTCCTCGCGGCCGTCTTGTGCGGCCGCGACCTCGTCGACCCCGAGGTGGGAGCCGAGTCGGCGCCGGCATTGCCCGCCGGAAACAAGGAGCGACGCAAGTCGATGACCCGCGCGATCTGGGACACGGCTCAGACACTGCGTGCGATCACCGACGAACTCGACCGCCGCCCGCAGCCCCGCAAACCGTTCGAGATGCTCACCTGGATACCCGTGGTCGGCGGTCCGGCGCTGTATGTCGGTGAGCGCCTTGCGCTTTCGCGTGCCGTCAAACAGGGGCGGGCGTGGATCGTGGCGCATCCCGACGTCGTGCGACCGCACGACAAGCCATCCTCATAGCTCTGGTGGTGTCCGGAGCGGTCGTTCTCAGTGGCCTCCGACGGCAATACGCTCCTCGGGCACCACTGAGGGCGACCGTTCCGGGAATGCTCACCCGACGCGACGGTATTCGGGCTCCTCGCGCATGACGCGTCGACGCTGGTACTGCGGCAGATGCTCGAAGACGGGGTCCTCGTCGTCGATCTCCAGCACAACCGCCCCGCCCGGACGCCGAAGACGCGGAGGCGGTGGGGCGGAAGCGAATTCGGGAGTCTCGGCCTCGCGACGACGGCGCTCGGCCTCTTGCCGCCGGGTGCGTGCGGCACGGGCCGCGCGCTGGGCCCGGATTTTCTGTTCGGTCCTGGTCGCACGCCGCAGGTAGAACAGGTAGCCGACCAGCATGATCGCGGTCACACCGGTGGCGACCCAGCCGCCAAGTCCGAAGACCACACCGGCGACAACGGCCAGCAGAGTCAGGACCAGCAGGCCGAGTGTGACGCGCTGCCGCTCCCGATAACGCGCATCGCGGTCGGCGTCCTCCACCGAGTAGGCACTGCTCCGGCCCGACGACCGGCGGGACCGGCTCGATTCACGCGCATGCGCCGGCTCGGGTTCCACGTCCTGCGCGTCGTCGGAGTCGACGTGGGCCGAACGCGAATACCCGTCGTACTCGTCTTCGTCGAGATCGTCGTCCTCGTCCTCGTACGCGGCTTCCTCGTAGTCGGCTTCCTCGTAGTCGGCGTCGTCCTCGTCTTCATACTCGGCGTCCTCATAGTCCGCGTCTTCGTACTCAGAGTCTTCGTATTCGGCGTCCTCGTACTCGGCGTCGTCGGTCAGATCCTCATCGTCGTACTCGGAGTCGGCATCGCCAGAGTCGGCGCCCTCAGAGTCGGCATCGTCGAGATCTGCGTCGTCAAGATCGGCGTCGACAACCGCGTCATCGACGTCGTCGGCGACATCGTCAGCCGCCTCGACCACCGGCGCCTCAACCTTCTCGGTGGTGGCGCGGCGAACCGGAGTGGTCTTCTCGTCGGCGTCTTCGACGTCCGCGGAGTCGTCGGCGAGCTTGGCTTTGAGCCGCTCTTCCTTGGTCTTTCGCGACCACGAGCCGTCCTCGCTACGCCGGGTCGGAACGCGTCGACGCGGGGTGGCGGTCTTGGAGCCGCCGCGGTGCAGCAGCCGGGTGGCGCGGGCGATGTCGGTGGACTTCAGCATCTGCGGCCGGCCCTTGATCACCATCGGGACCAGCACGAAGAGCCAGACCGCGACGAGGCAGACCCACAAAACAGAGTTGGGCATGGCGACTCTCCCTTTCTTTCACTCTGGTCACACGGGATCACTGCACAATGTATGGCCCGAGAGCGCTCGTCCCACGTAGACGCGCCGGGGAAGCCCGAAGTTCACACCCCGATCTCAGCTATCCGGACCACTCGGCTCACTCGGCGACGAACCGCGCATCCACCGCGACGACGATCTCGATGTCGTCGGAGCGCAGTTCCAGCGACGGCGGCCCGGCTCCGTCGTCGCCCACCATCGCGCGCATCATCATCGGTTGCGCGGGAGATGACTCGGCGAGCATGTTCGGATCGGCGAGCTGGGTCGCGACAACCGTCCCGCGTCCGACGGCGTCGGCGTAGGCCTGCGCCTTCGCGACCGCGTCCTCGACGGCCTGCCGTCGCAGGTCCCGCTCGTGGTCGAGGCGATGGTCATCGGTGACGTCCCAGGCGATCTGTCCCACCTGCACGCCGTCGCGGTCGGACCAGTCGTCGATGAAGCCGGAGAGCAGCTCGAAATCGGTGAACTCGGCGTCGAGCGCAATCGTGGTGGTGTACACCGGATCCAGCCGGCGGCCATCCCGATCGTGCGGGCGGTAGGAGTACACACGGATCGAGTCCGACGACCAGGTGGTGAGCGCGCCGTCGTTGCGCAGCCCATCAAGGGTGGTGATCAGCTCGGACTGCACGACGACAGCACGCGTGCGGACCTCGGGCTTCTCCGGACCCTCGATCTGAACGGACAGGTGCAGTGTCGCGCGCTCGGGCCGGTAGCGGCCACGCGCACGTCCCCGGACGACGATCTCCAGTGGCGCCATCGGCCCAACATACCGGCAATCAGTGCAGACTGGCCCGCCCCGATCGCACCAGCGTTTCCACCGCGCTGCCCACCACTTCCTCCACGGTGAGCGCGAACAGCAGATGATCGCGCCAGCGTTTGTTGACGTCCATATAGCGTTCGAGCAGACCCTCGCGTCGAAAACCGATCTTGCCCAACACTTTCTGTGACGCCATGTTCGACGGCTGGACCGTCGCGTCGAGCCGGTGCAGGCCCACCGCACCGAAGCAGTGATCGACGCCGAGGGCCACCGCCGCGGTCGCGATGCCCTTACCGGCGTGCGCCTCGTCCACCCAGTACCCGATCCACGCGGTGCGTACCGCGCCGCGCTGGATGTTCCCCACGGTCAGTTGCCCGACGTAGACGCCGTCGAGTTCGATCACGAACGGCAGGATGGTGCCACGCTTGGCCTCCGATTTGAGGATCGCGAACAGGGGCGGCCACGAGCCCGGTTGATGTCGGTCGGCCCAGCTCCCGACGCCGGTGGGTTCCCACGGCAGCAGCGAGTTCTGATTCCGGATACGCAACTCGCTCCACGTCTTGCCGTCGCGCAGCTTGACCGGCCGCAGGACCACGCCACCCGCGGGCAGGCGTAACGGGCCGAGAGTCGCCGGCCACCCCGGACTGGCCTGATCGCCGCTCAACCACCTGAACACAGAATGGGATCTTATTCGCTGGGGTACGGTGCCCGTGGCCGATGGGCCGTCTGTGCAGGTGATTCAGCCGCGTTGCGCCAGGAACGACACGTCGACCTCGTCGCCGGTGCCGAGTTCCTCGACGTCGGCGTCCACCATGATCAGACAGTTGGCCTCGGCGAGCTCGGCAAGCAGATGCGACGACCCGGTCGGCGACGCCCCGAGCACCTGCACCAGATAGTCCCCGGATCGTTCATCGCGCATCAACTGCCCGCGCAGATACCCCTTGCGGCCCTGCACCGACGCGATCGGTCCGATGGTGCGCGCCTTGATGATCCGGCGCATCGGCTGCCGTTTGCCCAGCGCGATGCGGATCAGCGGACGCACCATCACCTCGAAGGTCACCAGCGCGCTCACCGGGTTGGCGGGCAGTAGGAAGGTCGGGACCTCGTCGCGGCCGAGGCGCCCGAAACCCTGCACCGAACCCGGATGCATGGCCACCCGGACAATCTCGAGCTCACCGAGGTCGGCCAGCGCGTCGGCGACCGCGCGTGACGCGCTACCGCCGATGGCCCCGCAGATCACCACGATCTCCGACCGGATGAGTTGCGCCTCAACCACTTCCCGCATCCGGGAGGCGTCACGCTCGGCGATGCCGACGCGGTTGACGTCGGCACCGGCGTCGCGGGCAGCGGCGGCCAGGGCATAACTGTTGACGTCATAGATCTGTCCGGGCCCGGGTGTGCGGTCGATGTCGACGAGTTCGCTGCCCACCGAGATGACCGACAGCCGCGGCCGCGGATGCACCATCACCCGTGATTGGCCGACCGCGGCGAGCAGACCCACCTGGGCGGGACCGATGATCGAGCCGGCGCGCACCGCGACGTCACCGGGCTGCACGTCGTCGCCGACGCGTCGCACATAGTCGCCGCTGTCCACCCCGTGACCGATCTTGACCTTCTGATCACCGCCGTCGGTCCACCGCAGCGGTACCACCGCGTCGGCGAGAGTGGGCATGGGAGCACCGGTTTCGACACGGACGGCCTGCCGCGGCTGCAGCCGGGTGGGGGTGCGGGCACCGGGCCCCACCTCCCCGACCACCGGCAGCGACACAATCATCGGCTCATTGGGTTCGAGGTCGACGAGTTCGGCTCCGCCGGTGTCGAAGTCCTCGACATCCTCGGGTGCGATGGTGCCCGCGAGTGCCACGTCGACGGCCCGCACCGCGTAACCGTCGATCGCGGCCTGATCGAAGCCGGGCATCGGGAGTTCGGTGATCACCTCTTCGGCGCACATCAGTCCCTGAGACTCCGAGATCGCCACACGCACCGGGCGCGGGGCGACGGCCGCGGCGGTCACCAGCGTCAGATGATCCTCGACAGACCGCATCTCACCGCTCTCCAGACATCACCGGATACACCACGACAGACACCGTAACCGGATACCGGCATTACTCACGGCAGGCGCGCTCGGCAGACGCGCATCGGACCGTCACCCCGCTGACCTGGATGACACCGCTGCACGCCGATACACGCAGCTACGCATGTGGTTGCGCAGTGGTGTCATAGGGGTCATTCGGCGAGACGCTTGGTCAGCCACTCCCGCAGTTCGGGGCCGTAATCGTCGCGGTCGAGCGCGAAGTCGACGGCCGCCTTGAGATATCCGCCCGGATTGCCGAGGTCGTGGCGGGTACCGCGATGCACGACGACGTGCACCGGCTCCCCCTCCTCGATCAGCAGCGCAATGGCGTCGGTGAGCTGCAATTCGCCACCGGCGCCCGGCTTGATCCGGCGCAGCGCGTCAAAGATCTTGCGGTCCAGGATGTATCGGCCCGCCGCGGCCAGGTTCGACGGCGCGTCGGCCGGCTCGGGCTTCTCCACCATGCCCTTGAGCTTCTTGACGTTCGGGTTGTTGGCGTCGGGCAGTTCCTCGACGTCGAAGACGCCGTAGGCGCTGATCCGGTCGCCGGGCACCTCGATCGCGCACAGCACCGATCCGCCGCGACGCTGCCGGGTGCGCGCCATCACCTCGAGCACGCCGCCGGGCAGCACCAGGTCGTCGGGCAACAGAACGGCGATGGCGTCCTCATCGTCGTCGAGGTACTGCTCCACGCACCCGACCGCGTGCCCGAGGCCCAGCGGCTTCTCCTGCACCACGGACGCGACTTCGAGCAACGAGGGGGCCTTGCGCACCTTGGCCAGCATCGCGGCCTTGCCGCGCTTGGCGAGGGTGTTCTCCAGGACGAGGTCCTCGACGAAGTGCGCGACCACACCGTCCTTGCCGGGCGAGGTGATGATGAGCAGACGGTCGGCGCCGGCGGCCTTGGCCTCCTCGGCCACCAGCTCGATTCCGGGAGTGTCGACGACGGGCAACAACTCTTTGGGCACCGTCTTCGTGGCGGGCAGGAAGCGCGTACCCAGACCGGCGGCCGGGACCACCGCGGTCCGCGGGATCGGCGGCGTGTTCGGCACGGCTTCGTACTCGGTGAACTCGTCGGAATGTGCAGCAGAGGTCATGGCATTACCCTAATTCAGGACTCTGTCAGCGGCCTGTCGGCGATCTCACCGCAAGCTGTTCAAACGGGTGAATTCCATGTGGTACCAGGCGCAGCGGGCAGGCCGATCGACTACAGTCCGGTCGTAGACCAATGGATTCTGTGACGCAAGGGGTAGACGGGGTTGCGGACACTGAAGAAGCGGATACGGGACGAGTGCATCGAGCGACGGTCCACGATGTCGCCGTTCGCCCGCGAACAGGCAGCGGGAAACCTGGCCGAGTGGATCTATGCGGCGCCGTTCCGGCTGGAGTACGACGTCACGGTGGCCGCCTATGTGCCCGTGGGCTCCGAGCCCGGATCGCTGGCGGTGCTCGACGCGCTGCTCGACCGCGGCGTCACCGTCCTCATCCCGGTGGTGCCGCCGGGTGAACCGGGGCCACTGGATTGGGCACGCTATCACGGGCAGGAATCACTGGCGCGCGGCCGCTGGGGACTCTGGGAACCGACCGGCGCACGACTCGGCGTCGAGGCCATCCGCGCGGCGTCCTTGATCCTGGTGCCGGCTCTCGCCGTGGACAAGTCGGGTGTGCGGCTCGGGCGGGGTGGCGGCTACTACGACCGCACATTGACCGGTCTGACCGCCGACGTCGTGGCCGTCGTGTACGACGACGAGATCGTCGACTCGCTGCCGTCCGGGCCGTTGGACGTGCCGGTCGGGTGGGTGCTCACGCCCGAGGGTGGGTTCCAGGAGCTGGGCTGACGGCGGAAACCAACTCGCCCACCACTCTTCTGCAGATCCACCACACCGTTGGGTGGTGGATGTGCAGAAAAGTGGTGGGCGAAGTCGCGAAGGCCGTCCCGCTCAGGCGGGTGCTGCGGCCTTGGCCGGGGTCGACGACGTCGAGGACTCCGACTTGCTGCTGCTATCGCTCGACTTGGTGCTCGACGAGGAATCGCTCGACGAGGACGAGGAGCTGTCGCTCGACGAGGTGTCCGACGACGACGAGCCGGGCCGGGAGTCGGTGCGGTAGAAGCCGCTGCCCTTGAACACGATGCCGACGGTGTTGAAGAGCTTGCGCAGCCGGCCCGTGCACTGCGGGCACTCGGTGAGGGAGTCGTCCGAGAACGACTGGACGATGTCGAACTTGTTGTCGCACTCCGTGCACGCATACGAGTAAGTGGGCACCGATACCTCCGAAAAGTCAGTGAATCGCTGACAAGTGTAACCGATCTTGGCACTCATCCATTCCGAGTGCTAAACGGGTGCTCAGGCGCGCTCGAGGTCACCCACCGATGACATCCCGGTCGGCGTCGGGGACACCGTCACGGTTCATGTCGTCGTCGCGTGCCAGGCGGGCATCCCAGCGCAGCAGCGCGGCGGCGAGCCCTGCGGATAGGACCGATCCCAGCAGGATGGCAGCTTTCGCGGCAGCGGCGTGTGGGTCGTCCTCGGCGTCGAAGGAAAGCTCCGCGATGAGCAGCGCGACAGTGAATCCGACGCCGGTCAGCATGCCGATGGGTAGCAGGTCGCGGATGCCGATCGAGTCCGGTAGCCGCAGCGGCGTGAACCGGGTCATCAGCCAGGTGGCGCCGAGCACGCCGGCGACCTTGCCGGCCACCAGCCCCACCACGATGCCGATCGACGCCGCCTGCACCAGACCCGAACCACCGATCACCGTCACCCCGGCCGCCGCGAACGCGAACAGCGGCAGCGCAAGCGCCGCCGAGTAGGGCCGGATCGCCTCGTCGAACACGGTTGTGCGGGGCAGGGATTCACCGCGGATGGCCAGGGCGGGCACGGTGAAGCCGAGCAGTACACCGGCGACGGTCGAGTGAACCCCCGAGGCGTGCATCAGTGCCCAGGCCACCAGGGCCAGCGGCAACAGCGCAATCCACCACCGCCGCGACAGACGCACCAGCACGCCGAAGGCGACGACGCAGGTGATCGCACCGATTAGCGCGAGGATGTCGATGTGCTCGGTGTAGAAGGTGGCGATCACGGTGATGCCGAGCAGATCGTCAACGACGGCGAGCGTCAGCAGGAAGGTCCGCAGCGCGAGCGGTAGTCCCCGGCCGAAGATCGCCAGGACACCCAGCGCGAACGCGATGTCCGTGGCCGTCGGGATGGCCCAGCCGTGCAGTGCGGCGGGGTCGCCGACGGCCACCACGATCACATAGAACAGGGCAGGCGTGACCATGCCACCGACGGCCGCGGCAATCGGTACCCCGGCCAGCCGCGGCTCGCGCAGGCTACCCGCGACGAACTCGTGTTTGAGTTCCACCCCGACGACGAAGAAGAAGATCGCCAGCAAGGCGTCGGCGGCCCATTCGCCCAAGGACAGGTGCAGATGCAGCGACGCCGGACCGAACTTCACCTCGAGCAACCGGTGGTAGCTCTCCCGCCACGGCGAGTTGGCCCAGGTCACCGCGATCGCGGCGGAAACCAGCAGCAGGGCACCACTGGTGGTGTCGAGCGCCGCCCAACGCCGCAGGCGGGCCGAGGGGGTCGGCGGGGAAAGATCGTGGGGTGACAACGGAGTCCTTACGGTCGATTCGACGTCGCTCCAGCAGTGCCGGAGGCCGACCAGACTTCCCGGCACACCGTCAACCATTCTTCCTGATTCACCGCTCAGAGCCCAATCGACATCGCTGACCACAACTTCGCGCAAACTCGCCCAACCCTGTGGACAGACCTGCTGAGCAGCGCGGATGATGGTCGACGCGGACGTAGCGTGCCCGTATGGCACCCGCACTCCCCCGTCGTACCGGTCTGGCCCCTCGCTGGCGTGACCGCCTCGGTTATGCGCTGCGGCCCGGGTGGACCCGCACGGTTCTGGTGCGCCGCGGCGCATCGATCGTCCTGTTGGTGGCCGCCGTCGCGGTGGGAGTCGCCGGGCAACGGACGACCGGTGAGCAGCCGGTCCTGGTAGCCGTCCACGAGCTGCGGCCCGGACAGCCGTTGACCGCAGAGGACGTGACGGTGGTGCGCGTTCCGTCATCGCTGATGCCCGACGGCGCGCTCGTCTCACCCGCCGAAGGCCTCGGCCGGACGGTGGCCGGCCGCGTCCGCGTGGGTGAGCTCGTCACCGACGCGCGCCTGCTCACCGCGCATCTCCCGGCCGACCTCACCGGCCTCGACGACGCTCGCCTGGTCCCGGTCCACCTCGCCGACGAGACACTGACGTCGCTGCTGCGATCCGGCGACGTCGTCGACGTGCTCTCCCCGGAAGCCGAAGTCCTTGCCCGTGGTGCGGTGGTGGCACTGCCCGCCGGCGACGCCGGCAGCGGCGGGCTGACCGCACGTTCGGCGACGCGTCCCGTGCTATTGGCGATGGCCGAGGCGTCGGCGCATCGGGTGGCCGCGGCCGGACTCGACGCACCGCTCGCTGTGGTTCTGCACTGAGTTCGACGCCTCAATAGGTGACGACATCTCGGGACACGAAACACGCTTTCCGGCGAAAAAGTGCGATTGGTTTACGATCCTGGATAGGGTTTGTGCGTTCGGTAGTGCCATTGCCGAGTTCGCAGAGTCGCGAAACCAATCGAATTGCCGAGAACAAGATAGAGCGGAAACACCGAGGAGAGGCCGCGCACCGTGCTCAAGGGATTCAGGGAGTTCATACTCAAGGGCAATGTCGTCGAGTTGGCCACCGCGGTCATCGTCGGTACTGCCTTCACAGCGATCGTCACCGCCTTCACAACAGGCATCGTCGAACCGATCATCAACTCGATCCCGGTCGGGACCGACGCCGCCAAGGGTCTCGGCTTCCAGATCACCGACAAGGCGTCGACCTACGTCGATATCGGCGCTGTGATCACCGCATTCATCAATTTCATCATCATCGCCGCGGTGGTCTATTTCTTGATCATCATGCCGTACAACAAGCTCGCCGAACTCGGTGGATTCGGCAAGAAATCCGAGGTCACCGAGGTCGCGCTGCTCACCGAGATCCGCGATCTGCTCGACCCGGAAGGCAGCTCGGCCGCGAAAGAGCACGCCGAGGACAACCTTCCCGATCATTTGTCGGAACCGGCCGGACCGCCCTCGGGCGGTGAGGCCTACCCGCTGGCCGGAACGGCCGCCGGCGTGGGCGCGGCCGGGACCACCCAGCGCATCAGCACCCAGCCCCCGTCGGCGCCCCAGTCGGCGCCGCAGGGACCGCCGTCGGGTCCGCTCTCCGCTTCCCCGTCCGGCCCGGGTGGCCCGGGCGGACAGGGTGGACAGGGTGGACCGATCGGCCAGCCGCCCTTCCCGACTCCGCAGCCGGCCCCCGGTAGCTATCCCCCGCCCGGCAATTACCCGCCTCCGGGTAACTACCCGCCCCCCGGCAACTACCCGCCTCCGGGCTCCGGCGAGGCTCGTGGCACGCAGTATCCGGGCGACTACCCACCGGATGGCCCCGGTCGGCACTCGCGCTGACCCACCGACCAGATCGGCCCTCACCTGATTGCAGGTGGGGGCCGATCTTCATGTGGCCGGTCGGTCTCCCAGTGGGTTGACAGCGCGACCGGCAGTGGGCGCCAAGGTTGGCTCCCTACCTTCATCAGAGTCGGTGCGGGACACAACGCAGTCCCTCCCGGCCGGCCCGCAGGGGGCCGCGTCTTCTCTCAACGGAAGGCGCAAACGAACACAGGAGGTAGTCACATGCCACAGCAGCAGCGTCCCGGTAACCGTTTCGACGGCGGCCCGCAGGGCCGTCCGGACGGTCGCCGTCAGCCCCGCCGCCCGGCGCCCCGTCGTCGGCCGTGGCTCGGCTTCTTCGGAAGCTGATCCGGCGAGCCCACTGCCGGATCGGTGATCGCCAGGACGCGGCGGTCACCACCACTGAGCGCGGCCCTGCACCCCCGACGCAGGGCCGCGCTCACGCGTCTGCACCTCCGATGTGGGTCATCCGACCGAGCTGAGTTGAATTCACAGGAACCCGCCTGAATTAGCAGGACATTCACAGGCGATCAGCAGAACCGCAGGTCACTGCGCCGACCAGTCAGAATCGCTGTCCCACACCATGTTCCGGAGCTTCCGTTCGAGCGAACCAATCTGACGATATCGGCTCTCACACCCTTGAGCACTCCTCATCTCGGGGCTACGTTCCTTTCCGTACCGGTATTCATCGGCACGATCTGCTGTGACGGCGTCATCCGACACGGTCACCGGACGAAGGAGAATGAGATGCCCCCACCCCCACCCCGTAGGCCCGGTGGACCTGACGGCCCCGGTGGACCTGGCGGCCACGGCGGACCTGGCGGCCACGGCGGACCCCCGCCGCATCATCGCGGTCACGGTGGCCCCCCGCCGCGTCGTCGCGGCCCTGTCGGACCTCCGCCACGTCGCCCTCGCCCGCCGTTCTGGTGGGGCAGCTGAGCGTCGTCAGCCCACCTACAACGAGTCCCCGTCGCTGGAGCGACGGGGACTCGTCTGTCTCGATGTGCGGCGAACCGCTGGTGTGGAGGACGGTGCCGATCAGCGGCGCACGAGCCGCGCGTCATCCACCTCGACCGTGTAGTCGGCGAGCGCGGCAACCTGTGGGTCGTGGGTGATCAGGAGGGTCGTGCGGGACCTTGCGAGACGGCACATCGGCTCGATGATGCGGGCGGTGGTCTTGGCGTCGAGGCCGGTGGTGGGTTCGTCGAGGATGAGCAGCGGGGTGTCGCGCAGGAAGGCGCGGGCCAGCGCGATGCGCTGGCGTTGCCCGCCGGAGAGGTTGGCGCCGCGTTCGGCGAGCCGCGCGTCGAGTCCGCCGGGAAGTCGCTCGATGAACTCGGTGGCGTCGGCGGAGTCGGCCGCGCGTCGGATCTGCTCGTCGGTGGCGTCGGGCCGGCCGTAGGCGATGTTCTCGGCCACGGTGCCGCCGAACAATGCGACCTGCTGCGGCAGAACCGACATGTGGGCTCGCAGCGTCGGCAATCCCAGTGATCGAATGTCGTTGTCGTTCAGCGTGATCGATCCGGTGTCCGGATCGTAGAAGCGTAGCAGTAGGTACGTCAGGGTGCTCTTGCCCGCACCGCTGGCGCCCAGGATGGAGACGAAGTCGCCGTCGGCGATGGTCAGGTCGGCGTTGTCGAGGACGCGGTGCGTCGATCCCGGATAGCTGAAGCCGACGCCACTGAATCGGAAGGCCGCGGTGTCCGCGACGGGACCCATCACCGGTTCGGTCAGCATCCGGGCGGCGTCGTCGTCGGAGGCGTCGGCGACGACGGTCGGGTCGTCGAGGGCGGGGTCGTCGGCATCAACGATGCCCATCGGGGCGTCGAGCACCTGGGCGACACGTTCGGCGCTCGCGGTAGCCGAGGTGACGTCGACGACGAGCGAACCGAGCGTCTGGATCTGCGGGTACAGGTATCCGAGGTAACCGGTCAGCGCGATGAGCGTCCCGATGGTGGCTCGTCCGGTGGAGATCTGCCACGCGCCGAAGGCGAGGACGGCGATCATGCACAACACTTCGGCGATGGTGACGGCTTCGGCGAAGGCGGCGTTGGCCTTGATCTCCGACATACGGGCATTGCGCCAGCGCCGGGACTGCCGAAGGACGCGAAGCCGGTCGCGGCCCACCTGGTTGTCGGCCTGGATCGCAAGCGAGTTGGTGAGGCCCTCCTGGATGAGGGTGCTGATCTTGCCGTTGGCGTAGCGTTCGCGCCGCGACGCGCGTTTGACCACCACGCCGAACCAGCGGGCGATCACCCACAGCAGCGGAGCGAGAACCACCGCGAGCAGGGCCAGATCCCACTGGGTGACGAACGCTGCGACCGCATAGATCACCAAGCTGACGATGGCGACCACCGCTGAGATGAGGCCCGACGAGAGCAGGCTGTCGATGGCCTCGACGTCAGAGCTGTGCCGGGCGATGAGATCGCCGGTGTCGAAGCGGGAGCGCGTGTGCGGAGCCAGTCGCTGGGTATGGGCGTACATCTGATCCCGCAGCCGCAGCAGCACCTTCTCGGTGACCGCGCCGCCGAGAACGTTCCCCGCATAGGAGAGCACGGCGCCGATCAACGACACGGCCACCCAGATCAGCATCGGCTCGGTGAGTGCGCCGAGATCGCCGTCGACCAGTACGTTCTCGACGATGTAGGCAAAGACCGCCACGGTGATGACCGTGGTGCCCACCTCGAGGAGGTAGAGCACGATGGCCAGCACGAGCTTCCATCGCTCCCCCACCAGCAACGGCGAGAACCGGCGCATGGTGGTGATGACGTTGAGCGGATCGGGGCGGCCGGTGATGCCGTCGTCCTCGATACCCGCGGAACCCTCACGCTGGGCGGCGTCCTCGGCGAGGTCGTCCGGACCGACGGCCGAAGGGCCCCGAGCGGGCGACGACTCCGCCGAGTACCCGTCGACGTCATCGGAGTCGACGCCGAACTCGTCGAACTCGGTCTCCGTCTCATAGAGCTCATCCGGTTCCGGAGTCACACTCCAGCGAGACCTCCGCAACCCGGCCATGCACTCACTCTCTGCTCTCTGTTGAGATCGACTCTGGCAGCCTATCCGCGACGCGCCACCGAACACCAAGCGCGAAGGCCTGATTCAGCGACCGCACAGCAACTCCGCACCGGTCCCCCAGTTCTCCGGCTGGTCCACCACTTTTCGGCAAACTGATCCACCCCGGCTTTTCCGGAGAGCTCAGGTTGTGAGTGCCCCCTCCGGATTGAGGGTGCGCATGTGATCGTAATGGAGTCGCTCAGCGTGGTCGGGGGTGAGGTCGTCGCAGTAACTGTGTGGGCGTTCACGGTTGTAGAACGCCACCCATTCGGCCGTGCCCAGTGACAGTTCGGTCGCGCCGTGAAATCGCGGCTGGTTGTCGACGAGTTCGTTCTTGTAGTCAGAGTTCACCGACTCCGCGAGCGCGTTGTCGTAGCTATCCCCAACGCTGCCAATAGAAGCCGCGATGCCTTCCTCGGCCAACCGCTGCCCGAACACAATCGCTGTGTACTGCGATCCCGCGTCTGAATGGTGTATGAGTCTCGTTAAATCAACTACACCGCAACGCTTTCGGTTGTCTATCGCGTTGTTGATGGCATCGGTAACCAGGTTCACTGTCATTTCCGAGGCCACTTTCCAGCCGACAATCTTGCGGGCGAACACATCGATGACGAACGCCGTGTACGCCCACCCCGACTTGGTGCGGCAGTAGGTAAAATCGGCTACCCACAACCGATTTGGTGCCGCAGCATAGAACTGTCTGTCGACCAGATCCGCCGGCCGCGACGCTGCCGCATCAGGGATGGTCGTACGCACTCGCTTCTTCTTACTCGCGCCATGCCATCCCATCTCCCGCATCACTCGTTCAACAGTGCATCGAGCAACATCAATACCACTGCTGCGCAATACTATCCATGTCTTGCGTGAACCCAGAACCCGCATCAGCGGTCGCTTCCGGCGCAAAGCGAAGATCGCATCGATGACCTGCGCATCGGCGAACATGCGGGCGCTCGGCCCGCGGTTGATGTGATCATAGTAAGTGGACGGGGCGATGTGGATACCATGCTCGCAGAGCACGGCGCACATCGAATCGACGCCCCAGACAAGGCCATCCGCACCCACCTGGTGTCCCTGGTGAGTGCGGATGAACTCCACAATTAGCGGTGTGGCCGGTCGATCTCGGCCGCGAAGAAAGCCGACGCCGCCTTCAGGATCCCGTTCGCTCGTTTGAGCTCGGCCACCTCGCGCTTGAGTCGTCGAATCTCCTCGCTATCGGCCTTGGCTGGCGCGCTGGCGGCGCCCGACGGCGCCTTGCGCACCCACTGGCGAACCGTCTCCGCCGAGCCGACTCCGAGCAAATCCGCAGTCTTGCCCATCGCCGCCCACTCGGTGGACCCCTGAGCCACCAACTGCTCGACCATGTCCACCGCGTCGCGCTTCAACTCATCCGAGTATCGCTTCGATCCTGCCACTGCCATAGGTTTCATTCTCCCTTGAGACGAACCCTCCGGAAACACCGGGACGGATCAAACCCACCGGCTGACCAAGTGGTGGGTTTGTCGAAAGGTGGTGGGCGACCGTGACGACCGCCTACTCGGAGCATGAGAAAGCCGAAGGACGGAAACCCTTTCGGATTCCCGCCCTTCGGCGAAAGTGCTACTCAGCGAGTGATCAGCCCAGGCTGAACGGCTTGCCGTTGAGCACGGTGACGCTCTTGACCGAGTCGGTCGAGACGGTCACCTGGATACGCGGGCGAGCCGAGGCGTAACCGGCGCAACCATCGACACCGAACTTCTCCTGGCTGTAGACGACGCCACCCTTGTTGCCCTTGAAGGTGTAGTCGTTGACCTCGTAGTCCTCGTACGCGGTGCTGTCACCCGAGGTGGTGTTGATGACCCACACGGTCTTCACCTGGCCGGGGCCGAGGGTGACCGCGCCGGTGATACCGGTATCGCTGTTCGGTCGGAGTCCATCCTTCGTGGAGTCGACGCCGCCATAAGCTCCGGCTTCCGCTCCAAATGTGACCTGGCACCCGACGTCGTAACCCACCTTGATGGATCCACCGTCAGCCTTGCCGCCCACGTTGACGCGCACCTTGCCGCTGACCCAGACCTCACGCGAGGTCTGGACATTGGTGACTGCGCGCTGATGGTTCGCAAACTGGTCGAACAGGGTGACGGTGATGGGAGTGCCGTCGGCAAGCGTCTTGGTGATCTTGCCACCCGGCAGCGGACCCGCTGCCGCGACACCGTCGCTGAGGGTCGCGACACCCATCACGGCTGCGCCGGTGATGGCCGCGCCGGCGACCACGCGGCGCGTGATGTTCTTCTTCATGATTCCCCTTCGTGGAATATCGATCTGCTCAGGGCAGATAAGGCTCGAGAGTTGGTTATCTGCGCCCGGTCAGTTGATGCTGAAGGGCTTGCCGTACAGGGTGGACTGGATGAGTGTGCCCTCACCGTTGACGGTGCCGTCGTCGGTGTTGTAGCCCTTGGCCGCAATCACCTTAACCGCCGAACGGGCCGACGCGAATCCTCCGCAGCCATTGAGGTTGAAGGAGAGCTGGGAAAGCTGGATGCTCAGCGGCTTATCAGCCTTGAAGTCCTTGTCGGTGATGTCGACCACGGCCACCTGCCCTGGCGACAACGGAATCGTCAGCGATCCGGACACGATGTTCTCCAGTCCGAACGTGAGTGCGCCACCGAGACCGAGCTGGATACCCTCGACGTTCACCTGGCAGCCGATGATGTACTTCACGGCAAGGTTGCCGTTGACACCGCCTGACGCTTTGGTCTGGTACGTGCCCGAGAGCACGAAACCGCGCGCCGCTGGGTTGTTCGCGACGGTGCCGATCGCATAGGCGCTCTCATTGGTGCGCCAGGTCTGCACGACCTCACCGTCGATGCCGGTGGCCTTCTTGTAGCCATTCGGCAATTTTGCTGCGGCGGCGTCGCCCGCCCCCATGCCGGCCAGGCCCAGGGCCGCCACCGACGCGATGGCGGCTGCGCCGACTACCCGGCGCAGTCCGAGCTTGCTGAACTTGCTCATTCGTTCCCTCTCACAGGATTCGGCTGTACTTCCCGCGGGCACACGCGTACCCGCAAGATTGACCCTCGGTCGTCCCCGGACTCTCACAGTATGCGCTAAGCCGTGTCTTACGCATGGCTTACCAGACAGTAAGAATCCGTGAACTCTGGTCACTGCTGCGTCGTCACTCGCGACAGATCGCAGAACTCCCCCCGGGTCCCCACCTTTGGGCACCGAGCGTTGTCGGGGCGAACGTTATCGGAGCGATATCAACACCGGCAACAGGAGGAATCACGCGTGTTGGAACCCTGAGACTCGCGATCGTGAATCTCACATCCCGCATAGGCGAACCTGAGAATGTTAACGAAAGGAAAACACGCTGATGCGGGTATGTCCGCACATATATGCGTCATTCGTAATGCGGGGGACGCTGTGATTCGTACCAGCCCCGTGAGCGCCCACTGTGATCTTCGTCACGTTCGTCCGAGGTGGTCTCCGGGAGTTCGTCTCCAAAGATCTCGTCGCGCATTCGACGACGCTTCCCGCGCCGCAAACTATCGTCAGCGTCACAGTTCACGGCGGGTTTTTGGCCGTCGTCGGAGTTCTGGGTCATCGAGTCTTCACCCACTGTTCACCCCTTACGCCCGCTCGTTGAATCGTGCATGGGTTTTCCGCAATATTCCGCTGGCTGACCAGGACGGGACGGAGTGGGTGCGCGGGTGGTTGCCGGGGCCTTCGTGGCTCGTCGCTAGAGCTCCTCAGGCAACGTGGGAGACGCCTCAGAACTCGCTGATCTTCTCGATCACGAACTTGGCCAGCGGCGCGACCGTGGCCATGCCGTCGCGGACCGCTGCCCGCGAGTTCGCGATATTGACCACCAGGGTCTGACCGGAGATGCCGGCGAGGCCGCGGGAGAGCCCACCGTCGGTGGCGCCGGCGGCCAGACCGGAGCTCCGGACAGCCTCCTCGATGCCCTGCAGCCGACGATCCAGCAAGGGTTCGGTGGCCTCCGGAGTGACGTCGCGGGCACCCACGCCCACACCGCCCACCGACAGGACCAGGTCGACGCCGCCGATCACCGCGGTGTTCAGCGCGTTGCGGATCTCCACCTCATCGGCGGAGACCGCCACGGTGGCGTCCACGTGGAAACCGGCCTCGGCCAACAGTTCACCCACCAGCGGGCCCAACAGCCGGTGATCCTCGCCGTGGGCGGCGTCGTCGTCGACCACCACCACCAGGGCGCGGCCCACCTCGGCGTTCACCTCGTCGGCGGCGTCATCGGTGTGGCGGGCGACGAACTCGCGCGCCGCCGCGTCCGCGGCGACGATGTCGGCCGGATCCACGTCCCCGGCTTCGGCCACATCAGCGCCGTAACGGGCGGTGGTCGTGGTTCCGCCGGTGGCGGGAACTCGGGAAGTGGAGGAGGTCATTGGTGCACCTTTCTCAAGACTCGCTGGACTTCATGGGCGGGGCAGATCAGTTGGGCGTCGACAACTCGCTCAGCGTCACCGGCACGGTCTTCGACTGGCCCTGGTAGCTGTAGGTCACATTCACGCGGTCACCCGGGGCGTACGAGCGGATCGCCGCCACCAGCGCATCGCCGGAGGTGATGACCCGGTTGTCCACCTTGGTGATGATCGCACCCTTGGGGATGCCGGCTTGAGCGGCCGGGCCGCCCGGGGTGACGTCGTTGACCAGGGCGCCGGGTGAGTCGGCGTCGGCGTTGGGACGGACCGTCACGCCGATTCCCGCGTGGGTGGCCTTGCCGGTGTCTTTGAGCTGGTTCGCGACGCGGATGGCCTGATCGATGGGGATCGCGAAGCCCAGGCCGATGCTGCCGGTCTGCTGCTGCTCGCTCCCGCCGAGGGTGGCGATGGCTGTGTTGACGCCGATCAGCGAACCCCGCGCATTCACCAGCGCACCGCCGGAGTTACCGGGGTTGATGGCAGCGTCGGTCTGGATGGCGTCGATGACCGAGGTGGTACCCGATTCACGCGAGGTGGAAACCGGCCGGTTGAGCGCGCTGATGATGCCGGTCGTCACCGTTCCGGCCAGGCCCAGGGGTGAGCCGATGGCGATCACGTTCTGACCGACCGCCAGGTTGGCCGACGTGCCGATGTTGATCGGTTTGAGGTCGGTCCGATTCACCTTGATGACGGCGATATCGGAGATCGGGTCGGCACCCAGGACACGTGCGGGGGCGCGCGACCCGTCGGAGAAGTCCACCGTCACCTGACTGGCCGGACGGCTGCCGCCCGCGCTGACCACGTGATTGTTGGTCATGATGATGCCGTCGGCGCTGAGCACGATGCCCGAACCCTCACCGGAGGTGCTGCCCTCGGTGACGTCGATGGACACCACCGACGGCAGGACGTTGGCGGCCACCTCCTGCACAGATCCGGCAGGCGCGGCGACCGGATCATCACCGGTGTTCTTGTCACCACCGAGCGGAGTGTTGGCGGCGGTGTTCTTGACGTCGTCGTCGGTCACTTTGGCGGTGACGAAGCCACCGACCCCGCCGGCCACCAGCGCGAGCAGTACCAGCCCGAGCGCGAGGAGCGCCTTGCCGGCACCCGAACGCTTCTTCGGCTCGGTCCGGGTCTCAGGCAGCGTGCCGGGCCCCTGGCCGGTGCCGGCAGCGGGAAATGCCCCCGACGGCGGTTGGTTGCCGGTGCCCTGCCCGAAGCTGTGCGTCGAACCCGGCTGGCTGTATGCCGACGGGATCTGCGCGGTCGGGCCCTTGGCATACGCCTCGGTGGGACCGGGCTGTCCGTAGCCGGGTTGGTGCGAGCCAGGTTGGCCGGCCCCCTGGCCGTAGGCGGCTGTGGGTCCCGCGCCGAACGGTGAGCTCGACGGCGGCTGCTGATACGACGCCCCCGGCCCGTAGGACGCCTGGCCGAACCCACCCGCGCCGGGCCGATAGGCCTCGGTGGGACCCGACTGGGCAAACGGGTCACCCTGCCCGGGCGCACCGAACCCTGCTCCGCGGGAATGGGATCCGTAGTTGGCGGCGCCCGGCAGTTCAGAACCCGGAGCCGACGGCGCGCCGTAACCACCGGCGCTGTGCGAGCCGTGGGGCGGCCCGGACACGGTTGTCCCGTGCGCGCGCGTCGCCGAGTCCGGATCACCCGCGCCCGACGCCGGCGCGCTTGGGGTCGCTGCGCCGGAATCCGGCCGCGACTGCTCGGCGTCGGGCCGACCGTAGTCCAGGCCGTGGGCCGGGGTGGCGGCATCAGAGCCGGAGGTCTCGGCAGCGCTCGCCGACGCGGAATCCGCGTCGGCGCCGTTGCCCGCCCCACCCGGATGCGCGTCTGGCCGTCGCGCACCCTCGGACCGGTCGTCGTCGAACGGACCGCCATCTTGCGAACCGCCAGTGGTCATCGCCAGTCTCTTTCTCCTCGGGTCCGGTCGGTATGACCGGACACGTCAGCAAACGCAGCCGAAGTGGTCGTCGCACCCTGGTGGGCGGACTCCCGCGGTCAACACTAGGTGATCAGGTACCTGGCCACAGCGAGTCATCCACGGCGAGCGGATCCGCGTGGCCGCTCACCTTACTGACGAACCACCTGTGGTGATGGTTCCGCCGGTGTCGCCCGCCCCGGCAATGTCATTCGGATGAGTGCCCCGCCGAGCTGCGACTGTTCGGCCCGCACCGAGCCACCGTGGCGCATCACCACCTGCCGGACGATCGCCAGTCCCAGACCCGAACCGGGCATCGACCGCGACTGCGTCGACCGATAAAACCGCTCAAACACCAATTCCCGGTCTTCGGCGGGGATACCCGGACCGGCGTCGGCGACGGTCAATTCGGCCGTGGAGATCGCCACCTGATTGAGTTCGACGATCACCGAGCGTCCGCGCGGGCTCCACTTGGCGGCGTTGTCGAGCACGTTGAGCACCGCCCGGCTCAGACCGTGTTCCTCCCCGAAGACGAACCACGGAGTCAGCGTCGTCTGGAAATCGACGTCACTACGCCGGCGCCGAACCCGTTCGAGGGCATGCTCGATGATCTGCACCAGATCCACCTCCTCGTAGACCACCTCGGGTGCATCCTCGCGGGCCAGATCCACCAGATCGCCGACGAGCGTGGACAATTCCTCGATCTGGGCCATCACGTCGGAGCGCAACTCCACCATGTCCTCGGTCGGCACCGCCGGGGCGCCCGGTTCGCTGGCCGCGATGAGCAACTCGAGGTTGGTGCGCAGTGAGGTCAGCGGGGTCCGCAGTTCGTGGCCGGCGTCGGCGACCAGACGGGCCTGCCGGTCCCGTGACGTCGCGAGCGCGCCGAGCATCGTGTTGAAACTCTCCGTCAGCCGCGCCAGCTCGTCGTTGCCCGACACCGGGATCGGCGTGAGGTCCATTGTCCGCGAGACCCTTTCGGCCGCGCGCGTGAGCCGGGCCACCGGGCGCAATCCGGCCCGGGCCACCGTGGTGCCGGCCAGCGCCGCCAACGCCACACCCCCGCAGCCGACGATGAACAACACCCACGCCAGACGTTTCAGCACCCGGTCGGTGTGCAGCAGACTCTGCGCCAGGATGAGGGTGTTGCCGTCGTCGAGTTTGCGGGCCAGCACCCGCTGATTGCGGACGGTCCGCAGACTCTGCAGGTTGTTCCCCGGCGAAGCCTTGGATCGGGCGATGTCGCGTTCGACGTTCTCGAAGGGCACGTCGCCGATCAGATATGTCTGCCCGTTGGGCCGCACCAACGCCACCGAGATGTTGGTCGAGAACACGGTGCCCGCCACCAACGACTCCGGACGGTCGTCGAGCAGACCCGTCTTGGCCAGCGCGGTCATCCCGTCGGCGCGGCTCTCGAGTTGCTTGTCGACCTCGTTGTACATCGCACGGTAGACCACGAAGTACGCGGCACCGGCCATCAGACTGACCGAGACCAGCACGACCGTCGCCGAGAGCATGGTGACGCGCGTGCGCAACGACACCGCGCGGGTCAGCGGGATCGGGGCCCGCATCTCCCGATTCTCGTCGCGCCCCGACCGCAGCGCCCGCCGCATCGACCAGCCGGACAGGCGCTTGCCCTGATCAACCACTACGAACTCGTCACCACTACGGCGGGGTCTCCCGCAGGACGTATCCGACGCCGCGCACCGTGTGGATGAGCCGGTCCTCACCGTCGGCCTCGGTCTTGCGGCGCAGATACCCCACGTACACCTCGAGGGCATTGCCGGAGGTCGGGAAGTCGTATCCCCACACCTCTTCGAGGATGCGGCTGCGCGAGAGCACCCGGCGCGGGTTGGCCATCAGCATCTCGAGCAGCGCGAACTCGGTGCGCGTCAGACTGATGTGCCGATCACCGCGGGAGACGTCTCGGGTCACCGGATCCAGTGAGAGGTCGGCGAAGCGCAGTGTCTCCGAGTCGGCCTCCTCGTCGGGGACGGCGCGACGCAGCAACGCCCGCAGACGGGCGAGCAGTTCTTCGAGCGCGAAAGGTTTGGGGAGATAGTCGTCGGCGCCGGCGTCGAGTCCGCTGACCCGCTCGGACACGGTGTCCCGCGCGGTCAGCACCAGGATCGGCAGGTCGTCGCCGGCCGACCGCAGCCGCCGGCAGACCTCGAGCCCGTCGAGGCGCGGCATCATCACATCCATGATGGCGACATCTGGACGGTCGGAGACGATCTTCTCCAGCGCCTCGATACCGTCACCCGCCGTGTCGACCGCATAGCCGTTGAACGTCAGCGACCGTCGGAGCGACTCACGAACCGCCCGATCGTCGTCGACCACAAGGATGCGCATGCCTACAGTCTTAACCGGATCGGCTGAGATGTGTCTGAGCAACGCCGAAACGACTGCGCACAGCGGCCGCGCACCCCTGTGAGATCACGTTGACAGGTGCGTAACCGCGAGCGCAGAACCGCGAAACATGTGTTCCGGACTCTTGGAGGCGTGAGCACCACCTCCGTCGAATCGTTGTGCGCCTACTGCGGCGTCGGGTGCGGCATGGTCCTCAAGGTCGCCGTCCCCGAGACCGACGGTGACGCCGGTCTGCCGATCGTGAGCAAGGCCGTCGGCCGCACCGACCATCCGACCAACTTCGGCCGCCTGTGCACCAAGGGATCGACGACGGCGGAGATGCTCGCCGCCGGTGGACGACTCGACGCACCCCGGGTGCGGGCCGAGCGGGGCGCCGAGTTGGCGCCGGGCGACCTCGATCAGGTCATCACCGACACCGCCCGCCGGTTACGCGGCATCGTCGACGACCACGGTCCCGATGCGGTCGCGCTCTATGTGTCCGGCCAGATGTCGCTGGAAGCGCAGTACCTGTCCAACAAGCTCGCGAAGGGCTTCATCGGCACCAATCAGATCGAATCGAACTCGCGGCTGTGCATGGCCAGCGCCGGTACCGGGTACAAACAGTCGCTGGGCTCCGACGGGCCGCCCGGCTCCTATCAGGACTTCGATCACGCCGATGTCTTCCTCGTGATCGGCGCGAACATGGCCGACTGCCATCCCATCCTGTTCCTGCGCATGATGGACCGGGTCAAGTCCGGCGCCACACTCATCGTTGTCGACCCACGACGCACCGCGACCGCCGACAAGGCCGATCTCCACCTACAGGTGCGTTCGGGGACCGATTTGGCGTTGCTCAACGGACTGCTGCACCTGCTGATCGAAGGCGGGCACCTCGACGAGGAGTTCATCGCCGAGTACACCGACGGATTCGAGCAGATGCCCGACTTCGCCGCGCAGTATCTCCCCGGCACGGTCGCCGAGATCACCGGCGTCGCCGAGGACGACCTGCGTCGGGCCGCCGAACTGATCGGCACCGCACGCAACTGGATGAGTTGCTGGACAATGGGACTCAACCAGTCCACGCACGGAACCTGGAACACCAACGCGCTCATCAACCTTCACCTCGCCACCGGCGCGATCTGCCGGCGCGGCAGCGGGCCGTTCTCCCTCACCGGCCAGCCCAACGCGATGGGCGGACGCGAGATGGGTTACATGGGACCGGGTCTGCCCGGCCAGCGCTCGGTGACCTCCGACGACGACCGCGCCTTCGTGGAGAACATCTGGGGCGTGCCGCCGGGCACCATCCGCACCGACGCCGGCGGGGGCACCATCGACATGTTCCGCCGCATGGCCGACGGCGAGATCCGCGCCTGCTGGATCATCTGCACCAATCCCGTTGCCTCGGTGGCCAACCGGAAAACCGTCATCGAGGGCCTCGAACGTGCCGACCTCGTCATCACCCAGGACGCCTTCGCCGACACCGAGACCAACGCGTACGCCGATGTGATCCTGCCCGCCGCACTGTGGACCGAATCAACCGGCGTGATGGTCAATTCCGAACGGAACCTGACACTATTCGAACCTGCGGTGCCCGCCCCCGGACAGGCCATCCCGGACTGGCAGATCATCGCCCGCATCGCGTCGGAGATGGGTTACGCCGACGCCTTCGACTACTCCTGCGCCGAGGACATCTTCGACGAGATCCGCCGATTCGCCAATCCCCGAACAGGTTACGACCTGCGTGGTGTCACCTACGACGAACTGCGCCGAACCCCGATGCAGTGGCCCTGCCCGCCCGGCGCCGACGACCGCAACCCGATCCGGTACCTCAACGACGGCCGCAGTCAGGAATTGCATCGACGCGACGACGGCTCGGTGCCGCGCCTGGCGTTCGCCACACCCAGCAGGCGTGCCCAGTTCTTCGCGCGACCCCACATCGACCCCGCCGAGATGCCCGACGACGACTACCCGTTCCTGCTCAACACCGGACGCCTGCCACATCAGTGGCACACCATGACCAAGACCGGGAAGGTCGCCACCCTGAACAAGCTGAACCCAGAACCGTTCGTGGAGATCCACCCCGACGACGCCACCGCCCTGGACGTCGCGACCGGCGATCGGGTGGAGGTCGCCTCGCGGCGCGGTCATGCCGTCCTTCCGGCCAAGGTGTCCAACCGGGTGCAGCCCGGCAATTGCTTTGTGCCCTTTCACTGGAACGACGTCTTCGGCGAACACCTGGCGATCAACGCGGTCACCTCTGACGCCATCGACCCGGACTCGCAGCAGCCCGAGTTCAAGGTGAGTGCGGTGACGCTGACCAAGGTCGCCGACGCCGAAGCCTCCCCACCGTTGGTTGAGCCGCGACTGGCGAGCGAAGCGAGACAGCCGCGTGTCGAAACCACAGCCGGCACACTCCAGGCAGACCTCGCCTCCGCCTTCGGAATCGCCGACGTCACACCGCCATCGCTCACCGATTCCGAACGACGCTACCTGTCCGGTATCGTCGCCGGCGTGGCGGCCGGGACCCCGGGGGTGCCGACGATCCCGCCCGGCGCTCCCCTGCGCGACGACGTCGCGGTCTGGGCCGCCGGCATTCTGGCCGGCATGTTCTCCCGTGCGCCACAGCAGCTTCCGCCGTCCGAACCGATTCCCATCGAGCAACCGGCCGACACCATCACCATCACCTGGGCCTCCCAGATGGGCAACGCCGAGGAGTTCGCCACCGAATGCGTCGCGCGGGTCAAATCGACCGGGGCCGCGGTCACGGCGGCACCCATGGACGAACTCGACATCGGATCATTGCGCGGCACAACGTTGTTCGTCACGTCCACCACCGGGGACGGCGATCCACCCGACAACGGTGCAGCCTTCTGGGACGCACTCAACGCCGACGACGCGCCCGACCTGTCCGGCGTCGAGTATGCGGTCCTCGCCTTCGGCGACTCCAACTACGACGACTTCTGCGGGCACGGACGGAAACTGGACGAACGCATCGACGCCCTCGACGGTCGGCGTATCGTCGAACGCGCCGACTGCGAACCGGATTTCGAGGACACCGCGGGCGGCTGGCTCGAAGCGGTCATCGCCCGACTCGGCACCCGAGCTCCGGGCAGCTCGACGACACCCGAACGGGTCACCGTGGTCAGCGAGCCCGCCGACTCGGCGGCGGCCCCGTCGGTGCGCACCGCGCCCTCCTACTCGCGCAAGAACCCGCTCGTCACCACGCTCACCCGCAACCTCCGCCTCAACCGCGACGGCTCCCAGAAGGATGTGCGCAACTTCGGGTTCCGGCTCCCGGCGGACACCGTGACCTATCAGGCCGGTGACGCGCTGAATGTATGGCCGCTGAACAACCCGGCCCTCATCGACGAGTTCCTCGACATCACCGAACTCGATGCGGCGCATCTCGTCTCCGTCGGCGGCGACGAGATGCCGCTGCGCCGGGCACTACGCGAGCGCCTCGAATTCGCGCGCGTCACACCAGATCTGGTGAAGTTCATCGCTGAGCGGTCCGGGTCGTCGGAGTTGCACTCGTTGGTCGCGGCGGGCAACAAGCAGCAACTCACCGAATGGGCCTGGGGCCGACAGTCGGTGGACGTGCTGGCCGACCACCCTGTGCACGCACCGGCCGAGGACTGGCTGAACGTGATCAAACCGCTGCTCCCCCGGTCGTATTCGATCTCGTCGAGCCCGCTGGAACGGCCCGACGAGGTGCAGCTCACCGTGTCTACGGTGCGGTACAACCACTTCGGCACACCACGCGGTGGTGTCTGCTCCACCTTCCTCGCCGACCATGCCGAGAACACCGACATCGGCGTCTTCGTCACCTCGACAACGCATTTCCGGCCGCCCGCCGACCCCGACACGCCGATGATCATGATCGGCCCGGGCACCGGCATCGCCCCGTTCCGCGGGTTCCTCCGCGAACGCGAAGCTCTCGGTCACGCCGGCCGCAACTGGCTCTTCTTCGGCGAACAGTACTCGGCCACCGACTTCTACTACCGCGATGAGCTCACCACCATGCTCTCCGACGGCCTGCTCACCCGCCTCGACGTCGCCTTCTCCCGCGACCAGGACCGCAAGATCTACGTACAGGACCGCATGCGTGAACACGGCGAAGAACTCTATCGCTGGCTCCACGACGGGGCCCACGTCTACGTCTGCGGCGACGCGGCACGGATGGCCAAGGACGTCGATGCGGCCCTGAAAGGCATTGTGGCCCAGCATGGCCGGCTGTCACCCAAGAGCGCGGAAGCCTACGTCAAGGCGCTGGCCGCAGACAAGCGGTACGTGCGGGACGTGTACTGACACTTGCGGGCACAACCTCCACAGATAGACCTCGGCATGCGAAATTCCGACGCGCCGAGGCGTATCCGTGTGGTTTGTGCCCAACGATCGTAGTGCCGGCACTCACCGACCGGTCCCGGCTATCCACAACGGCACATGTCATGTGCATCGACTTCGGACCTGCGGCCGGGAACCTGCCACGGTCGGCGGTATGGACCCGCACGTTCGATCCGCCCTCGCCCGCGGCCACGGCGTGGCCTCCTGGCGAATCCTGCAGGCCGCCGGGATGACCCGCGCCGAACTCCGACAGGCCGTACGTGCCGGCACGCTGCGCCCGGTGCGCCGCGGCTGGTACGCCACCGACTCCGCCCATCACCTGGTGGTGCAGGCGGTGAGCGCCGGTGGAGTCCTCAGCTGCGTGTCTGCCCTCGCCCTGCGCGGCGTGTGGATCCCCGAAACATGCCGCAATACCACCCACGTCCGTGCCACCGAGACCGCCCACCGGACCTCGAAGACTCGCTTCTGCCGACAGCACGGCCGACCGCAGGCCGAGGACGGCTCTGTCGACGACGTACCGACCGCGCTGCGGCATGCGATCCGGTGCCTCGACGAGGAGAGCATTGTGATCATGCTCGATTCGATCCTCAACCTCCGCCTCCTGTCCTTCGAGGAGATCACCGAGTTGTTGCGGGACTGTCCGGGCGACGTGCGTGCTCTCCTCGACAAGACCGACCGCGCGGAGTCCGGCACCGAGACGATGGTCCGGTTGCGGTTGCGCGCCCGCAACCTCGGGCTCACCCCGCAGGTGACCATCCCCGGCATCGGACGGGTGGACTTCCTGGTGGGACACCGGTTGATCATCGAGGTGGACGGGGCCGCCTTCCATCTCAGTGCGCACCAGTACGAGCGGGACCACCACCGCGACCTGGTTGCCCACGCGCTCAACTACATTCCACTGCGACTCACCTACGCACAGGTCGTCTACGAGTGGGAGGAGTGCGAATCGATGATTCTCGCCATCACCCGGCGCCGAGAGCACCTGCGACAGCCCCAACGGTGGGAGTCACCCGCCAACCTGGGCACAAACCCCACCGGCTAGCCCCAGCGTGGCACATATGACCGCGCCGGACCCTATACGTGGAGGTTCTGCCCGGCCTCAGACCCACACCAGGATCTGCCCGTCCCGATCCTCGGCCCGGTACACCCCCACCGCCCCGACGTCACCGTTTCGGCAGCTGCCGTCGCCGAAGGAGAACGCGTACTGGTGGAGTGGGCACACCACAGCGCCGAGATCGAACTGGCCGTCGGCCAAGGGACCACCCCGATGGGGACACACCGCGTCGGTGGCGTGCAGGGTTCCGTCGGTCATCCGGAACACCGCGATCTGCTTGCCGCCCACCACGTAGGCCCGCCCCTCGCCGAGCTGCAGGTCCTCCATCGCGCCCACCGCGACGGCAGCGCTGCGCCGGGAGCGAAACGAGCGGGCCGAATCGACACCACCCGCCGACATGCTGGTCATCGGACCGGCACCTGCGGCAGCGGCAGCAACGGCAACGCGGACTCGAACTGGGCCGGGGACTTGGGGGTTTCGCGATCCAGCCAGGGGTCCACGTACCCCGCGACGGCCTCCTCGATACGGTCCTGGAGGCCGGCCACCAGCCCGTCGCGGTCGTCGACGAGGATGGCGCGCAATTCCTCGATCCCGCGTCGCGGCACCCACGCATAGGTGCGTTCCAGCCACTTCGCGTCTTCACGGTAGTACTGGATGAAGATGCCGCACAGGCGGATCACCTCATCGGCCGAGTCGACGGTCGCCAGCAGATCACCCTTGCGGATGTGTGCACCCGCGGCACCGCCGACGTAGATCTCCCAGAGTCCGTTGCCGATGGCCACCACCCCGAAGTCCTTGCACAGCGCTTCAGCGCAGTTGCGCGGGCAGCCGGTCACCGCGAGCTTCAGCTTCGCCGGGGACTCCAACCCCTGATAGCGGGACTCGATGTCGATGCCGAGCTGCGTCGAATCCCCCAGACCGAATCGGCAATAGTCGGTCCCGACACAGGTTTTCACGGTCCGGAAACTCTTGCCGTAGGCGTATCCGGACGGCATGCCGAGGTCGTCCCACACCTTGGGCAGGTCCTCCTTCTTGACACCGAGAAGATCCAGCCGCTGCCCACCGGTGGCCTTGATCATCGGGATGTCGTACTTCTCGGCCACATCGGCGATCTTGCGTAGCTGCTCCGGCGAGGTCACCCCGCCCTTCATCTGCGGAACCACGGAGAAGGTGCCGTCGCGCTGGATGTTCGCGTGCACACGATCGTTGACAAAGAGCGCACCCGGTTCACGCTTCCAGTCCGGCCCCCAGATGATCCGCAGCAACGACGCCAACGGCATCTTGGCGGTCGCGTCCTCGCCGGACGGTGCGAGATGCTCGAACGCCTCGCTCACCGAACGCAGATCCTGGCGCCGAATGGCGTCGATCAGTTCGGGTTTCGTCAACGGGATGCACGGCACATACCAGTCTGCCGAGCGGTCGATGGTGAGCGCGTCACCGGCGGCGAGTTCGACGATGTCGGCGACCATACCCTTACACGACCCGCATCCCTTGCCGGCACGTGTCTTCGCGCACACGTCACTCACACTGGTACAGCCCGAAGCGACGCATGCCACGATGTCACCCTTGGTGACGCCGTTACAGTTGCAGACCTGTGCGTCGTCGGCGAGTTCGGCGGCACCTGTTGCCGCACTGGGTGTCCCGAGGTCGAAGAGCATCGAGATCCGTTCCTCGGGCAACGGCACCTTCTCGTCGAAGGCCTGCGTCAGGAAGCTCGCCTTGGAGATGTCACCGAGGAGCATCGCACCGATCAGCTTGTTGTCGCGCACCACCACGCTCTTGTAGATGCCGTTGCGCGGCTCGTAGAACTGCACGAATTCGTCGTCCTCGCGCTCCGGACCCTTTACGCCCATCGCCGCGACGTCGACGCCGGCGACCTTGAGCTTGGTGGTCAGACGCGAACCATGGTATTCCGCTTGCGGATTGGCACCGGTGAGCACGTCGGCGAGAACCACCGACTGCTCCCAGAGCGGTGCCACCAGACCGTAGACCTCACTGCGGTGCTGCGCACATTCGCCCACCGCATAGATGAATGCCTCATCCTCACAACGCATCTGATCGTCGACGACGATCCCGCGTTCCACCACCAGCCCCGCACCGCGGGCGATCTCGACGTTGGGCCGGATGCCGGCGGTCACGACGATCATGTCGGCGGGCAGGCTCCCGCCGTCGGTGAATCCCACTCCGGCGACGCTGCCGTCGTCGGCGCGCAGCACCGAGGTGGTCCGCTTACCGGTGTACACCCCCACCCCGAGTTCCTCGATCTTGTTGCGCAACACCTTCCCGCCGCGCTCGTCGAGCTGCTGGTTCATCAGGTGTCCGGGCGAATGCACCACATCGACGTCCACACCCTGCGTCTTCAACCCGTAGGCGGCTTCGAGCCCGAGCAGACCGCCGCCGATCACCACCGCCTTGACGTCGTCGCGGGACAGTGCCATCTGCAGCATCCCGTTGGTGTCCTCGATGGTCCGAAACCCGAAGACGCCGCGGGCAAGTCGGCCGTCGGCCTCGCGCAGACCGTCCATGTTGGGGAAGAAGGTGTGCGACCCGGTCGCGATGATCAGCACGTCGAATCCGATGACGCGGCCGCTGGCACAGCTGACGGTCTTGGCGAATCGGTCGATGGACTCCGCTCGGTCACCGGCGTGCAGGGTGACACCGTTCTCGGTGTACCAGGCCATCGGGTTCAGCATGAGATCGTCGTCGTCGGTGGCGGTTTCACCGGCCAGGACGTGGCTGAGCATGATGCGGTTGTAGTTCCCGTATGGCTCGTCGCCGATCATCGTGATGAAGAACTGATCGCCACCACCGCGGGCGAGGATCTCCTCGACGGTGCGCGCGCCGGCCATCCCGTTGCCGACCACGACGAGACGACGTTTGGGTGCGGCATCCGGGTCATACACCGCCGCTTGCGGATTGCGCATCAGAAGGTGACCATCCCGAAGTCGACGACCACCTCACCGGCGGTCCCCTCGGGCGCGGCGATCACCAACTCCAGCACGCTGTCCGGGTCGACGTCCTCCACCACCCGCAGCGGCACGTTGACCGAGGACTTGGCGCCCATCGGGAAGATCCGCATCGGCGAACCGTCCCGGGTCAACGTCACATAGATGAGCTCGTCGGAACTGTTGCCGCCACGGAAGTACAGCGGCTGCGCGGTCAGCCCCGACGGCACCGTGTAGGTGAGGGACGGGTCGATCGGGCCCGGCTTGGTGAGACCGGAGCCGGTGAACGCGAACACGCCCTGAAGGAAATGCGGGGTACTGGACATAACTGCCACTATCCCCAGCACGCGTGAAATGCCACTTGCCGTGATGTTACGGCGGCGTTGTCAGGCGCTCACCGGACCCGCTCGCGGCGGTGCGACCACTCAGCGCTTGCGCCACCCCGCCGCGCCGACCATGTCGGCGACCTTGGTGAACTTCACCCGCGGACGTCCCTGTTGCGCACCCCGACGCCGCTCGGTGCGGTCGATGGCGCGCATTCCCCGGTAGCCGATGACGGTTCGGACGCGGCGACGCACCAGGGCGCCGAAGTCGCGTGCATCATGTGTGGTCCGTCGTAGCCTGCCGTGAGCAGCGTCATCAATGAAATCCTCGACGGTGGCCACGGCGCACATCTTGTTGGCGCCGATCCCGCCGCTCGGGCCGCGCTTGGCCCAGCCGAGCACGTACGCGCCGGGGATCACCTCGCCCGCGTCGTCGACCATCCGGCCGTCGACATTGGGGAACACGCCGCGCTCGTCGTCGAAGGCGAGTCCGCGGATGGGCGTCGACCGGTAGCCGATGGATCGGACGACCAGATCGGTCACGATGCTGTGCATGCCCTCTCCGGTGCGGACGAGCACCGAGTCGACGGCCTCGGTCCCGACGATCTCCTCGAGCGCCGAGTGGAACAGGAAGACGATCCTACGGCGGGCCGGTTCGGCGGGTGCGGTGAAATCGGGTGTGACGCCGTCGGCGCCGTCGATCACCTCGACCTGCACACCCGGGATCTCCGACAGCGCACGGTATTCCGCCGCCGTGTAGGCTGCCGCGGCCGGGTCTCGACGACCTAGCAGCACCACTTCGTGCACGTTCTGCTCGCGCAGTATGCGCAGGGCACGGTCGGCGATGTCGGTGGTGGCCAACAACTCCGGCGGCGACACCAGGATCCGCGCCACGTCGAGCGCCACGTTGCCGGTACCCACCACCACGGCACGGCCGGTGGCCGAAACACCTTCGGCGGCACCGCGAATGGACGGTCCGTCGTCCGCACCGGGCACCGCGTTGTACCAGGCAACCAGGTCGGTGGCCGATGTCGAGCCGGGGAGATCCTCACCCGGGATGCCGAGCCTGCGGGACTCACTGGCGCCGACGGCGTAGAACACCGCGTCGAAGTGCTCGGCCAGCTCGGCGGGCGAGACATCCTCGCCGACCGTCACATTGGTGAGCATAGTGACGCGTGGGTCGCGGTAGAGCAGGTCGAAGCCACGCAGCACACCCTTGGTGCCGGGATGGTCGGGGGCCACCCCGGCGCGTACGAGACCACCCGGCGTGGGCAGCTTGTCGATGACGGTGATCTGCGCCTCGGTCCGATCGAGCAGAGTACGCAACGCATACCCGCCCGACGGCCCGGTTCCGACCAGCGCGACCCGCAGCCCGGCAGGGAGTTTCGGGATCTCCGGGTACTCGACGCTGCTCCATCCGGACTTCACAGCGGGGTTGTTCTTGTAGAAGTCGGCGTTGATGTCGATGAACACCTTGTCGCGGGTGCCGAGCCGATCGGCCGGATAGATGGCGTCCACCGGGCAGGCATCGGCGCAGGCGCCGCAGTCGATGCAGGCCTCCGGGTCGATGTGCAGGATGTCCGACGACCCGAAGCCACGCTCCTCCGGCGTCGGATGGATGCAGTTGACGGGGCAGACCGAGACACATGCCGCATCGCTGCAACATGATTGGGTGATGACGAACATCAGAGCATGTTCGCTTTCCGGTAGTAGTGCATGGCCGGGCGGGTGAGCAGACCCACCTCGTCGAGGAACTCCATCAGATGTGCACAGCTGCCACGGATCATCGACTGGAAGTGCGAGTTGGAATTCATCTCGCGCACAGCACGATCCGCGTCGAGCCCGGCATCGGCGAAGGCCTGTTTCTGCACCAGGCTGGTGACGATGAAGTAGGCACCGAGGGCCACGTACAAGCCGCTGAACTGGCGACGCGCCCAGCCGACGCCCTCCATCGACTCACGCACTTCTTCGCGCGCGAACTTCATGTGCCGGGACTCTTCGAGCACGTGGATCTCGTTGACGGTCCGGATGAAATCGAGGACCCTGTCATCGCGCATGCAGCCGCGCTGGAAGACGTCGAGGACCTCCTCGGCCACCAGGATGCCGGCGAAGGCCACCTCGTTCTTGGCGGTCCGCTTGAACAGCTTGCCCAGACGGCCCACCCACTTGGTGGGCTTATAGGAGGTGCCGACCATTTTCTCCGACGCCTTGGCGAACATGATGGAGTGGCGGCATTCGTCGGCGATCTCGGTCAGCGCGAACTGGAACTCGGGGCTGTGATAGGCACCGAGGTACTGGTCGCGGATCACCATCTCCTGCAGGATCATCTCGAACCAGATCCCGATGTTCATGATCGACGCGAACTCGTGGCGGGTCACCGAGATGCGCTGCTCCTCGGTCAGCTCGTCCCAGTAGGCGGTGCCGTACAGCGATGACCACTCCGGGCTGCATCCGTACTTGGTGGGGTCCATCGGCAGCGACCAGTCGATCTCGGTCATGGCGTTGCGCGACAGACGCGCAGCCGAGGCGAGCAGACGCTCGGACACCTCCTGGGTGCCCTGGTCGCGCATGCTGATGACGGTGGCGCTGGTATCGGTGTTCTCCATCGCGGCGGTCATGGACTTCGCCTCCCAAAATCGTGACAACGTTTGATGTCATGACAACGTATGTTGTAACGATAGCACTGGAGTGTGACGTGGTAAACAGACCACGGAATATACTCACCGGTAAGTTTGCGGACGGGCCTCGTCCACGCAGGTCAGAGCAGGAGACGGATATGTCATCGATTTTCATCACCGGCGGCGCGGCGGGCATCGGACTCGCCACGGCAGAACGGTTCGGCCGGGAAGGCTGGACAGTCGGGGTCTACGACGTCAACAAAGAAGCCCTCGACCAGGTCAAGGCCGACCACCCCGATTGGATCATCGGCGAACTCGACGTACGCGATTCAGCACAGTGGACACACGCTCTCGGCGAGTTCACCGAGACGACCGGCGGGAAGCTCGACGTCCTCGACAACAACGCCGGCATCCTGCACGAGGGGCTGATCACCGAGATCGATCCCGACGCGATCAAGCGCCAGATCGACATCGATGCGCTCGGCGTCGCACTCGGTGCGCAGGCCGCCCACCCCTACCTCAAGGCGACGCCCGGCTCACATCTGGTGAACATCGCCTCGGCGTCGGCGATCTACGGGCAGCCCGGCATCGCCGTCTACTCAGCCACCAAATTCTTTGTCGCCGGTCTCACCGAGGCACTGGAACTCGAGTGGGAGCACGACGACATCCGAGTCGTCAGCATCTGGCCGCTGTGGGCCAAGACCGCGCTGGCCGCCAACGACGCCAAGTCCACCAAGACGCTCGGCGTGCGGATCACCCCCGAGCAGGTGGCCGACAAGGTGTGGGAATCGGTGCACCCGACCCGGCAGGACAAACTACTGCACCGCACCAGCTACTCGGTGGGCGCCCAGACCCTGGTGCTCGGCAACGCGGCGAAGTTCATCCCCAACGTCCTCAACCGCGCGGTGAACAAACTGATCGCGCAGTAGGCCGTTTCCGTCCACCACTTTTCGGCAAACCCACCGGGTCCCAGGGTGGTGGATCTGGGAGAAGAGTGATGGACCCAAATCAGCTTCGACGACGCGGCGCCGTCGGCAATCGCCACTTGAACGCAAGACCGGCCAGCCGCAGCCCGGTGGCGAGCACACTGCCGACGATCAGCCACACCCAGTGCGGGACATCGGTATTCGTGCTGCCGACAGCGACCACCGTCGCTCCGAGCGCAGCGGGCACCGCGTAGAGATCGGCCGGCTGCAACAGCAGGGGAACGTCGTTGGCGAGCACATCGCGCAGGATGCCGCCACCGATCGCGGTCAGCAGGCCCACCAGTGTCGCCGCGAACGGACTGGCATGGACATCGAGCGCGATCACCGCACCCGTTGTCGCGAACAATCCCATCCCGAAGGCGTCGAGCACCAGGATCGTGCGCCGCAGCTGACTGAAAGCCGGATGGAAGAAGAAAGCGAGGAGGCTCGCGAGCAACGCCACCAGAACCGGCGTCCAGTTCTGCACCGACGCGGGCGGGGTGAGGCCCAACAACACGTCGCGCAGAATGCCGCCGCCCACCCCCGTGAGAACACCCACCGTGACGATGCCCCAGAGGTCGAAGTCCTTGCGGACGCCGACGGTGGCACCCGATGCGGCGAACACCACGATGCCCGCGTAGTTCAACACATCCAGCAGCACCCGATCATGATGTCAGTCCGCCCGCGCGGGCGTACACCGACACGAACGACCGCCCCCGGTGAATGTCTCCGGGGGCGGTCGTCGAGAAATCGTGTCGCAGACGACTCGGTGCGAGCCGTCAGGCGGCTGCGCTCAGCGGCGATCCAGATCGATGAGGCCGGCGCGAGCGGCCTTCACCAGGCGACGCGGGATGCGCTGCGAGACGCCGTTGATCTTCTCTTCCTGCAGTGCGGGGTTGTCCGCCTTCCACTGCGAACGACGGCTACGGGTGTTGGCCCGCGACATCCGGCGCTTCGGTACAGCCATGGTTGAGCCCTTCTCCTACGGTGGTATTCGTCCGGGATCATCAGCCACGACTGTTGTCCCTGGTCAGTGCGCCTGCAGCCCCCAGGGCGCGTCACACAACCTCACCAGACTACCCGGCGAGGTCGGCAACCTCCAAAACGGACCGTCAGCTGGTGCTGGCGTCGAACGCGAAGCTCCCGATGACCCCGGCGAACACCAACACCCAATAGATGATGAACAGGACCACGACTACGGCGCCCACGATGATGCCGGCGAGAGCCAGCCCATCGCCGGTCTGTGTCCCGTTGGACTCGCTGATCTGCTTGCGGGCCACGAAGCCGAGGATCAGCCCGACGACACTCACGATGCCGCAACATACCAAGCCCGCGATCGAGCACGCCAACGAAGCGATCGCCAGCGGGTTGGTCTTGGGTGGCGTGGCACCGACTCCGCCCGGATAGCCGGCAGCCCCGTATCCCGGCTGCCCATACGGCGACGCGGGTGGCGTTCCGTACGACGGCGTGCTCGCGGCTCCATACGACGGCGTCCCTGAGTCACCGTAGGACGGAGGCGTCCCGTACGACGGCGTGCCCGAGTCACCGTACGACGGTGTCCCCGAATCGCCATAGGACGGCGGTGGTGTCCCGTACGACGGGGTTCCCGACGCTCCGGGCGTCCCGATCTGCGTCGGGTCGTACGACGGCGGCTGGGTCCCCTGACCGTACGACGGGGTTCCCGACGATCCCGGCGTCCCGATCTGCGTCGGGTCATACGACGGCGGCTGGGTCCCCTGGCCGTACGACGGCGGTGGCGTGCCCTGGCCATACGACGGCGGCGGGGTGCCCTGGCCATAGGACGGCGGCGGGGTCGAAGGCGGCGGGGTCTGTCCGCCCGGGCCGGTCTTGATGAAGCGCGTCGGCCCGCCCGTCGGCGACGACGGTGGCGGCTCGTGGGATTCGGGGTTGCCCCCGGGAGTGGAGTCCTCGGGGTCCCGGTCACCGGTCGGATTGGTCATCGGCTTGCCTTTCGAAGTGCGCAACCCCCGTTGTGAGCGCGCAAAGGATTCGGCACCGCTGGCGCGGCACATCGCCGTCAACCCTAGTCAACCGACCCCCGTTTGCCGGGTGAACTCGCCAAGTGTCGTCTGTCAGACCGACTCGGCGGCGAAGAGCACGATGATCAGCACCGTCAGGATCACCGAGAGCAGTAGTCCGATGCCACCGGTGATGAGTCCGGCCAGCGCGTTGCCGCCCCCGGTCTGGGTACCCACCGAGTCCTCGATCTCGCGGCGGGCCTTGAATCCCATCACAAGTGCGACGATGCCGGTCGGCCCGGACACCGGCAGCGAGAAGCAGCTCAGGACGAACACACTGACCAGGCTGACGATCCCGCAGACCAGCGCCGTCGTGGCATGACCGTTGGACTGCGCCACCGGGGGATACCCGTACGGCGACGCTCCGTAGGGGTAGTGTGACGCGGCCCCGTATTGCGGGTACGGCGTGTACCCGGCGCCATACGGCGTCGAATATCCGGGCCCGTACGACGGGTCCGACCCGGGCGGGGCCACCGGCGGCAGCTGCGGATTGGCGCCGTACGGATCCTTCGTCAGATACGGGTCGGGCGTCTGGGCGTAGCCGGGCGCCGCACCGTAGGGGTCGGATGGATTCTGATAGGTCGGCGACAACTCCGTCGGCGCGTAGGGCTGGCCGGCCGGCGCGGCCGGACTCCAGGTGTCGTCTGGGTCGCGCCCGTACTCCGGTCCCTGCGGGTTGGTCACTCGTCCGGTCCTCTCCCCTGGGCCGGACTCGGTGCGGTCGACCCGTTGATTCGTGCTTCAGGGTAGTGAATACGCTCAGACGGTGTCAGGCGTCATCTCCGGCTTCACCGTCATCTTCATCGTGGTGGGCATAGGGTACGTGCTCGGACGGACGCACCTACTGGGTGAGCACGCCCACGAGGTCCTCTCTCGCCTGGTCTTCTTCGTCTGCACCCCGGCCCTGCTGTTCGCGTCACTGGTGACCACGGACCTGTCGGTGGTGTTCTCGTCCACCCTGGTCATCGCGGGCGGCGCCGCCCTGATCATCGGGCTGCTCTATCTGCTCGTCGCCCGGTTGTGGTTACGTCGCGCCGTTCCCGAACTGGTCATCGGGGCGTTGTCGTCGTCGTATGTCAACAGCGTGAATCTCGGTCTGCCGATCGCCATCTTCGTGCTCGACGACGCGACGTTCATCGCCCCACTGCTGCTGTTCCAGATCCTCATCTACTCCCCGATGGCGCTGCTCGCCCTGGACCTCACCGCACTCGATCGCGGCGCCGATCGCTCGCTGCTCCGTGACGTGGTGGTGACTCCGCTGGCCAATCCGATCGTCGTCGGCGGTGTGGCGGGGCTGATCGTCTCGATGGTCGGCGTGATGCCGCCCGCTCCGGTCCTCGAACCGTTGAGGATGCTGGGCAACGCGTCGGTGCCGGCGGCGTTGCTGGCGTTCGGGCTGTCGCTGACCGGCGTGACCGTCTTCAAGAAGGGTCAGAGCCCGCGCCGCGACATCGCACTCGCGACCGTCCTCAAGATGCTGGCGATGCCCACACTCGTGTACGTGATCGCCCGATGGGGTTTCGGCCAGACGGGCCACCAGCTGTTCGCGCAGGTTGTGATCGCCGCGTTGCCGACCGCGCAGAACGTGATGGTGTACGCCACCCGCTACCGTCGCGGCCAGCCCGCGACACCGCGCTGATCACCACGCTCGCCTCCATCCCGGCGATCGCCATCATCTCGGTGCTGCTGGCCTGAGGGGCTCTGCGGGTCAGTCCTCTTCCCGCGCTTTGCGTTTCACGTCCACGCCACCCATCAGAGCGAAGCCGACGACGCGGATCGACGGAGCCCCCGGGGCGCCCTGACCGTCGGCGCGTTTGGAGAAGCCTCCCATCACGGCCATGCCGCTGATCTCCACGGTGACGTCGTCGGGCACCACGATGTCGATGCCGCCCATCAGCGCGAAACATCGGATGGTCAGCTGACCGGACGTGAATTCCGCTGCCCGCAAATCGATCTCGACGCCCCCCATGATCGCGGTCGCGGTCAGCGAGTCGTCGACGACGGCGTTGCCCTTGACCTCCGAGGCCGCCATCAGGGCGAAGGAGTGATGGGTGGGACGACGAGACGACGCGGAGTTGACTCTGGTGCCCGCGACCGCCGGCGGCCGATCGCCGACGGCCGACCACGACGGCATCACCACCCCGAGTTGAGCCACCGGCAGATCGTCGGTCAATTCGTCGAGATCACCAAAGGTCTTGGCCATCACCGCTTTACCGGCGCGCTCCTCGTACTCGTCGGGCGAGAGATTCCCGTTGGCCATGGCGGCCGAGAGGATCTCGTGGACGAGCTCACGGTCGGCGTCGGCGGCGCGCAGTCGGGCACGCCGGTCGTCGGGCGGAGGCAGTTCCCCGGGAGTTGACACGTTCACCAGCCTAACGGTCGACCGGCCGGGCCGACCACCCCGAGATCACCCTGAATCGTCCCCGAGGTGCCCCGCGAATCAGTCGGACTGCGGGCATAATCGGCAGCACCCTGCCGAGGAGATTCGCCATGAATTCGCCCGCCGATCCCGATCACCCGCCGGTACCGCCGGCCGCACCCTACGGTCCGGCCGGCTACCAGCCCTACGGGCCGCCGCCGACCAAGAACCGATCCGGCATGCGGCGGGCGGGCAAGTGGATGACCTGGATCGGCGTCATCATCCTGGTCGGCTGTGTCGCGGCGGGGGTCGTGCTCGCCGTCTTCGGCTTCGGCAAGGTCGCTTCCCAGACCGACAACGTCTTCGAGATCAACACCACCGCCACGCGATCCTTCTCGGCAGGCGACTCGCTGCAACTGTTCGCCGGCGAGGACGCTTCCCGTCGACCCAATTGCCGCTTCGACGTCCCGCACCGGTGCAGTCCGGGCCCGACGTCACCTCGACCATCCACCACGACGGGCAGTCCATCGAAACCTTTCGCACCGTGACGATCCCGGTGGACGGCAGCTACACCATCACCTGCGACGAGCAGACCTTCGCCGCGCCCGCCTTGACCGGCCGTCAGGTATTCGCCGCGGCCGCCGGAATGATCGCCATCCTCGGCGGAGGCTTCGGTTTCCTGCTCACGATCATCGGGATCGTGCTGTGGGTGGTGGGAGCGCGCTCCGCACGACGCTGAGCGAGGGTCTCAGCCGCGCCGACGACCCCGGCGGGAGCGCAGATAGTCGCCGACGACGGCCGCACCGAGTCCGTCCACGTCGGGTGCCACCACCCGTCCGCCGATCCGCCGCGCGATCTGGTCCATGAAGTGGGCCAGCCCCGGGTCCTCACCGAGCCGGAAGAAGGTGACCTGCGCACCGAGTCGTGCAACGTGGTCGAGTTCGCGCACGGTCAGAGCGATCGTCTGCGGGTGCGGTGGGTAGAAGAAGAACGGTTCGCCGCTGGGATCGAGATGTGCGGTCGGCTCACCGTCGGTGACGACCAGGACCACCGGCTGCGCATTGGGGAATCGACGCAGATGACGCTGCGCGAGAAGTAGTGCATGGTGCAGGTTGGTGCCCTGCTCCATCCGTGGTTGCAGTCCGGTCAGTTCGGCGATGTCGATCGAGCGGGCGTAGCGTCCGAACGCGATGAGATGCAGTTCGTCGCTGCGGAATCGGGTGGAGATCAGATGGTTGAGCGCGATCGCGGTGCGCTTCATCGGCGTCCAGCGACCTTCCATCTCCATCGAGAAGGAAGTGTCCACGAGCAGGACCACCGCGGCCTGGGTGCGGCTCTCGGTCTCGGCGACCTCGACGTCGCGCACGGTGATCCGCACCCCGTCGCGGGCCATCTCGGCGCTGGCCAACGCCGGTTCGGTGCTCTCGGAGATGGTGCGCAACACCGCATTCGACACGGTACGGGTGACATCCCACGGATCGGTGTCACCGAACACCCACTCGCGCGTGGCACCCGACGGCTCACCGAGTAGTCCGCTGCGTCGCGTCTGACGATCGCCACGGCGCCCGCTGAGCTGTTCGGCGACATCACGGAAGATCGTCTGCCCCAACTGCCGCATCGCCTTCGGACTCAGCCGCAGCTGACCGTCGGACGTGCGATCGAAGAAGCCCTCCTCATTGAGCGCCCGCTCCAATTCCTGCAGCGTGCGGGCATCCACCGCGGCCTCGTCGCCCAGCTGACGGGCAAGCGCATCGAGGTCGATGTCGTCCATCTGCGCGCCCGCGTACTGCTGTGACAACTGCTCGGAGAGCGCTTCGAGTTCGGAGATGTCGCGCAGCGCAGCCGCCCCCTCCCCCAGACCCATCGGCTGATCACCGGAGAAGGATTGCGCGTCATCCCAGTCCAGCCCCGGCAGGGCCTGCCGCAACGCCGAATCCATCTGCGCCAGTTGACTCATCAGGTCCGGTGAACCGAACGCCTGTTGGGCGAGCTGGTCGAGTTCGGCACGCTGGTCGGGTGTCAGCGAATTGTAGAACTGCTGCGCCGCGGCGGCGCGCTGCGCCAGCGAATCGATGAGTTCGTCGGTGTTGCGCGGATTCTCGGGGAAGTACTCCCCGTGGGCATCCATGAACTCCTCGAACTGCTGCGTGGTGTCCTCACCACGGTTGTGTGCGTCGAGAAGCTTGTTCAGGTCGGCCAGCATCTCCGAGATACGTTGCCGGTCTTGCTCGGTGGCACCTTCGAGGGCCTGTTTCATGCCGGCAAAACGCTGGTCGAGCAGTTCGCGGCCGAGCAGGTCCTTGATCTTCTCGTAGTCCGCCCGGGCCTGCCGCGAACGCCATTCGTAGTCGGCGAGTTCTTCGACGGCCTGCGCGGTCGACGCCGGGAGGCTCCCGATCTGCATCTCGGCGAACCGGGCGTCGTCGTCGAGGTCACGGGCGAGTTGTTTGCGTTCCTCGAGAACGGCGCGGTCGAGCAACTCGCGGATCTCGGCGAAGGTGCCGTCGAGGTTGCGTCGCTTGAGGAGTTCCTGCCGACGCCGGTTCACCTGCTCGCGCAGCTTGTCCAGGCCACGCATGTTCTGCGTACCGCGCCGCAGGAACTCGCGCAGCGCACGCTGCGGCGACACCCCGGCCATCACGTCGTCACCGATCTCACCGAGCGCCTCCCGGAGATCGACCGGGGGTGCCAGCGGATCGGGACCGCCGGTGTAGCGCTGATAGCGTGATCGGTGGAAACCCTTGCGCGCCATGAGTTCTCCTAGTAGAAGGCCGACAACTCAGCCATACAGCGTCTGTCCGGTCTCATCGGCCTCCTTGCCGATCCGGCGGGCCAGGTAGAGGCCCTCCAAGGCAAGTTCGACGGCGCTGGCGCGCTCACCCTCGGCATCGGCGTCGAGCCGCTCGGCGATCTCGTCGAGCACGCCGGCCGTCGTCTCCGGCGCCGGGATGGAGCCGAGGAAGTCGGTGGCGGTGACCCGGTCGCCGGTGACGACGGGCTCGCCCTCCTCCAGCGCGCCGACGAGCGGCGCCATGTCGATGCCACCCAGGTGTGCGCGGACGGTGTCGGCCACCGACTTTCGCAGCAGGTGCTCCAGGATCTCCAGTTCGCGCCCCTCCTCGCCGGACTCGAACTCGATCTTGCCCCGCAACACCTCCACCACCGACTCGAGATCGACGACGCGGGCGACGGCCTGCTCCTCGCCGGCCACCGCCGCGCGGTGAAGTGCCGCTGCGGCAACGGTTTCGGCACCGGCGATGGAGAAGCGTGCGGACACGCCGGATCGTTGGTCGATGGACGGATGGTCGCGGGCATAGCGGGTGAACCGGGCCAGGATCTCGGTGATGAAGGTCGGCACGGATGCGGTGAGGTCGGCCTCCTGCTCGATCACCGCGATCTCGTCGTCGAGCTCCAGCGGGTAGTGCGTGCGGATCTCGGCACCGAAGCGGTCCTTGAGCGGGGTGATGATGCGGCCGCGGTTGGTGTAGTCCTCGGGGTTGGCGCTGGCCATCACGAGGACATCGAGCGGCAGTCGCAGCGTGTACCCGCGCACCTGGATGTCGCGCTCTTCCATCACATTCAGCATCGAGACCTGGATGCGCTCGGCGAGGTCGGGCAGCTCGTTGATCGCGACGATGCCCCGGTGGGCGCGCGGGATGAGCCCGAAGTGGATGGTCTCGGGATCACCGAGACTGCGACCCTCGGCCACCTTCATCGGATCGATGTCGCCGACGAGATCGGCCACCGACGTGTCCGGGGTGGCCAGCTTCTCGCTGTAACGCTGACTGCGGTGACGCCATTCGATGGGCAGGTCGTCGAGCAGGTTGGCGGCCTTGCGGATCGAGGCCGGCGTGATCGGTTCGTACGGATGCTCGCCGAGTTCGGAACCGGCGATCACCGGCGTCCACTCGTCCAGCAGCCCGACCAGCGTGCGCAGGATGCGCGTCTTTCCCTGACCGCGCTCACCGAGCATCACGACGTCGTGGCCGGCGATCAGCGCCCGCTCGAGCTGCGGGAGCACCGTCGCCTCGAAACCCACGATGCCCGGCCACGGGTCGTCGCCCGCGCGGAGCGCGTTCAGCAGGTTGTGGCGGATCTCGTCGCGGATGCTGCGTTGGATGTGACCACTCGCGCGCAGTTCACCCAGGGTGCGGGGCGACGGATGGCGGGTCTCGGTGGTCTGGGAGGTGTGTGTGGTGAAATCCTCTGGCACCCCGTCCACGGTACTCCGCAACTGTGCCTGGTGACCTCACTCGGCGGCGCTCGATCGCCAGTGCGGATCGCGCCCGATGAATCCGGCCAGGCGGGTGACGGGGTCGGCGTCGTCGGGCACGGCGACCGGTTGTCCGTGTTGCCCCGACGCGCGCAGCATCTCCTCGATCCCCGTCATTCCGTCGAGCAGTTGCCGGGCGTATCCGGGATCGAGGTCGGCAGCCACACCGGCCGCCTCGGCGAGATCCCAGGTGTGCATGAAGACATCGGCGGTGTAAAAGCGGTCGATGGCATCTTCGAGCCGATGCGTGCCGGCCATCGGGTGCGTGAAATCGGCGTCGGCGCCGGGACCGTCGAGCAACGTCTGCACCGCGGCCGCACGAGCCGCCCACGCTCCGGCCGGATCGTCGACGACCGACGGCCCCGCCGGCAGTGACACGCCACCACCGGCGAGGAACCCGGGGAACCATTCGACGAGGTGTCCGACAACATCGCGTGCCGCCCAACCGTCCACCGGCGACGGCGCGTCCCAGTCGCCCACCGCGGACACGACGTCACCGAAGTGCCTACTGACCTGCTGATGACGTTGTGCCGCAGAGAGTTCCGTGAGATTCACGATCACACTTCACCCTCGGCGATGAGCTTGTCGAGCGTGGCGTAGCCCTCGTTGACACCGACTTCCATGCCCGACGCGAGCCAGCCGTCACGCGCTTCGAAGCTGTCGCAGAGTGACTGTGCGTGCAGTCGCGTGGTGCCGTCGCCGAGGTCCTCGAACCAGAGGGTCTCCAGCGAAACCTGGTCGGGCATGCCCTCGAAGGTGAAGGTCTGCACGATCTTGTCCTCACCAACGGTGTGGAAGCAGCCACGGAAGCCGAACTCCTGACCGTCGTGACTGGAGACATAGCGCCAGCTGCCGCCGTCGCGGACATCCCAGTCGACGATGCGACTGCTGATGGCGTCGGGGCCGATCCACCGGACGAACAGCTCCGGGTCGGTGTGGGCCTTCATCAATTGCGCTGGGGTGCCACGGAAGTCGCGGGTGATCCGGATGATCGGCACCTCCTTGTCGGCTTCGATGGTGGCCTCGGGGTAACGGGTGCTGCTCATGATGCCTGTCCTTCGGTGTCGGGTTGTTCGGCCTCGCCGCCGGTTGCCGCGGGGCCGTCGTTCATCTCCGCCAGCACGGCGTCGAGACGCTGATAGCGCTCCTCCGCTCGCCGGCGATACCGCTCGATCCACTTGGTCATGAGGTCGAACACCTCCGCTTCCAGGTGCACCGGTCGGGTCTGGGCCTCCCGGGTGCGTGTCACCAGTCCGGCGTCTTCGAGCACCTTCAGATGCTTCGACACCGCCTGGATGCCTCACGTCATACGGTTGCGCCAGCTGCCCGACCGTCGCATCCGCGTCGGTCAGCCGCGCCACCATGTCGCGACGCGTGGGATCCGCCAGTGCGGCGAACACCTTGGACAGCTGATCGGTCATCTCGGCCCCTCACCTTCACCATCTGGTCTGTATTCAACCATTTGGTTGAGTACGAGTCTGCGCGGCATCCGAATCTTTGTCAACCCTTTGGTTGAATAAGGGATCGACGTACAGAAAGGTCACCGCTGAGCAGGCAGACCTGCACCGGTGCACACCGGCACCCGCAGCGGTGACCTTTCTGGACGGTTGACGCGCGTGATCAGGCGGCGGACGGCCCCACCGGCTCGTCGCCACGCAGCGTGATGCGGTGCATGACCCGACGGTTGTCGCCGTAGTCGCGATTGGCGTAGTGCAGGGTGTTGCGGTTGTCCCACAACACCAGATCGCCCAGGCGCCACCGGTGCCGTACGATATGCTCCGGCTTGGTCAGATGCGCGTACAGCAGATCGAGGATGCCGCGGCTCTCCGCGTCGGAGACACCCTCGATGTGGGAGGTGAAACCCGGGTTGACGAACAGTGACTTGCGCCCGGTCTCGGGATGCACACGCACCACCGGATGGGTGACGGGGGGCAGTTCGGTGACCTCGCGGCCGTCCCATTCGTTGCCCTTGCCACCCCGGCGCTGCTTGAGGTAGTACCCGAACTCACGGCTGCCGTCGTGAACGGCCCGCAATCCCTCGATCAGGGTGCGCACCGGCTCCGACAGCGACAGATAGGCCAGTTCGGCGTCGGCCCAGTTGGTGTCACCACCGTTGCGGGGCAACACAACCGGACGCAGGATCGACCCCATCGGCGGCCGCGGCATGAACGTGACGTCGGTGTGCCAGACGTCGGCGAAACCGTTGTCGGCACTGTCGAGCGAGTACACCTCGTCGGGTACGTCCCCGCTGTCCCAGACCGGATGTCCCACGGTCAGATCGCCCAGCCGGCGGCCGAACTCGATGTGGGCGGCGTCGTCGAGGTGCTGATTGCGCAGCACGATCACCTTGTACTCGATGAGCGCGCGGCGAATGGCGCGGACCTCGTCGTCGGAGGCCGAGGCGACGTCGATGCCGCGCAGCTCGGCACCGAAGCTGGGTCCGAACTCGTCGACGTCGAGTTCGACACCGGAGGAGACGATGCCGGACGAGATGATGCCGCTGGTGGGGGCGGTGGTTACGGATTGAGCAGAAATGGTCATGAGGGTTCCCTCCCGGAGCTGGGACGTGTCGAGGATGCGGGGGCGTCGGATCAGCGGACGCGGGGCGGCGACCCATGGTGTGACCCGTCCGACCAATTCATCGCGTGACACGCATCGTGTCGGCTCATCTCACACCTCCCGCCGTCTCGGCTCCGGCTCGACTCGGCCGGATCACTCTCACCAGGCATTTCTAGCGGCCGATCCGATCAGCGCACACCCTTTGCGCCAGTGCGATCGAAAGTCCGGCTCAGGCCGCGGCCGCCTGTTTGACGGCCGCACCGACCTGGGCCCGCAATTCCGCGTACTCCGGCGAGCCGCGCAGCTCGTCGGGTGCCACACCGGTCCGCGGCAACGGCGAGGTGATGTCGAGCGCAACGCGGCCGGGGCGGCTGGTCAACACCACGATCCGGGAGCCCAGGAACGCTGCCTCGTCGGCGCTGTGCGTGACGAACACGTTGGTACGGCCCAGGTCCGAACTGACCGCCCGCAGGTCCTCCTGCAGGCGTTCTCGCGTCAGGGCGTCGAGCGCGGCGAACGGTTCGTCGAGCAGCAACGACGACGTCTGGCCGGCGAGTGCGCGGGCGATGGCCACGCGTTGCTGCTGACCACCCGAGATCTCCCAGATGCGCCGTCGGGCAGTCCCTTCCAGTCCGACACGTTCGAGTAGCTGATCACGCAGTTCCCGACGGTCGGACTTGGGCACCCGCGCGTACTTGAGGGCGAGCTCCACGTTGCCGCCGACCGATCGCCACGGGAACAGCCGCGGCTGTTGGAAGACCACGCCCGAGGTCACCCCCGGCAGCGGCCTGCCGCCGGAGACGCTCACCTCCCCGACGGTGGCCGACTCGAAACCCGCGATCAGACGCAGCAGCGTCGACTTCCCGCAGCCCGACGCCCCGACCAAGACCAGGAACTCGCCCGACGGGATGTCGAGATCGACAGGGCCGACCGCGGTCACCTCGTCGGCACCCTTGCCGTACCGCTGAGAAACGTTGCGCAGGCTGATCGTTCCCGGGGCGACCGCTCCCGGGCCGGAGGTGGCGCCCTCGATCACGTCAGCGCTGTTGGTCGACGACACTCGGCAATCCCCTTGTGTAGATGGCGGACTGGAAGGTCGACAGCGGCGGCGCGGCCGGGATCTGCTTCTGCTCGGCGAGGAACACCGCTGCGCTGTGCAGGTTCTCGGCCACATTGCCCGGCCGGCCGTCGACGCCGAGCCAGGTCGGCGAGGTCAGTTCGGCAACGGTCAGATAAGTGCCCTGCTTGAGCTGGTTGGCCGCATCCTCCTTGGAGGTGTTCAGTTGTGCCGCGACGGCTGTCGCGGCGGCATCCGGATCGGTCTTGATGAGCGTCAGCGCCCGCGCCTGCACCTGACGCCAGGTGTCGACCACATCGGGATGATCCTTGGCGAAGGCCGTCGACACCACCCCGAGATCCAGGGTCGGCTTGCCGGCGGTGGCCAGCTCCCGGCTCGCGATGAGAGTCTTTCCGTCCTTGCGCAGTTCGTCGAGCGTGGGCAGCCAGGTGTAGACGGCGTCCACGTCCCCGCGCTTCCATGCCGCCAGAGAGGCCTGCGGCTGCAGGTCGATGAGATCCACATCCTTGGGGTCCACCCCGGCCTGATTCAGCGCAGCGAGCAGGCTGTAGTGCGCGGTGGACGCGAACGCGGTCGCCACCTTCTTGCCGCGGAGATCGGCGATCGTGTTGATACCGGTGCCATTTCGCGCCACGAGTGCCTCGTTGTCGCCGGCGACGTCGAGGACGAAGGCGACCTGGTAGGCGATGTTCAGCGGTGCCGAGAGTCCGCGCGCCACCGGCGACGACCCGATCGCGGCGAAGTCGACCTCACCCGCCACGAAGGCGGTGTTGATGTCGGCGCCGGAGTCGAACTTGGTCCACTTGATGTTGTAGCCCGGCAGCGCGTCTTCGAGCCAGCGGTTGTTCTTGACGATCAGGTCTCCGCTCGGAAACGCCTGGTAGGCAAGGCGAATGGTGGGTTTGGAATCGTCCTGTCCGGAATGGTCCACGGAGCAGCCGGTGACCACGAGAATCAGCGCGCCCAGCGCGCCGATCACGGCAGTCAGGGTTCTCCTCGATCGGGTGATGTTCACGTGTCTCCTCAGACCTTTCCTCGCCACGGCACCACTCGGTGCTCGATTGCCCGTAGAACACCGTCGATGACGAGACCGGACAAGCCGATGAGGGCGATGCCGACCAGCACGACGGGAGTGTTGTTGTAGTTGCTGGCGTCCTTGACGACGCCGCCGATCCCGGGAATTCCGTTGAACAGTTCGGCGGCGACCACCGACGAGTACGCGATACCCACCGAAAGCCTTATGCCGGTGAAGGTCTCGGGCAGCGCCGACGGTATCACCACATCGGTGATGACCTCTCGGCGACGTGCACCGAGCGCTCGGGCGGCCTCGATCAACCCCAGCGGCGCGGCGCTGACGGCGGCCGTGGTGGCCACCGCGGCCGGTGGCAGAGCGGCCAGCGCCAGCAGGGTCACCTTGGGTGCCTCGTCGATGCCGAGCCAGATCACCAGCAGAAAGAAGTAGGCCAACGGCGGCAGGGCGCGCAGAAACGTGAGCCACGGTTCCAGCAGCCTGCGCAGCCAGCCGATGGTGCCCATGGCCAACCCCAGCGTCACCCCGATCGCCACCCCGATGACGACACCGGCGGCCACCCGCCGCAGGGTCATGTACAGGTGTTCCCACCAGAAGTAGTCGGCGTAGCCGCGGACTCCGTCGTGCGTCGTCGACATGTCGACGAAGGCATCCCACACCGTGCCCAGCCGGGGCACAAAGGTCTCGGTCCAGATCCCGGAGACGGCGGCGATCTGCCACGCCACGAGGAAGACCGCGAGCGACACGAGCGGGAGCCCGATCGTCGTCGCGGCTCGCCGCCACCGGGAACCCGACGGGCCCCGCACCGGCGCTTGGTCGCCGGACTCCTCCGGCGTGATGTCGACAAACAAGGTCACCGGAAATTAGTAGCCTGGCCACCGCAACCTGGACAGAGTTTGCTTCTCGATGATCAAAAGACGATTCCGAGTTGGCGTTGGGCTCCGTCAATGGTGGGGCCGTCCTTCCCCTCCCCGGCAGGAGACCTCATCCCTGCCCGACCGAGCATCCCTTATGCTCACCTGCCGGACGCACCGCCCCCACCCCCTGCTGGTCGAGCCGCCCCCCACCTGCTGGTCGAGCCGCCCAACCCCCCACCTGCTGGTCGAGCCGCCCAACCCCACCTGCTGGTTGAGCCGCCCAACCCATATGCTGGTCGTGCCGCCCACCCCCAATGCTGGTTGAGCCGCGTCGGACGAGCTTGCGAGTCCGCCGCGTGTCGAAACCACAAGCGAGACAACCATGTCCGCAACCAGAACCCAACCGATCGCCGACACTCTCGGGTCGCCGCCCACCACCACGGGCGGTTCAGTTTCACGGCGCAACACCCGGCCAATTCTGAGAAGCATTCGGGTCTTCCACTTTTCGTCACCAACGCTTTCCCAGCATCAGGACACCCGAACGCCGACGGGCCGAATCGGAAATGACTGACGACGGGCCCCTGAGCGGTCACCTCGGGAATAATCCCGATGTGAGCCGTCAGGGGCCCGATCTCAGTCACTCGTCGCCGTGGCTCGCCCAGCAGGACGAGGCGACATGACCTGCAGACGGACGCTACTCGACGAGCACAGACTCACGCTCACCCACCGGCGCCCGGTCGCCCGCGCTCCCCGAATCCGCTGTGCCACGGACCAATCCGTAGTGCCCGGCGAGTGTCGTCGCGGAGTACTCGGTCCTAAAACGCCCGCGGTCCTGCAGGATCGGGACCACACGGTCGACGAAGTCGGTGAGCCCGCCCGGCAGGTAGGGCGGCATGATGTTGAAGCCGTCCGCGGCCCCGGCATCGACCCAACCGATCAGGTCGTCGGCGAGTTGTTCCGGTGTCCCGGCAAAGGTGCGGTGCCCGCGCCCTCCGCCGAGTCGCCCGATGAGTTGGCGGACGGTCAGGTCCTCGCTCAGCGCAAGTGCGCGCACCAGGCTGGAGCGGCTCTTGTGGCCCTCGATGTCGGTCTCTGCGGGCAGCGGTGGTAGCCGGTCATCGAGATCGATTCCGGTAAGGTCAAATCCGAAGAAGCCGGACAGCTGGCCGAGTGCGTAGTCGGGTGAGATGAGGTCGGTGAACTCACGTTCGAGCTCGCGCGCCTGCGCCTCGGTGTCGGCGAGGTAGGGCACCACGCCGGGCAGGATGGCGATGTCGTCGCGGCCCCGTCCGTACCGCCGAGCACGGGCTTTGAGATCGTCGTAGAACGCGACCCCGTCGGCGACCGACCGTTGCGCAGTGAACACCACCTCGGCGATCCGGGCCGCGAGTTCCTTCCCGGCCTCCGATGAACCCGCCTGCACCAGAACGGGTCTGCCCTGCGGTGAACGCGGCGAATTCAACGGCCCGCGGACCGCGAAGTGTGCACCGCGGTGGTCGAGGGTGTGGACCTTGCCCGGCTCGGCGAAGGTCGCGGCATCCGCGTCGAGGCGAAGCGCATCCGGCTCCCAGCTCTCCCACAGTGCGGTGACGACGTCGACGAATTCCTCGGCACGCACGTACCGGTCGGCATGGGCGACGGTGTCGTCGACGCCGAAGTTGCGTCCCTCGTCACGGGTCGCGGAGGTCACCACGTTCCATCCCGCGCGGCCCCCGCTGATGTGCTCCAGCGAGGCGAAGGCGCGGGCCAACGAGTACGGATGGTTGTAACTCGTCGACGCTGTGGCAATCAGTCCGATGCGTTCGGTCGCCGTCGCGATCGCCGACAACAGGGTGATCGGCTCGAACACCTGCTGCGAATTGCGTGCGACGTTGGGTCCGACGGCGAGTACATCCGCGAAGAACACCGAGTCCAGCAGTCCACGCTCGGCGATCCGCGCCACCTCGATGTAGTGGCGCGGATCGAGCAGTCGCCGCTCGTCGGTGCGCGGGTGCCGCCACGCTGCTTCGTGGTGGCCGACGCCCATCACGAAGGCGTTCAGATGCAATTGTCGAGACATGTTGTGGGCAGGGTCCTTTCGGTGGGGCTCCGGAGGATTCCGATGGGCCGCTACAGCCATGCTGACCATCATCACGGCACGGGTGAATCCTTCTACGCACCGTGAACCTTTCGTTCCTGATCCCCTACCGGGTGTTGCCCTTCGCGATCACGGCCCGGACACTGACGAGAACGGCAAGCCACTCACGCCACGGCGCTTAGTGGTCCCCACCGTGGCTCAGCGCAGGCCCAGCCACAACGCCAGACCCAGCCCGCCGAGTCCCACCGCGATACGCAGGGGCCCGGCGGGCAGTCGTTTCACCACCGGCGGGCCGCACCACCCGCCCAGCAGGCACCCGATCGCCATCGCCAGTGCCGCCCACCAGTGCACCGGGCCGAAGATCATGAATCCGACCGCGGCCACGGTGTTGGCGATTCCGAGGAACAGCGACTTCGACAGTGCCGCACGCCATAACGGTTCGCTGGTGACCACCAGGAGCAGCGCCAGGATCATGATGCCGGCACCGGCGCCGAAGTACCCGCCGTAGATGCCGATGATCGCCACCCCGACCACGAACACCCAGGGCCGGTCCTCGTGGCTGGTGGCCCATCGCCGCAGCATCGGTTGCACCAGAAGGGCAATCGCGGCGATCGCGACGAGATAGGGCACAATCACCTCGAACGCCCCGGCCGGTGTCACCAGCAGCAGCACCGCCCCGGCCACGCCGCCGATCAACGACGCGATGCTGCCTCCGACGAGTTGACGACGATCGCCGTCGAGTAATGCGCGACCCGACTGGGCCGTACTGCCCACTCCCACCGCGACAAGGGCGACGGTGTTGGTAACGTTCGCCGCGATCGGTGGCAGACCGACGGCGAGCAGAGCCGGGTAGCTGACCACCGACGCCAGGCCGGTGATGTAGCCGATCAGGCCGGCGCCGAATCCGGCGACGACCAGCAGAGCCAGGTCAGTGAGCGAAATGCCGTGCCCCGGTGAGGTACAGGGTCACACCGGCGTCCGCGGCCGCCGCGATGACCTCGTTGTCGCGGATCGAACCGCCGGGCTGCACAACCGCTTTCACGCCGGCGGTCAACAGCACCTGCAGGCCGTCCGGGAAGGGGAAGAACGCATCGGAGGCACCGACGCTGCCGGCGGCCCGGTCACCGGCACGCGTGACGGCGAGATGCGCGGAGTCGACGCGATTGACCTGCCCCATACCCACGCCGACCGATGCGCCGTCCGACGCCAGCAGAATCGCATTGGACTTCACCGAACGGCACGCGCGCCAAGCGAACTCGAGGTCGGCTAGGGTGGCGGCATCGGCGGCCTCGCCGGCGGCGAGCGTCCAGTTGGCCGGGTTGTCACCGTCGGCGTCGAGAACATCGCGCTGCTGGACGAGCAGGCCGCCCGAAACAGGTTTGGTCTCCAGACCGCCGCCGGTCGGTGGTGTCGCGACGAGCACCCGGATGTTCTTCTTGCGCGTCAGCACCGACAGCGCGCCATCGGCGAAGCCGGGCGCGATGATGACCTCGGTGAAGATCTCCGCGACCTGCTCGGCCATCTCGACAGTGATCTCACGGTTTGCTGCGATCACGCCACCGTAGGCGCTGACCGGGTCGCAGGCGTGCGCCTTGCGATGGGCCTCGGCGATGTCGGCGCCGACGGCGATCCCACATGGGTTGGCGTGCTTGATGATCGCGACCGCCGGGGCGTCGAAGTCGTGTGCGCTGCGCCACGCGGCGTCGGAGTCGGTGTAGTTGTTGTAACTCATCTCCTTGCCGTGCAACTGTTCGGCATTCGCCAGACCGCCGCCGGACGCGTTGTCGAGGTACAGCGCAGCCGCCTGATGCGGGTTCTCGCCATACCGCAACACCGCGGACCGAGTCCAGGTCGCACCGGTCCACTCGGGGAACTCGGGATGCTCGGCGGCCGGCGCGACCACCGTCGACATCCACTCCGCGACCGCCACGTCGTAATCGGCGACGTGACGGAAAGCCTTGGCGGCCAGTGCTTGTCGCTGCGCGAGGGTGAATCCGCCGGCACCGACGGCGTCGGTCAGGGCGGCGTAGTCGACGGGATCGACGACGACCGCCACCGACGGATGGTTCTTGGCGGCGCTGCGCACCATGGCCGGGCCACCGATGTCGATCTGCTCGATGCACTCGTCGGGGCCGGCGCCCGAGGCCACCGTCTCGGTGAACGGGTACAGGTTGCCGACCATCAGATCGAAAGCGGCGATGCCCAATTCGTCGAGCTGGGCGACGTGGGAGTCCTTGCGGGTGTCGGCGAGCATCCCGGCGTGCACGTTGGGGTGCAGCGTCTTCACCCGGCCGTCGAGGCACTCGGGGAACCCGGTCACCTCCGACACCTCCACCACCGGCACCCCCGCCCCCGCGATGGTCTTGGCGGTGGACCCGGTGGACACCAGTTCCACCCCCGCAGCGTGCAGTGCGGTCGCCAGATCCACCAGACCCGTCTTGTCGTAGACACTCACCAGTGCCCTGCGGATCGGCCGCCGGGCGGCGGATTGCTGGGGGCGTGCGGGATCAGTGGCGTTCACGGAATGCGGGCCTTTCGTCCGTCGATGTCAACTCCATGGGTGACGAGGGCCGTCACCACGTCGGCGAGCAGAACACGCTCCACCGTCTTGATTCGTTCGTGCAGGGTGTCCACGTCGTCGTCGGGCTCCACCTCGACGACCTGCTGGGCCAGGATGGGTCCGGTATCGATGCCGTCGTCGACGAGATGCACCGTCGCGCCGGTCACCTTCACCCCGTAGGCCAGCGCCTCGGCCACACCGTGCGCACCGGGAAACGACGGCAGCAACGCGGGATGACTGTTGACCACCCGTCCGCCGAAGCAAGCGAGGAACTCCGGCCCGAGGATCTTCATGAAGCCGGCGGTCACCACCCATTCGGGGGCGTATGCGGCGACGGATTCGGTCAGTGCGCGATCCCAGGCCGCGCGATCGGGATGATCACCGAGCCGGCAGCGGATGTGCGCGATGCCGCGCTCCGCGGCAATCTGTTCCGCACGGCATTCGCGATCGGTCACCACGGCCGCGATGTCGAACGGTGTGGCGGGCGCGGCCGCGCGATCGAGCAGTGATCCCAGCAGCGACCCGGTCCCCGAGGCCATCACCACCACGGATACGCGGCGGCCCGGCGTAGCCGAATCGGGGGCGGTGATCACGGCATTGAGCGTAGTCGGAGCGCTCGGCGACGCCGATCGGGGGTTGGTGGCGGTCCTGTCGTCGGCGTTTGCGTTCCGTATGACAAAAGGTCCGGATTCCGAACCAAACGTCATACAGAACGCGAAGCCTCGGCTCAGCCGTCACCCCGACGATTCGCCGGATACAGATCGTAGGCCTCGTCGTCATCGAGGATCTCCAGGTCCTCGGGACGCACACCCGCGCGCGGGCGCGGCGCTGGCTCGGGCTCCGATGGCTCGTCGTCGGCGTCATCATGGTCGTCGGCGTCATCAGGGTCGTCGACGACGTCCTCATCTTCATAGTCGTACTCGTCGCCGTACTCGCCGTCGTCCCCGTACTCACCGTCGAGCTCGGCGTCACTGACGATCACGTAGTCGTCGTCGAAGGATTCGTCGTCCCAGTCGGGCAGGGGGTCAGACGCGTCGACGGCGTCGGCGCGCGCGAGTCTGGTCGCCGGCAGCAACCCGTAGATGACCGCGGTGAGCATGCCGACCACGACGATCCAGCCGAGGGTGTACACACACGCCGATGACACGGTGATACCGACGTCGCCGAACTCGCCGAGTTGCCCGCCCGCGACGGCGCTCAGGACCGCGATGATCGATGCCGCAACGGCACCGGCGACCCCCACCGAACGCACGTTGGCGAGCGGATCGATGTCACGGCACCGCCAGGCGACGACTCCGGCGACCGCCAGCGGGACCACGAAACCGAGCAGTCCCAGGCTTCCCGCCCCCGGCACATCGGGCAGGACGGCCAGCACCGGTACCGGCGGGAGCGGACCACCGTGGACCGCGAACAGATCGAAGCCGGCCGACCCGACGTGGGCGTCGGACCCGACGAGCACCGCGACCGCACCGACCATCAGGTTGGGGAGATACAGCAGCGAGAGCATCGTCAGCCCGAGGTAACCGTCGAAGCCGTTGCCGGTCTCGAGCAGCTGTCCCAGCATGTCGTGGCGCATCACCAGCCGCACCGTCACCAGCACCGCGCCGACGACGAAAAGCATGAGTACCGCAGCCAGCCCCCATCGGACACCGCGACGGTCGGCCGCGGACAGCCGACGACGAAGCGCCGGGTCGCGTCGGCGACTCCAGGCGATCCCCCCGACGGCGCCGGCCACATGAATGCCGAGCGTGTAGGCAAAGGCGAGCAGCGGATTCGGCGATTGGACGGGCAGCACCGTGGCCCCGTCCATCACCACGGCCAACGACATCGCCGTGATCAGCAAGGGCCCGGCCACTGCCGACAGCGCCACCGCCACCAGTTCCGACGGCGCGCGACGCCCGTGCGCGGCCCGCGCGCACAACCGTCCGGTGGCAGCCACCACCACGAGGGTGGGCAGCAGCGGCAGCACACCGATCGTCACGCCGCTGAGCGTCACCGGCACCTGGTGAATGGCGAGCCAACAGGAGGCGACCGCGGTACCGAGCCCGGTCATCGAACTGCCCGCCATCAGCAGGACGGTCAGGACCACGATGGCCAGCACCACCAGCGCGATCGCGGGGACCGCGAAGGCCACCAGCACGAGTTCGCGTGCCGACCCGTCCGACGCATCCCGTTGCGCACGATGGGATCGCCGCAGCCGGCGCAGCTGCGACGCCAGGTTCTCGGTGGTCTGCGTCGTGGAGAAGGTGGGCATCGATTACGAGGTTCGCACGATCGTTCTCGCGTGCCTCGTAGACGCGCCGCGTCACGGCCTGAGAAGACAGTGTGATCACCGCGACGGTACCCGCCACACGCGAGCGGCCCCGCCCGGATGTTTGTTCCCGGGCGGGGCCGCATGCGTGGACGTCAGTTGCCCTGTGGGGGCTCCGGACGCTTGTAGACCGTGGTTGCGTGGTCGGTGCCCGACGACGCGTCGCCGGCGGCCGACTCACCCGCCTGCGGGGACCCGGCCGAACCGCTGTCCGACGAGGCGTCGCCCGCCGAGTATCCCGACGACGGAGCAGCCTGGGCCTGCCCGTAAGGCGATCCGTAGGGCTGCGAATAGGGCTGCTGCGCATACGACTGACCGGACGAGTACTGCGTCTCGTAGTTCCCCTGCGCGGTGGACTCGCCATAGGACCCCTGCGCCGAGTCGGTGGCCTGCGGCTGCGACGTGTACGCCGAAGCCGCCTGACCCTGACCGGCACCGGTGCCATAGGCGGTGGTCTGTCCCTCGCCGTAGCCGGCGGTCTCCGCCGGCGCCGCCGAGGTGCCCGTACCCGTCGAGGCGGCCGTGACACCGGCCGCGGCTGCACCCGCGCCGGGTGCAACCTTCACGAGCCCGGCTTCGATGATCAGCCAGAAGATGGCGATCAGAGCCATCAGGATGGCCAGGATCAGCAGGATGATGGCACCGGCACCGGTGTCGCTGTCGTCCGTGGCGAACTGGAAGATCACGATGAAGGCGGCAGCGACCGTGAGTGCGGCGACCACCGGTGCGGCCCGGTAGGCGATCTTCGGGATCAGCGTGACGAGCGCCAGCAGACCGGCCACCACGACCAGCGCGTACGGAACCGCGTAGTTCGAGTCGAAGACCTTGATCGAACTCGACGAGTACGACGACTCGTAGCTCCAGGCGGTGGCGAAGCCGCAGAACAGCACGATCAGCCCGAACAGGCCGAGCGCACCGGCGACGATGACCGGCGTGATCGCGGGCAGACCCTGGCTGGGTGCGGGCTGGGCGTAGCCGTACCCGTAGCCTTGCTGGCCGTAACCCTGCTGGCCGTAGCCCTGCTGGCCATAGGACTGCTGACCGTAGGACTGATCACCGTACTGCTGGCCATACGGCTGCTGGCCGTACTGCCCGTAGGACTGCTGCCCCGAATCCTGCTGGCCGGAGCCCGACTGCGCAGAGGGGTCGGTGTACTGGCCGTAGGGCTGGGAACCGGATTGTGCGGCACCGGACTCCTGCGACCCGGCCTGCGGGTAACCCGCCTGACCGCCCTGGCCGTAGGTCTGGCCGGACCCGGGCTGCTGCCCGTATCCCCCGGACTGATAGCTCATGTGTTCTCTCCTGCTCGCGGATCGGTGGAGTAACAGGTGACTACTTGTCTGTGCACACGCTACCGTCGTCGTCCCGCGAGGCGACACCGTCTCCTCCGTGGCGGGCCGGAGAGCACCACCACGTGACCGCCCGCAGTGCGCTCACCAGCGGTGTTCGCGTCCCCGGGCGGCGTACCAGTCGATCAGCGCGAAATCGTCGACGGCCTTCGGGTCGACGTTGACCTCGGCGTGACCGGCCAGGATGGCGGTGATGGGCACCTCGAGCTTCTTGCCGGTACGCGTGTGCGGAATCCCCGGCGCCTCGATCACCTCATCCGGGACATGTCGCGGCGACAACCGGCGTCGGATCTCCGACGCGATGCGGGCGCGCAGATCGTCGTCGAGCGTCGCGCCCGGCACCAGCGTGACGAACAACGGCATCCAATAGGCGCCGCCGGGGCCGTCGACGCCGAGGACAAAGCCCTCCGCGATCTCGTCGAGGCCCTCGACGACCTCGTAGATGTCGGCCGACCCCATCCGGATGCCCTGCCGATTGAGGGTGGCGTCGCTGCGGCCGTGGATGATCAGCGATCCGCGCTCGGTCACCGTCACCCAGTCACCGTGCCGCCACACCGGGCCGTCCGGTCCGTCACCCTCCCATTCGTGTTCGAAATAGGCTGCGCGATAGCGTGATCCGTCGTCGTCACGCCAGAATCCGACCGGCATCGACGGCATCGGCGCGGTCACCACCATCTCGCCGACCTCACCGATCCACGGGGTGGCATCGGGCGCCCAGCTCTCCAGTGCCACCCCGAGATAGCGAACCGACAGCTCACCCGCGACCACCGGCTCACCTTGCGACCCGCCCGCGAACGCCGTCACCACGTCGGTGCCGCCGCTGATCGACGAGATCGGCAGGCCGGCTTTGACATTGTCGTCGACCCAGGTGAACAGGTCGCTCGCCAACGACGACCCGGTACTGCCCAGGGTGCGCAACGCCGACAAGTCGTGGTCGCGTCCGGGTGCCAGGCCCGCCTTGCGGGAGGCCTGCAGCTGCCCGGGACTGGTGCCGAAATAGGTCACGTGCTCGTCGGCGACGATCTGCCACAGCCGATCGGCGTCGGGATACAGCGGCGACCCGCTGTAACAGACAATGCGTGCGCCCACGAGCAGCCCGGCCACCTGGTAGTTCCACATCATCCAGCTCAGAGCCGTCTGCCAGAAGAACACGTCGCCCGGCCCCAGACCGCCGTGCAGTCCGGCCGCCTTGAGGTGTTCGATCACCACTCCGCCGTGGCCGTGCACGATGCCCTTGGGGCGCCCGGTGGTACCCGAGCTGAACAGGACCCACAGCGGATGATCGAAGGCGACCGCGCGCGGTGCCGGAGCCGACACCTCACGCTCGGCCGCCTCCCGATACGACAGCACCGCGAGCTGCGGATCGGATTGTGCGGCAACCTCTCCCGTGCCCACGACGATGTGCCCCCGCAATCCGGGAAGCAGCGCGGCCAGGGCAGCGCTGTCGGCCGCCTTGTCGATGTTCTTGCCGTTGTAGCGGTATCCGTCACACGAGAACAGCACCCTGGGTTCGAGCTGTGCCAGGCGGCCCGCGGCCCCTCCCGGCGCGTAGTCCTGTCCGCAGCCCGACCAGATGGCGCCCAGACTGGCCGTGGCCAGAAAGGCGATGACGGCCTCGGGGATGTCGGGAAGATAGGCGGCCACCACATCTCCCTCCCCCACACCGAGTTCGGCCAGTGTGGCCGCCAGCGCACCGACCATCGAGGGCAACGTAGACCAGGCGATCTCGGTGCGTGCACCCGTCTCGTCGACACCGACGATCGCCGCGCCCGGCAGATCCGCATGCCGCAGGATCTGTTCGACGTAGTTCAGCCGGATGTCGGGAAACCAACGGGCGCCGGGCATCCGGTCATCGGCGAGTACCGCGGCGTCACCGTCACCGAGGGGCGCCGCCGCGATGGCATCGAGATCGAAGAAATCCCACACCGCGCGCCAGAAGGCCGCCGGCGAGTCCACCGACCACTGCCAGAGCGCGTCGTAACCCTCGCCGACGTCGATGCCGTTGTCGTGCAGGTGTTGCAGGAAGGATTGCACGGTGGGTTCGCTCATCGAAGATGCTCGAGGATCTCGGCCGCCTCTTCGCGCATCGCGACTTTACGCACCTTCCCGGTCACCGTCATCGGGAACTCCTTGACCACGTGCACATACCGCGGGATCTTGTGGTGGGCGATCTTGCCTGTCGCGAACTCGCGGACGTCTTCGGCGGTCAGATCGGTGGCCGGTTTACGCAACCGCACCCACGCCATCAGTTCCTCGCCGTACTTCTCGTCGGGCACCCCGATCACCTGGGCGTCGAGGATGTCGGGATGGGTGTAGAGGAACTCCTCGATCTCGCGCGGGTAGATGTTCTCGCCGCCGCGGATCACCATGTCCTTGATGCGTCCGGTGATGGCCACGTAGCCGTCGGGCGCCATCACCGCGAGGTCGCCGGTGTGCATCCAGCCGTCGCCGTCGATGGCCTCCGCGGTCTTCTCCGGCTGATTCCAGTAGCCCTTCATGACGCTGTACCCGCGCGTGCAGAACTCGCCGGTTTCGCCGCGCGGCAACGTTTCTCCGGTGACGGGGTCGACCACCTTGATCTCCAGATGCGGACCCACCCGCCCCACGGTGGTGACGCGCAGTTCCAGCGGGTCGTCGACGCGGGTCTGCGTCGACACCGGCGACGTCTCGGTCATGCCGTAGCAGATCGACACCTGCCCCATGTTCATCCGGTCGATGACCTGACGCATCACGTGTTCGGGACACGGTGAGCCGGCCATGATCCCGGTGCGCAGTGACGACAGGTCGTGCGATGCCCCACCGTCGAGCAGCGCGAGTTCGGCGATGAACATGGTGGGCACGCCGTAGAGACTGGTGCAGCGGTACTCGGCGACCGCCCGTAGCGTGGCCTCCGGGTCGAAGGCGGGGGCCGGGATCACCATGGCCGCACCGTGACTGGTGGCCGCGAGGTTGCCCATGACCATCCCGAAGCAGTGATAGAAGGGCACCGGGATGCAGATACGGTCGGCGTCGGTGTAGTTGAGCAACTCCCCCACCAGGTAGCCGTTGTTGCCGATGTTGCGGTGGGTCAGCGTGGCACCCTTGGGGAATCCGGTTGTGCCGGAAGTGTATTGGATGTTGATCGCGTCGTCGGGCGAGAGCGTCGCCGCGACGTCGGCCACCTGCGCCAACTCGGCGTCGGTGGGGTCCGCGGTCAACTCATCCCACTGCGACGAGGAGAACAGCACCACCTCACGCAGTTCGGGACACTTCGGCCGGGCCTCGTCGAGCATCTGCGCATAGGCGGAGTCTTTGAACCGTTCGGCGGCGATCACGACGCCGATCTCCGACTGCGCCAGCGCGTATTCCACCTCGTTCTGCCGGTAGGCCGGGTTGATGTTGACCAGGATCGCGCCGATCTCGGCGGTCGCGTACTGGGTGAACACCCACTCGTATCGGTTCGGGGACCACACTCCCACGCGATCGCCGACACCCACGCCGAGCCGCAGCAGCCCAGCCGCCAGCGCGCGTACCTCCCGGTGGAATTCACGATAGGTCCACTGCCGCCCGGCCGCCGCGTCCACCAGTGCGACGTTGTCCGGGTAGGCCTCGACGGTGAAGGCCAGCGTGGCCCCGATGGTCTCGGTCAGCAGCGCGGGGTTCTCTTCGCCACGCGCATAGGCCAATTCGGTCATGTTCTCGCTCCGATTCTCATTCGGTGGTGTCGGGAGATGCCGCGTTGACTCTGGTCAGGACGACCTCTGCCTGCCGCAGGACCGGACCGTCGATCATCTGTCCGTCGAGGCTGAACACGCCACCGCCGGCGGCCGCCGATCCGTCGACGACCCGCCTGGCCCAGTCGATCTCGTCGTCGGACGGCCGGTACCCGTCGCGGACGTAGGGCACCTGGGAGGGATGGATGCAGGCGGTCGCGGTGTACCCGAGAGCCACCGCGTCACGCACCTCGTCGATGAGGCCGGCGGTGTCGTTGATGTCGAGGTGGACCGAATCGATCGAGAATTTGCCGTGGGCCGCGGCCGCGATGCGGGTCATCGAACGCACCCAGCGGGCGACGTCGCGGTACTGCCCCGGGTGTTTCTCGTCGGGGCCAAAGCGGCTCGACTTCCCACCGAGACCGGCCACCAGATCCTCGGCGCCCCACATCAACCCGATGCAGTTGACGGTTTCGGCGATCTCGTGGGCGCGGGTCGCGCCGAGCGGGGTCTCGATGAGCGCGATCGTCTGCAGCGAGGTGTCGAGGATCGACGCCGTGTCCTGCGCCTTGGCCTGCATGACGACGCGGTAGTTGGTCTCGACGACGGCGGCGAGGTCACGGCGGTAGTCGCCGGTGCCCGCCGGGTTGATCCGCACCACGGTCCGGTCCGGATCGATCGGATGCGCGATCATCGCCTCACGGGCGGCCACCCGGTTCTCCGGTGCGACCGCATCCTCGAGGTCGAGGATCACCACATCGGCCCGCTCCATCGCCTTCTCGTACCGGTCAGGGCGATCGGCCGGACAGAAAAGCATCGCCGGCCCGGGAGGCAGCCATGCGCTGGTCAGTTGTGCTGCGACGCTGATAGGGGCGTCGAATTGCATTCGCTCACTCCTGTTTCTTGCGCACCAGCGTCGCCCGGGCCGCCCGGGCGACCACCTCGCCGTGCTGGTTGCGACCGATGTGCGTCAAGTTCACCACGCCCTCACCGGGCCGCGACCGCGATTCACGCTTGCCGGTGCATTCGGTTTCCGCGTACAGGGTGTCGCCGGCGAACAGCGGCGCCGGAAACGCGACCTCGGAGAACCCGAGATTGGCCACCAGGGTGCCCTGGGTCAGTTGCGACACCGACAGCCCGACGATGGTCGAGAGGGTGAACATCGAGTTGATCAGCCGCTGCCCACCGAAGCCGGGCTGCTGCGCCGACCACGCCGCGTCGAGATGCAGGGCCTGCGTGTTCATGGTCAGCGTCGTGAAGAGCACGTTGTCGGCCTCGGTCACCGTCCGGCCCGGCCGGTGCTCGTAGACGGTGCCCTCCTCGAACTCGTCGAACCACAGTCCGCGTTGGACGATCCGCTGCGGCTCACTCATGCGAACCCCAATTCCCGGGCGATCAGCATGAGTTGCACCTCGGTGGTGCCCTCACCGATCTCGAGGATCTTGGAGTCACGGTAGTGCCGGGCCACCGGGTACTCGTTCATGAAGCCATACCCGCCGTGAATCTGGGTGGCCATCCGCGCGTTGTCCATCGCTGCCTCACTCGCGATCATCTTCGCGATGGAGGCCTCCTTCTTGAACGGCTTGCCCGCCAGCATCTTTGCCGCCGCATCGTAGTAGGCGGTACGGGCGACGTGGGCCCGGGCCTCCATCCGGGCGATCGCAAACGACACCGACTGGTACTCGCCGATCGGCTTGCCGAAGGACTTGCGATCCTTGGCATACTTCACGCTTTCGTCGACGCAGCCCTGGGCGACACCGGTGGCCAGCGCGGCGATCGCGATACGTCCCTCGTCGAGGATGGACAGGAAGTTCGCGTAGCCGCGGCCCCGGGTACCGAGCAGGTTCTCCTTGGGCACACGCACATCGGCGAACGAGAGCGGGTGGGTGTCCGACGCGTTCCAGCCGACCTTGTTGTAGGGCGGCTCGGCGGTGAATCCGGGGGTGCCCGACGGCACGATGATGGTCGAGATCTCCTTGCGGCCATCGTCTTTGGTGCCCGTCACGGCGGTGACGGTGACCAGCGAGGTGATGTCGGTGCCCGAGTTGGTGATGAACTGCTTGGCGCCGTTGATGATCCACGAATCGCCGTCGTCCTTGGCGGTGGTCGCGGTGGCCCCCGCATCGGAGCCGGCGCCGGGTTCGGTCAGTCCGAAGCCGGCCAGCGCCCGCGCCGAGGTGAGATCGGGCAGATACTGCTGCTTCTGCTCCTCACTGCCGAACCGGAAGATCGGCATCGCCCCGAGACTGACGCCGGCCTCCAGGGTGATGGCGACCGACTGATCCACCTTGCCGAGTTCCTCGAGCGCGAGCGACAGGGCGAAGTAATCGCCACCCATGCCGCCGTACTCCTCGGGGAACGGCAGGCCGAAGAGCCCCATCTGACCCATCTGGGCGATGACCTCGTACGGAAAGCTGTGCTCGGCATCGTGTTTGGCCGACACCGGTGCCACCACCGACTGCGCGAAGTCGCGCACGCTGGCGATGAGGTCGGTGTACTCCTGAGTGAGTTCCATCAGTTCTCCTGAGCTGCTTGTGCGGGGTCTGCTTGAACATGAGCGAGTGCCTGACCCGCGGATACCTTGTCGCCGACCTTGACTGTGAGCGCGACGGTTCCGTCGATCGGCGCGGTCAGCGCGTGTTCCATCTTCATGGCCTCCACCACCACGACCGCGGTGCCGGCGGTGACCTCGGCGCCGTCCTCGATGCCGACGGCCACCACGGTTCCGGGCATCGGGCTGAGGATCTCACCGGCGTTGTCTGCGGCGGCCTCGTCGAGGATCGGGCGGGCCAGCGCGAGCTGCCAGGTTCCGTGCGGCCCGGCCACCCACCAGGTGTCCCCGACCAGTGCCGACGTCCAGGACTGGCTCACGCCGTCGACGACGAGGCGCCCGGTGCGGTCACCGCGGCTTCTGACCGGCCGATACTGCACCGCGGCCCGCCATGGCTCCCCCGGGGTTTCTGCTTCTGCCTCGACCGTCACCTCACCCGTCAGCGTCTGCTCGTCGGCGGCGTCCACCCGCGCCGACACCGTGAAGTGCTCGCCACCGCTGACCAGCCGGGTCACCACCGAGGCGCGCCCGCCGATCCGCCACCCGACCGACGACTGCCATACGTCGCCGCGGTCACGGGTACCGATCCGGGCCAGGCCGGCAAGCGCGAGAGCCTCCGGAACAGGTTGGGGTGCTTGATAATCGACGACGAGTCGGTCGAGTAGTTCGGTGTCGAGCTCGGCGTCGACGACGGCCTGCTGTGCGAGCACGAACCGGCAGAAGTCGATGTTGGTGACCACGCCGAGCACCCGCGTGTGGGCCAGCGCGTGATCAAGACGTTCCAGGGCTTCCTCCCGGTCGCTGCCGTGGGCGATGACCTTGGCGAGCATCGGGTCGTAGTCGCTGCCGACCTCGAGGCCGGCGAGCATGGCCGAGTCGACCCGAATCCCGCTGTGCTCCTGCCCCTCGGGCTGCACCAGTGCCTCGATGCGACCTCCGGTCGGGAGGAAACCCGCGGCCGGGTCCTCGGCGTAGACGCGGGCCTCGATCGCGTGGCCGCGCAGCACGATGTCGTCCTGGGCGTAGCCGAGCTTCTCCCCGCGCGCCACCCGGATCTGCTGTTCCACCAGGTCGATTCCGGTGACCATCTCCGTCACGGGGTGCTCGACCTGCAGGCGGGTGTTCATCTCCATGAAGAAGAACTCGTCAGGCCGGTGCGCCGAGACGATGAATTCGACCGTACCCGCGCCGGTGTAGCCGACACTGCGGGCGGCGTCGCAGGCGGCGGCCCCGATGCGGGCGCGTGTGGTCTCATCGAGCAGGACCGACGGCGCCTCCTCGATGACCTTCTGATGCCGGCGCTGCAGCGAACATTCGCGTTCACCGAGGTGGATGACGTTGCCGTGCTGATCGGCGAGGACCTGCACCTCGATGTGGCGGGGTGTGTCGACGAAGTGCTCGAGGAACAGGGTGTCGTCGCCGAAGGCGGATGCCGCCTCGCGTCGGGCCCGGACCAGCGCGTCGGGCAGATCGTCGGCGTTCTCGACGCGGTGCATACCCTTGCCGCCACCGCCGGCACTCGGCTTGATGAGCACCGGGAAGCCGATGTCGGGGGCCGCCGCGATCAGTTCGTCGTCGGTGAGGCCGGGCCGGGACAGCCCGGGCACCACCGGAACGTCACGTTCGGTGACCGCGGCGCGGGCGGTGATCTTGTCGCCCATGGTTGCGATCGCCTGGGCCGGCGGTCCGATGAACGCGATGCCCGCCTCGGCGAGTGCGGCCGCGAATTTCTGGTTCTCGGAGAGGAATCCGTAGCCGGGATGAACCGCGTCGGCACCAGTCTGCCGCGCCGCGTCGACGACCTTGGCGATGTCGAGGTAACTCTGTGTGGCCGCGGCCGGCCCGATGCGGACCGCGACGTCGGCCTCGCGGACGTGGCGCGCGGTCGCGTCGGCGTCGGAGTAGACGGCGATGCTGCGAATTCCCATGCGGCGCAGGGTGTCGATGACGCGGCAGGCGATCTCGCCGCGGTTGGCCACCAGGACACTGCGAATGGGTCTGATCATGTCGGTCATGTCCTCACATCCGGAAGACGCCGTAGCGCGGATCGGTCAGTGGTGCGTATCGGCAGGTTTCGAGGGCCAGTCCGAGGAGATCACGGGTGTCGGCGGGATCGATGATGCCGTCGTCCCAGAGCCGCGCCGTCGAATAGTAGGCGTCGGATTGGCGTTCGAACTGATCGCGGATCGGCTTCTTGAACGTCTCCTCGTCGTCGGCCGACCAGTCCTGTCCGGACCGTTCGATCTGGTTGCGGCGCACCGTGGCCAGCGTGTCGGCCGCCTGCGGTCCGCCCATCACCGAGATCCGTGCGTTGGGCCAACTCCACAGGAAGCGCGGCGAGTAGGCCCGCCCGCACATCGAATAGTTGCCCGCGCCAAAGGAACCGCCGATCATCACGGTGAGCTTGGGGACTCGCGCACAGGCGACGGCGTTGACCATCTTGGCGCCGTTCTTCGCGATGCCGCCTTCCTCGTAGGCGCGGCCGACCATGAAGCCGGTGATGTTCTGCAGAAATACCAGCGGGATTCGACGCTGATCGCAGAGCTCGATGAAATGTGCTCCCTTGAGCGCGGATTCGCTGAACAGGACACCGTTGTTGGCGATGAAGCCCACCGGATGACCGTGCACATGCGCGAATGCGGTCACCAGGGTGGTGCCGTAGTTCTCTTTGAACTCATGGAATTGTCCTGCGTCGCTGATGATCTCGATGACCTTGCGGACATCGTAGGGGGTGCGGGAGTCGGTGGGGACGACGTCGTAGATGTCGGTCTGCGGGCGGATCGGGTCACGGGTGGGCACGGTCTCCCACTGCGCGGCCTCCCGCGGCCCCAGGGTGGCCACGATGTCGCGCACCTTGGCCAGCGCCTGCTGATCATTGTCGACGAGATGGTCGGTGACACCCGAGACCGACGAGTGCATCGCCCCGCCACCGAGATCCTCGGCGCTCACGTCCTCACCGGTGGCCGCCTTCACCAACGGCGGACCGGCCAGGAAGATCGTGCCCTGATTGCGCACGATGACGGTCTCGTCGCTCATCGCCGGGACGTAGGCGCCTCCGGCGGTCGACGACCCGAGGACGGCCGCGATCTGCGGGATGCCGGCGGCGCTCATCGTCGCCTGGTTGTAGAAGATGCGGCCGAAGTGGTCGCGGTCGGGGAAGACCTCGTCCTGGGCGAGAAGCATGGCGCCGCCGGAGTCGACGAGGTAGATGCACGGCAGCCGGTTGGCCGCGGCGATCTCCTGGGCGCGCAGATGCTTCTTCACGGTGATCGGGTAGTAGGTGCCGCCGGAGACCGTGGCGTCGTTCGCGACGATCATGCATTCGCGGCCGGCGATGCGGCCGACACCGGCGATGACCCCGGCGGACGGCGCCTTCTCGTCGTACATGCCGTAGGCGGCCAGCGGCGCGATCTCCACGAAGGGCGATCCGGCGTCGAGCACACCGTCGACACGGTCGCGAGGTAGCAGTTTTCCGCGAGCGACGTGCCGGTCGCGGGCCTTCTGCCCGCCGCCCTGCGCCACGGTGGACAGACGCTCACGCAGCGTCGCGACATTCTGCTCATGGGTGGCCCGGAAGCCCTCGAGCGTTGTGGTCACCATCGACCTCTCAGTTATTGACGATTAACTGAAACCGTACGATACACGAGCCGCAAGGAACTGTCAGCCGCTTGGCGGCAAACAGTGCGCCCACGCAACTTTCGTGCGTTCCACACCGCGCTACGTGACGCCGGTCACGTTCACCTCGTATCGTGGTGATGAGCCCGCCACCCCTGGGTTTCGCACAACCACGCCGCCGCGACGCCTCATCAACAGCCCACCGGCGACCTACACACGCAAAGGCCAGGTGACCCCATGACCCTCGCAGACGACCGCGCACCCCGGCTCGCCGCACAGCCCCCGGCGACCCGTGACAGCGCAGGTGACACCAGCTTTTCGCTCGACGACCGCTACACCCGCGAATCGGGCACCATCTTCCTCACCGGCATCCAGGCCCTGGTGCGCATGGTCCGCGACCGCGCTCGCGTCGACCGCCGCCAGAACCTACGGACCGCCTCCTTCATCTCCGGCTACGAGGGTTCGCCGCTGGCCGGCTATGACCTCGAGATCGCGCGTCGGGGCAAGTACCTCGACCCCTACGACGTGGTTCACCGGCCCGGCCTCAACGAGGAGCTCGCCGCGACGTCGGTGATGGGTTCCCAGGTCGCCGCACAGGTCGCCGCGCTGAGCGACAACCGCGACGGCGTCGTCGGGTACTGGTACGGCAAGGCCCCCGGACTCGACCGCGCCACCGATGCCCTGCGCCACGCCAACCTCATCGGCACCCATCCCGACGGCGGCGCGGTGGCCCTCGTCGGCGACGATCCGGGCGCCAAGAGTTCCACGGTCCCCTGCGCGTCGGAGATGGCGCTGGCGGATCTCTACATGCCGATCCTCTACCCCGGCGACTCGCAGGACATCCTCGACCTGGGCGTCCACGCGGCGGTGATGAGCCGCGTCAGCGGACTGTGGACGTCGATGAAGATCTCCGCGCACGTCGCCGATGGCGCCACCACCGCCGAGGTCTCCCCCGACCGGATCGTGCCCGACCTCGGCGACCTCGGCCGCAGCCCGCATGTGCCGAGCGGACGGCTGCTCGGCGCCAACCTGATGGAGCTCGAACAGAATCAGCTGACCACCCGGATCCCGCGCGCCCTGGAGTACGCCCGACTCAACGGCATCAACCGGATCGTCGTGTCCAGCCCGGACGACCGGATCGGTATCGTCGCCGCCGGCAAGACATATCTCGATCTGCGGGAAGCGCTGCGCCTCATGCGCATCGACGACAACGATCTGCGCCGCCTGGGTATCCGCATCCTCAAACTCGGCATGGTGTACCCCATCGAGCGAGAGATCCTCGACGAGTTCATGTTCGGCACCGCGCGCGGCGACCTCGACGAGGTGATCGTCATCGAGGAGAAGCGCGACTTCATCGAGACGATGATGCGCGACATCCTGTTCCGCCATCCGCGCGCGCCGCGCATCGTCGGCAAATCCCACGAGGACGGCTCGATGTTGTTCTCGCGCTTCGGCGAACTCGATGTGGACGCCGTGTGCCGCGGCCTGGCCGCACGACTCGCCCGGCACGGCGTCGAACCCGCGCAGGCCTGGTTGGACCGCAAGTCCGCGCGGCCCACGCGCATCGAGCTCCCGCTGGCGGTGCGCACCCCGTACTTCTGTTCGGGCTGCCCGCACAACAGCTCCACCAAGGTCTCGCCGGACACCCTGGTGGGTGCCGGAATCGGTTGTCACGCCATGGTGTTGCTGATGGACCCGCGGCAGGTCGGCGACGTCGCCGGGGTCACCCAGATGGGTGGCGAAGGTGCGCAGTGGATCGGCATGGCCCCGTTCGTGGAAGCCGATCACTTTGTGCAGAACGTCGGCGACGGCACGTTCATGCATTCGGCGTCGCTGGCGCTGCGAGCGGCTGTCGCGTCCGGTGAGAACATCACCTACAAGCTGCTCTACAACGGCACCGTCGCGATGACCGGCGGTCAGGATCCGGTGGGCGCCATGAGTTTGCCGCGCCTGACCTCGCTGTTGCTCGACGAGGGCGTGGCCCGCATCGTGGTGACCTCCGACGACCCGCAGCGCACCCGTGATCTGCGGCTCCCGTCCGGCGTCGAGGTACGCCACCGCGACGAGATGCTGGACGTGCAAACCGAACTCGCCACGGTTCCGGGTGTGACGGTCCTCGTCCACGACCAACACTGTGCCGCCGAGAAGCGGCGCAAGCGCAAGCGCGGCACCATGGAGACCCCGACGACGCGAGTGATGATCAACGAGCGCATCTGCGAGGGCTGCGGCGATTGCGGCGAGAAGTCCAACTGCCTGTCGGTGCACCCGGTGGACAGCGAATTCGGCCGCAAGACCCGTATCGACCAGAGTTCCTGCAACCTCGACATGTCCTGCCTCAAGGGCGATTGCCCGTCGTTCGTCACCGTCACCCCGCGAACACGCCGCAAGTCGGTGCGGGCGGAGGACATCGACGCATCGGCGCTGCCGGTCCCGGCGCTGCGGCCGCTGCGGGACACGTTCTCGTTGCGGGTCACCGGGATCGGCGGCACCGGCGTGGTGACGGTGTCTCAGGTGCTCGCGACCGCCGCCGTGCTCGACGGGCACTTCTCGCGCACCGTCGACATGACCGGCCTGGCCCAGAAGGGCGGCGCCGTGGTGAGCGACGTGAAGGTCTCGCCGCAGGTCACCGAGCAGTCCGCCAAGGTCGCCTCCGACGACTGCGACCTGTATCTGGTGTGCGACCCGCTGGTCGGCACCGATCCGGTGAACCTCAAGGTGGCCGCCGCGGAGAAGACGGTCGCGGTGGTGTCCACCACCCAGATCCCCACCGGGCTCATGGTCATCGACACCACCGTCGGCTTCCCCGCCGCGGCGCAGGTGCATTCGGCCATCGACGCGCGGGTGTCACGGGCGGTGTACCTCGATTCCGGCGAGCTGTCCACGCAACTGTTCGGTGACGAGCAGTACGCCAACATGCTGATGGTCGGTGCCGCCTACCAGACCGCCGCGCTGGCGATCTCCGCTGAATCGATCGAGCGGGCCATCGAGCTGAACGGCGTTGCGGTGTCGGCCAATACGCAGGCGTTCCGGCGCGGCCGGCAGGTGGTGGCCGATGCCGACGCGGTGACGGCGGTCCTCGCCGCGTTGCACGGGTCCTCGTCGTCGGAGATCACACCGAGCGACGCCGCACTGCGCGTCGTCGACGGCCTCGGCGTCACCGACGATCTGGCCCGCACCATCGCGATCCGCTACGACGAGCTCATCGCCTACGCCGACGAGCGTTACGCCCGTGAGTATCTCGGCGTCGTGACCCGGGTGCACGAGGAGGCCGGCGATCCCGCCCTCACCGACGCGGTGGCGCGGCACCTGTTCAAGCTGATGGCCTACAAGGACGAGTACGAGGTGGCGCGGCTGACCGCCGACCCCGCCTTCGCCGAGCAGGTCGCCGAATCCTTCGGCGACGACGCCAAGGTCGCGGTTCGCCTGCATCCGCCGACGCTGCGCGCGATGGGCATGAAGGAGAAGCTGTCGCTGGGCGCCTGGTCGCAACGCCCGATGTCCGCCCTGGCCAAGATGAAGAAGCTGCGCGGCACCCGCTTCGACCCCTTCGGCCACAACGAGATCCGCCGCACCGAACGCGCGCTCATCGTCGAGTACCGCGAACTCGTCGACACCATGCTCGACGCACTGCGCACCGGCCGGGTCGGCGACGATCGACGACCCGCCCTCGTCACCCTCGCCCAGCTTCCCGACATGGTCCGCGGATACGAGGGTGTCAAGATGCGCAACGTCGAGCGCTACCACGCCGAGATGGCGCGCATGCGGGCCGAGTTGGGCATCTGACCGCTCGTTGACGGGGCGTCGTCTCGCGTTGACCGGGCAGGCGAACACGTTCATCGTGCGTCGCTTCGCGTCGACCGGGCAGGCGAACACGGTCAACGCCGAAGGCGCGCCACCACCGTCTGTCCGTCGTCGCCGACGATCACCTCGGCGCGCAAGCCCCGGGCGCGAGCATGCTCGGCCGTCGCATCGAACTGCGCATGATTCATCTCGACGACCAGCACGCCGTGTGGTGAAAGCCATTCGGCGGCATCGTCGATCAGCTCCCGAACATGGTCGAGGCCGTCGGGGCCGGCGATCAGCGCGGCGCGCGGTTCGTACTCACGGGCCTCGTGCGGAAGCTGCTCGAAGTCGCGCTCCGGAACATACGGCGGCACCGCGGCAACGACGTCGATGTAACCCCGAAGATGCGCGGGCACACCGGAAAAGCCCGGTCCCACGTACACGCCGGCATCGTCACCGACATTGCGTCGGGCGTATCGCAGCGCCACCGGGTCGGCGTCGGTGAGGTGAATCGAAGCCCCGGGAACGCGGTGGTGCACCACGGTGGCGATGGGTGCGACACCGCAAAACGCCTCCAGTAGCGTCGGATTCGCGCCGCTCGTAAGAATGTGGGCGACCGCGGCGTCGGCCACCAGCACCGAGCGCTGACGCGGTACGAACACCCCGGGGCCGACCGCCAGACGCAGACCCGCGAAGCCGACCCAGCCGAGGATGTGCTCGAGCGGCTCCCCCGCGACGCGACGCGCACACCAGGCGGCGAGCTGCTCGGGATCGACGGCGCCGGCGCGCAGCAGTGTCGCCTCCTCCTCGGCGAACACGCTGCCGCCCAGACGAAGAGCGCGGACCAGCGGATCGGTCTCCGCTGCTCCGCGCTCGTCGTCGTTCACCGATCGATCAGCGAGCCACCGCGGGGTCCGGCGCCACCTCGTCACGCTTCAGACCGAAGACGAAGGACGCCCCCAGGAGCAACGCCACCTGCAGGAAACCGAAGATCAGCGCCACGATCGCGCCGGCACCGAGGTTGACGACGGGCGGCAACGCCAGCGCGGCCGCGAACAGGGCCAGCCATCCCGCGGTGGCGATCACCGCCAGGAACGGCAGCGCCTTGCGATAGCGAGGCACCAGAACCAGGGTCGTGGCCACGGCGACGGCACCGAGCAGGATGAGGAACTTGCCCGGGTTGAGGAGGATCTCGTAGGAGAAGAAGCCGGGCACGCCCGTGTCCCCGTTCGCGAGGTCGTTGGCCCAGTCGTCGGCCTCGTCCTCCACCCCGGAGGCCACCGTGATCCAGCTGACGAAGCCCATGAAGTAGGTGACGATACCGAGGAGCGCGGACGCCAGCGCGAGGATCAGCGACAGGTCCGGACGCGGGCGGGGCGCATACGGTTGCCCACCCGAGGCGCCGTACTGATTATTCGGGTCGTACTGGGCGTTCGGATCGTAGTGACCGCCGCCGAACTGCGGAGCCGGATTCTGCGCACTCCACTGGCCGCTCTGGGCGGGGATCTGCCCGCTCGCCGGCGCGTTGGGCGTGCCGTAGCCGGGTGCGCCGCCGGTCGGGACGTAGGAGGTCGCCTCGGAACTCCCCGGGAAACCGCCCGACTGGGGTCCTTGGCTGCCGCCCTTGCTGGGATCTGGCGAAGTCACGTTCTGCTCTCCTATCGGTGCCGCGATCCGCGGCCTGGGCTCTCTCAGACGCCTCAGCGTAGATTGCCGCGCGTCCGGTATGCAGTATCGGCGACTGTTTTCATCTGACCGATCGGTCGGGGACTCCCCGTCGTCGACCGAAATCTGGACACCTCGACCCGCACGGACGGATAGTCCGCTCGGGGCACGACGGCGAGTACAGGTTTCGTCGCCACCCGGAGGCTCCCCTCACCTACGTCCCAGCAACGCGTCGGTGGCCATCGTGGTCAGCAGCGGCCGCAGTCGGGTCTCGGGGAACTCGGGCAGCCGCGGCGAGGAGTTCAGCAGCCCGAAGGTCGCGTGCACCCGGACCCGCGCCTCGTCGCGGTCGGTCGTGACGCCGACGCCGGTCTCACCGCAGGCCACCAGCACATCCACCCACTGCTCGACGTAACGCCGTTGCAGGGATCGCACCCGGTGATTGGCGTCAGGGCTCAGGGCGGCGAGGTCGCGGTCCTGCACAGCGATGAGGTCGGGTTTGGTGACGAGGACGTCGATGTGGAAACGGATGAGGTCGGCGAGGGTGTCGGCGGGTGCGGCACCCCGGGCGACCACCTCGGCGCCCCCGTCGTGCAGACGTTGACTGATGTCGACGAGCATCTCGTCGAGAAGGTCCGACTTCGACGCGAAATGGCGGTACATCGCCGGACCGCTCACCCCGACCGCGCGGCCGATGTCCTCGAGACGCACCGCACTGAACCCACGCGCAGCCATCTGGTGGGCCGCCGCCTCGAGCAGTTCGGCACGACGCGCGGCCTTCGCCTGGCCCCGGCGGGTCTGACGGGGTTCGTCGGGTGCCGCGCCATCGGAAGCGCCCGCCATGCTCACCACCCGTTGATGTGCAGGACCTTGTCGAGCGGTTTGCGTTCGGCCGGACGGAAATCCGTGCCCTTGGTGTAGGCCACCAGCAGCAACACACCCTGATGAACGGTCGGCGGGATGCCGAGGAGTTCGGCGACCTCCGACTCGTAGGCAAGGTGCAGCGTGGTCCAGGCCGATCCCAGTCCCCGTGCTCGCAACGCGAGCGACAGACTCCAGGCACCCGGGAGCAACGATCCCCACACACCCGCCTGGTTACCGGTCGGAAGTTCCCCGCCGGTGTAGATGGCGCCGATGACCAGCACCGGTACGTCTCCCATGACGTCGGCCAGATACTGCGCACTCGACGCGACCCGCTGACCGGTCTCGTCCCGTGGTGCCTGGTTGGCGTAATACGTGGCAAAGGATTTCGCGTACAGCTCGCCCACGCGCTTCTTGAGATCCGGTTCGGTGAGCACGATCCAGTGCCAGGTCTGGCTGTTGCTGCCCGTCGGTGCCTGCAGGGCCACCTCGAGTGCCTCGCGGACGATCTCGATCGGGACCGGGCGCTCCAGGTCAAGACGTTTACGCACCGACCGCGTCGTGGTCAGCAGCTCGTCGGGATCCAGCGGCAGCAACTCGGTCATGAAGACTCCTTCAGTCTCGCGTGAAATTCACTGTGGTGGACGGGTCCGTGGTGTCGATCCCGCTGATTCGATCCGGTGTCAGCCGCACCGTCCAGCGGTTGTCCGAACACTCCCCGTAGGTCACTCGTGCGGCGACCTCGACCACCACACCATCCGCCCCGGTTCGCCGCGATTCCTCGGTCCAGGTGGCACCGCAGCGGCCCGGAGTGATGTCGATCCGGGCGGTGAGGGGATCCGTCGAGGACACGGTCAACACGGCAGCCCGCGACTCGCCGAGGGACTCCCAGGTGCCAGTCCACACACCCGAGTCGGAAGTGGCGGACGGTGTGGAGCTGCTGCGCGGGGCGTCTGACACGCTGTGCACGACGGTTGCGGTCGTGGTTGTCGTCGCGGTCACGGCATCGCTGTCGTCGTCTGAACATCCGCTGAGCACAAGGGCCGCAGCACATGTCGTGATCACAATCAGGAGTCTCGCCCGCATCTCGGACATTCTGCCAGAGCGACATGCACCAGAACAGGTCAGTCCGGAGGCGGCCGACGGTCGAGCACACCGGCTGCCGTCAGGAAATCCAGCAGTCGCGCTGTGACCGGTATCGAGGTCAGTTCAGCCGGCGCGAACCAGGCGGCGTCGGCTGCGTCATCACCGGCGCGCAGGGTGCCCGACCGTACGCCGGCCCGGAAGTCGTGGACCTCGAAGACGATGTCGTCTGTCCCCGTCCCACCTCGGTAGGGGATCTCGACGACCCAGGCCCGTTCGAGCACGTCGATCTGCAACCCGGTTTCCTCGGCGACTTCCCGCACCACCGCGTCGACGGCCGTCTCCCCCGGCTCGACCTTGCCGCCGGGCAGACTCCAATAGCCGGCCTGTGGCTCGTTTTTCCTCAGTACCAACAGAATTCGTCCGGCGTCATCGACGATCACCGCGCCGACGGCCACCACCCGCCTGCTCATCGCCCACTCCCGGGCACCCGGGTACGTGCCGCGAAGTCCGGTCCGGCGATCGAATCAAGTTGTCGCATCAGCGTTTCCGCGATCCGCGCAGAGATGTCGCCGGTCGGGCCGATCAGCTCGTCGATGACCCCGGACCGCGCCAACTCGGCCGCGAGGATGCCCTGACGCCTCGCGAGATCCGCGGCGTGGTCGGTGTCGCGGTGGACGATGAGGCTCGCCCCTTCCGGCGGCAAGGGCGACAGCCAGGCATCGTGGCGGGCGACCCGACGATCGGCGGGGAACAAGGCCAGCGCCGCACCACCGCCGCCCTGCCCCAGCAGCACCGACACCGTGGGCACCGCCACGTCGATCAATTCCGCTGTGCAGCGCGCTATCTCGGCGGCGAGCCCGTCCTCCTCGGCCGACGCGGACAACTCGGCACCCGGCGTGTCGATGACGGTGATCACCGGTAGACCCAGATCGGCGGCCATCGCGAGTCCGCGACGCGCCACCCGAAGATGCCGAGCTGCGATCAACTGCCCATCGGCCTGCGCGGCACGATCCTGCCCGATCACCACCGCAACGCGATTCCCGAAGCGACTCAACGCGAGTCGCATCGGGCCGGAGTTCAGGATCACCGACTCACCCGCGCCCAGCAGCTCGATCACCCCCGCGCGGCGCGTCTCTCGGGTCGCCTGCACCGCCGTCCAGGCGTCGATGTCGGGCACCGCGGTTTCTCTGCGGACGGATGGGTGGTGCGCCGCTCCCGATTTCTCGAGGAGACCGAGCACCAAACCGAGGACGTTGCGCAGTGTCTTCGCGTCGAGGACTGCGTCGACGAGCTGGATGTGGGAAAGATTCTCGGCCGTCTGCACACCGGCCGGGAACGGCTCGCCATACAGGCCCTCGTAGACACGCGGCCCGAGGAACCCGACGAGAGCACCCGGCTGTGCCCACGTGACGTGGCCCAGCGACCCCCAGGAGGCGAAGACACCACCGGTGGTCGGGTGCCGCAGGTACACCAGGTAGGCCAGCCCGGCCGCCTTGTGCGCGGTGACCGCGCCGGTGATCGCGACCATCTGCAGAAACGCGGGGGTCCCCTCCTGCATCCGGGTACCACCCGAGGCGGGCATCGCCAGCACCGGCAACCCTGCGGAAGTGGCCCGTCGAAGCGCTTGCACCACACGGTTTCCCGCGGCAGCTCCGATGGACCCGCCGAGGAAGGCGAACTCGCTGACGATGAGCACCACCGTCCGCCCGCCGACCCGTCCGACGCCGGTGATGACCGACTCGTCGCACCCGGATCGCTCACGGGCACGCTCGAGGTCGTCGGCATACCCCGCGTCGGCGTCCACCGGCTCGTCGGGCGGGTGATCCCACGATTCCCAGGTTCCGTCGTCGACGATCAGATCCCGCAGTCCGATCGCTCCCACACGCCCGTTGGTCGCCACGCCCCCACGGTAGGTCAACCTCCGCCGAGCATTCGTCGTTCACCCGGATCGCTCCCAGCCCGGGACGGCGGTCGAGGGTGGACCCGTCCGCTGAGCGGCGATGCGTTTTCGGGGGCCGGTGAGGGTGGTGCAACGCACTATATGCGATGCCCCACCCTCAGAGATGGGGCACCAATTCACGCGCGGGTATCCAGCGTCAGCGCGAGTACACCACGCGGGTGCGCAGCACGATGTCGGCGACCGCCCGGCGCTGGGAGTGGACTGCCGCCCACGCCAGGCCGATCGGCAAGAACGTACAGATCAGGGCGCGAAGCAGCGCGACGACGGGCCGCATCCGGCCACCTTTGCGCCCGACGACGCGCAGACCCATGACCACGCAGCCGAGCGTGCGTCCCGACACCGCCCAGCACGCGGTCAGGTACAGCACGGACACCACGATGAATCCGGTGGCGGTGAAGACGATGTGCGGGTGCGGGAAGCTGAAGTCCTGCACGCTGAGCAGGAGTCGGGCGAGCGTCACCGCCAGATAGCCGCCACCCAGGATGGTGCCGACCACCGCCAGGTCGATGATCGCGGCGATACCTCGGCTGACGATGCCCGCGCTCTTGTCGCGATCGAGCACCACTGGGTGGTGAGTCGTGTTGTGCCGCTTGCCCTGTGGCGTGCCGGGCGACTCACTCACCGGGCACCTGCCCGTCGGCCGCACCGTCGGCTACTCGGCGCCGCAGGATGCGGTTGATCGCGTTGGCGACGGCGTCATCGGCGCGTTCGGAGGTGCCGCGGACGTCGGTCATCACATCGGCGGTGACCGAAGTGCTGGCGTCACGGATGATGTCGGTGAGGTCGACCCCGTCGATGACCTCTTCGGCCAGCCCGATCAGGTCGACGCGACCAAGGATGGCGTCGATGTCGATCCGGGCGGCGATCGCGTCGATGTCGATGCCGCCGGCCACCACGTCGAGGTCGACGAGTCCGACCGCGGCGTCGAGGTTCACCCGCTCGGCGATGACTGCATTGAGATCGACGCGGTCCAGGATGGCCTCGATGTCGAGATCGGCTGCGATGGCGTTGAGATCGGCGTGTTCGCGCACCAGGGTCGTGAGATCGAGTTCGGCGACGATCGCAGTGATGACCGCGGCCACAAGCCGTTTACCACGCTCGACGGCCACCGGCAGGACGTCGGCTATGACGTATTCGCCCTCAACCGACAGACGGTCCACGGCACGGCGGCCGATCGGCCCGATGACCGGGAGCCGGAGACTGACCCGTGCCGCGATCGCCGCCAGCCCCGCGGTGGCGACGACCGCTCGCGCGCCGAGGGCCGCAGCGCCGACGGCGATCGTCACCTCCCGGGGCACACCGCTGTTCACCGCCGGATTATCGCACGCACGTCGCAGATGACGGTGCTCATCTGCGACGTCTCCGCCTGTCGGCCGAACAGGCCACTGTCCGCGCTCCGCGGCACGCCGTCGCATCCGGTGATCTAGCTTGGAGATCATCCGATCAAGGGGATGGTCAGTATGTCGCTCGCACCTGGTGACACCTTCGCCGGATATCGCATCGTGGCGCCGCTACCCTCCGAATCGGAGGACGAGGTGTACCTCGTATCCCATCCGCAGAGTCTTCGCGACGAAGTGCTCCGCGTGTTCGGACCGAACACCGAATCTCACTGCGCAACAACTGGTTCTTCGACGCCCCGCAGGTCATCACCACGTCGGTGACACCGGACGTGGGACTGGCCAGGCTCAGCGCGACAGGTTTGGATGACGACCGCGGCCTGTGGGTCGCATCGCAGTTCGCCGAGGGGCGCACGGCGAGTGCCCTGCTTGCCGAGCGTGGCCGGCTCGACGTCGCCGACGTCATCACCTGGACGGGGATGGTCGCCGATGCGCTCGACGCCCTGCACCGACAGTCCATCGCTCACGGCAACGTCGGCGCTCGGTGTATCTACATCAGCGACTCGGCTACGAACACGGAGGTGACGTTGGCCGGACTGGACAACGGGTGGTGCCTCGGACTCGCGCTGTCGACTGAGCTCACACGACCGACATTGCCCGATCATCCGTCGCCTGAATTCGTGCAGGATGGCGCCCGCGACCATCGCAGCGACCAGTTCGCTTTGGCGTGCACGGTATTCGAGCTACTCGCAGGTCATCGACCATTCGGAAGCACGTGGCACGAGCAGGTCACCGGAACGCTGAACGGCCCGACGCCGGTCCTGTCGCACGTACGCCCTGACGTTCCACCATGGGTCGACGACGCCCTGCGGCGCGCCCTCCACAAGGATCCCGCTCAGCGCTTCCCCACGTGCCGAGATTTCGTCGACGCCCTATCCGGTCGTCGACGACCAGCACCCCAACCACCGAAACCACCAAAGCTGCACTTGCCGAACGGGTTCCGAATCTGCCTTCCCAAGCTCTATCAGCAACCTGTCAGCGTCGGCATCAACCCCCACGCGAAGGTCGACGACCCCGGTCTCAGGGCCATGCAGTGGTATGTCCGCCCGGGTGATCACGTGGCCGCAGGTGATCCTCTGTTCAGGGGAGATGTCCTTACCGGGGGTTGTGTCGGAGCCCGGAGTGTCATCGTGCACTCCCCGGTCGCCGGAACGGTTCTCGACATACGAGTCGGCGACGGCGGAGAAGCCTTTCACGGCAATCAGCTCGCCGTCATCGGCGAGGTCGGTCTGTCACCATCGATGTTTGGTGACCTGCCCCTCCTCATCCCGGCCGGCGCGCATATCCACCGACGAGAGACACCATCGTGACGCTGTCTGTCGGGGATACCTTCGCCGGGTATCGCATAGTCGCGGTTCTGCACGTAACACCAAGCGACGCAGTGTATCTAGTCGCACATCCCACCGCGCCCGCGGATGAGATACTCCGGGTGTACTCGCCGAGTGTCGAGGTGGACGTGTATACCGATGACAGAATCTACGGCGATCCGTCAGGAGATGAGCGCCGCGGAGTATCTCCTCGTGGACGGTCTTGCGGCTATCCACCTGGTGGGACGGACCGACGGCCGAACGTGGATGACCTCGGCTGCCGCCCAGGGGAAGCCGTCGAGAACGGTGTTGGCCGAACGCGGTCCGCTGCCCATCGCAGACGTGGTCCGGATCGCGCAGACGGTTGCCGTCACACTCGACACGCTGCATCGGAACTCGGTCATTCACCGCGACATCGGGACACACTGCATCTATCTGGACCATCGCTCGAACCCACCACGGACAACACTTGCCGGCCTCGACAATCCACGTCGCATGCCGACACCCACCCCCGATGTGACCGCTCCCGAACCTCCCCTGATCGTGCACAATCCCTCACCTGAACACCTGGCCGACAAGGTACTGACACCCGCCGCAGATCAATTCAGTCTGGCGTGCACGGTGTTCGAACTGCTCACCGGCACAGGCCCGTTCTCCAGAGCCGGGTCGATCCCGGGCATGATTGTGGCGACCCTGCAGGAACAACCGGGACCGCTTGGTCACCGTCGGCCGGATCTGTCCGATCAGGTGGAGCGAATCATCCACCGCGCGCCCCCGGAGTTCTGGAGTATTCCACCGTGATCGTGTACTCACCGGTCGCCGGCACAGTCGTAGACCTCCGGGTCGACACCGATTGCATCGTAGAGCCGGGCGAGGCGGTCGCGGTGATCGGCGAGCCGGTCACTCCCGCCATGTACGGATCGCTCCCGCTGCTCGTACCCTGCGGTCAGTTCGTCGGCAGTCACTGACCGGCCCACAAACCGAAAATCCCACTTGCGCGAAAACGTCTGCGCAAGTGGGATTCCCGAAGCGGGCTGGTTACAGCGACTCGTAGAGCTCCCGGGCCAGCTTGGCAGTCTCCGACGGCGTCTTGCCGACCTTGACGCCGGCGGCCTCGAGGGCCTCCTTCTTGGCCTGCGCGGTACCCGAGCTGCCGGACACGATGGCACCGGCGTGGCCCATCGTCTTGCCTTCGGGCGCAGTGAATCCCGCAACGTAGCCGACGACCGGCTTGGAGACGTTGGCCTTGACGTAGTCGGCTGCCCGCTCCTCGGCGTCGCCGCCGATCTCGCCGATCATCACGATGACCTTGGTCTCCGGGTCCTTCTCGAACGCCTCAATGGCGTCGATGTGGGTGGTGCCGATGACCGGGTCGCCGCCGATGCCGATGGCGGTGGAGAAGCCGAGATCGCGCAGCTCGTACATCATCTGGTAGGTCAGCGTGCCCGACTTCGAGACCAGTCCGATCGGGCCCTTGCCGGTGATGTTGGCCGGGGTGATGCCGACCAGCGATTCCTCCGGGGTGATGATGCCGGGGCAGTTGGGGCCGATGATCCGGGTTTTTGGACCTTCACTGCCACCTTTTTCCAGGTTGTAGGCCCACGCATAGGCGGTGTCCTGCACCGGGATTCCCTCGGTGATGACCACCAGCAGCGGGATCTCGGCGTCGATGGCCTCGATGATGGCGTCCTTGGCGAACTTCGGCGGCACGAAGGCGATCGACGTGTCGGCGCCGGTCTCCTTGATGGCCTCGGCCACGCTGCCGAAGACGGGCAGCTCGACGTCGGAGCCGTCCTTGGCGGTGTGCGCCACGGTGGTGCCGGCCTTGCGGGCGTTGACGCCGCCGACGATGTTGGAGCCGGCCTTGAGCATCAGGGCGGTGTGCTTGGTTCCTTCACCGCCGGTGATGCCCTGCACGATGATCTTGTTGTCTTTGTTCAGAAAGATCGACATGGTCAGTTCCTCACTTGCTCGCCAGCTCGGCGGCCTTGTCGGCGCCGGAGTCCATTGTTTCGGCGAGCGTCACCAGCGGGTGATTCGCGTCGGCCAGGATCTTGCGGCCTTCCTCGACCTTGTTGCCGTCGAGGCGCACCACGAGCGGCTTGTTGGCCTCGTCGCCGAGCTTGTTGAGCGCGCCGACGATGCCGTTGGCCACCGCGTCACAGGCGGTGATGCCGCCGAAGACGTTCACGAAGACGCTCTTGACCTGCTCGTCGCCCAGGATGACGTCGAGTCCCGCGGCCATGACCTCGGCCGAGGCGCCGCCACCGATGTCGAGGAAGTTGGCCGGCTTGACGCCGCCGTGGGCTTCTCCCGCGTAGGCGACGACGTCGAGGGTCGACATGACCAGACCCGCGCCGTTGCCGATGATGCCGACCTGTCCGTCGAGCTTGACGTAGTTGAGGTCGTTCTCCTTGGCCTTCAGCTCCAGCGGATCGGTCGCATCCTTGTCCGCGAACTCATCGTGGTCAGGATGCCGGAAGTCGGCGTTCTCGTCGAGGGTGACCTTGCCGTCGAGGGCCAGGATCTGATCGTCGGGGGTGCGGACCAGCGGGTTGACCTCCACCAGGGTCGCGTCTTCGGCGACGAAGACTTCCCACAGCTTGGCGATGGTCACCGCTGCGGCGTCGAGCACCTCGGCGGGCAGGTGGCCCTGCTCGGCGATCGAGCGGGCGGTGGCCTCGTCGACACCCTTGACGGCGTCGACCGGCACCTTGGCCAGACGCTCGGGCTTGGTCGCGGCGACCTCTTCGATCTCCATGCCGCCCTCGACCGAGCACATGGCCAGGTAGGTGCGGTTCGCACGATCGAGCAGGAAGGAGATGTAGTACTCCTCCGCGATGTCACTGGCCTCGGCGACCAGCAGCTTCTTGACGACGTGGCCCTTGATGTCAAGGCCCAGGATGTTCTCGGCGTGCGACTGTGCGTCATCAGGGGTTGCGGCGTACTTCACGCCACCGGCCTTGCCACGCCCGCCGACCTTGACCTGCGCCTTGATCATCACAGGCTTGCCGATTTCCTCGGCGATCGCCCGCGCATCGGCGGCATCATCGGTCACCCGCCCGGGTGTGGTGGGAACCCCATGCTTGGCGAACAGTTCCTTCGCCTGGTATTCGAAGAGATCCATTCAGCTCACCATCTCGTAGATTTGCCCGCAGAGGGATAGGAACACCGCAGGGTGTAACGCGGGCCATAACGGACTCTAAACCTGCCGCATATGGCGGCCGAGACCGCACCCTGCGCTTGTGCGACAGATCACTCGCTCGGTCCGGCGTCGACGACCGGACATCGGGCCCGCCGGTCGAGCCCGCCGGGCGGGATGCTCCAGTGGATTCTCGGCTGACCGAACCGACGAACAGCTTTCGACGTAGTGGAGCGCGAATCCGACACAGTGAACACCTCGTCTCCATTCTGTGACCCAACTCACATTATGGCTGGTATGGGGTGCGCAGCGTTGGACTTGTCGCAATCATTTCGTTACCGTCGGCTCTCAGTTGATTGTCACAAATGGATCACGGACCCCGTAGGAATGTTGCGGACCAGGCCCCGACATCCGCAGCAGCGAAGAGATGAGGTGGACGATTTGGCGGCAAGCTCTCCGCACGGATCGGCCCGCACCCGGTCAGGAAACACACTCACCCGCCCGGGCGCCGACGATTTCGCCGCCGAGGAGATGACGATGATCATCCCTATCGACGAGCTCGAGGGCACCGCCGAGGATCGCACCGACGGCATCGACCACACCGACGACCACTACTGGACCCCCGCCACCTGGGACCGCTACTACCGCCCGACCCGCTCGGAGATCACCCAGGACATCCTGATCCCCGAGCACGAGTTCGACGAGTACAGCCACGACGAGCCCTATGACGTCGACGGCGCGCGCCCAGACACTTACGCCGATACCCATGTCGCCGACGATCGCGGACTACTGACCGCCACGCCGGCCGAGGACAAGCCGTTCCGCAGCAACCCGGCCGGTTCGCGGGTCAAGCGTGGCGGCCGCCATCGCATCTCCGCTCCGCCGACCGCCCTGCGTGGTGGTCGCGCCGCACTCATCGCCATGGCTGCCGGGGCAACCGTCGCCGCCGTCGCTCAGGTGAGCACCGCTGACGAGCCGGCCGGCACCGGGGTATCGCCGGCCGCCAACGTCTCCGATACCGCCGCCACCGTCGATCTGGGCCCCGGCGTCGCCGTGTCTGCGCCCACTCCGGACATGAATGTCTTCGGCGATCAGCTCAAGGTCGGCGCCGCCCATGCCGCCGACGACGCCCGCCGAGAGGCGATGGCACGCCGGCCGATGTACATGCCGCCCGTCGACTTCGCGGCAGGCAACTGCAGCTTCACCTCGCTCTACGCGATGCGCTGGGGCACCATGCACGGCGGCATCGACCTCGCCTGCCCGCTCGGCACCCCGATCCACGCCATCACCGACGGCGAGGTCATCGCTGCGGAACCGGCCAGCGGCTACGGCCACTGGGTCCAGATCCGTGCCGCCGACGGCACTGTCACGATGTACGGCCACATGTCGTCCTCGGGTGTCCTCGTCCGCAAGGGTCAGCATGTGACGGCCGGCGACGTGATCGCCCTGGTCGGCAACGAGGGCTTCTCGACCGGACCGCACGTACACGTGGAGGTCTGGAAGGACGGCCACACCAAGATCGATCCCGCCCCCTGGCTGGCCAAGAAGGGCATTCGGCTGCCCAACTACGGGGGCTGAGACTTTCCCAAAGCAGTTGGAACGACTGGTTTCTCGGGTCACCAGTGGCTTCGACACGCCTCTCGCCCAGCGGGTCGTGGCGGCTCAGCCAGCAGAAGAAGAACGCCGACTCAGCCACGTGAGAAGAACCGGCGGCTCAACCACGTGAGAAGAACTGCGCTCAGCCGATCTAGAGCTTCTCGCCCGGGATCCCGCCTGCGGTCAGCAGGGTGACCCGCCCGGTCCCGCCGCCGTAGTCGATGGTGATCCGCTCGGTCGCGCCGCTTCCCTCCTTGGCGACAACCTTGCCGAGTCCGTACTTGGGGTGGTTGTGCCGGTCCCCCACCTCGTAGTTCACGAAGGTATTGCGTCCCCGCGACGGATCCGACGAATACGACGACCGGCCCCGTAGACCCGACGACGTCGCGCCGTCGCGTCCGAAGATCCCGCCCGACGAACCACCGAACCGGCTCTGGGTCCGCCGCGGCTCGGTCCGCCGCCAATCCAGCAGATGCTGCGGAATCTCTTGTAGGAAGCGCGATTCCGGATTCGACACCGGCTGCCCCCACGAGGCCCGGGTGATGGAGCGGGTCAGATACAGCCGCTCCTTGGCCCGAGTGATCCCCACGTAGGCGAGCCGGCGTTCCTCACTGAGTTCGGCCGGATCGCCCATGGCCCGCATGTGCGGGAAATGCCCGTCCTCCCAACCGGTTACGAAGACCACCGGGAACTCCAGTCCCTTGGCGGTGTGCAGGGTCATCATCGTCACCACACCCTCGCCCTCGTCGGGAAGCTGATCAGCGTCGGCGACCAGCGAGACACGTTCGAGGAATGCGGCCAACGACCCGGGGTCGGGTTCCCCCTCGGTGTCGCGGCCGGATTCGAGCGGATCGTCGTCGTCGGCCGCTTCGTCCTCGGCGAGCTCCGCGGCGTCACGGCTGAATTCCTGTGCCACCGAGATCAATTCGTTCAGGTTGTCCAGGCGTGCGCCATCCTGCGGGTCGTTGGACGCCTCGAGTTCGCCCCGATAACCGGTCCGCTCGACGATGGCGTCCACCAGTTCGCCGATGTCGGCACCCTCTTCGGTGGCATCGATAAACGCCACGTCCTCGTCGGACTCACCCGCCGCACCGAAGGCGGTGAGGAAGTCGGTGCGCAATCCCTCGATCAGATCCACGAAGCCGCCGATCTGTTTGATCGCGCGGGTGTTGAGCATCGCGACCTTACCCGCCGCGGCGTCGATCAGCGACTCGTAGAAGCTGCGTCCGGTGTTCTCCGAATGGACCGCGACACACGCCTCGGCCCGGTCCCCGATACCGCGTCGCGGCGTGTTGAGGATGCGGCGCAGACTCACCGCGTCGTCGGGGTTGGCCACCACCCGCAGGTAGGCCACCACATCCCGAACCTCTTTGCGCTCATAGAATTTGGTACCGCCGACCACCTTGTACGGTATGCCGTGCCGCACAAAGACCTCTTCGAGGGCTCGTGAACCGGTGTTGGTCCGGTAGAACACCGCGATGTCGGAGTACTTGTGGCTCGAGGACCCGCCGATCGAGTAGTCGGTGAGGCTCTCGATCTCCTTGGCGATGAAGGTCGACTCGTCGCGGTCGGAATCGGCGACGTAGCCGACGATCAGCTCGCCGTCGCCGGAATCGGTCCACAACCGCTTGTCCCGGCGGTTCTCGTTGCGCGCGATGACGGCGTTGGCCGCCGATAGAATGGTCTGGGTGGATCGGTAATTCTGTTCCAGCAGAATGGTTTCCGCGTTGGGGAAGTCGCGCTCGAACTCTTCGATGTTGCGGATGGTGGCGCCCCGGAAGGCGTAGATCGACTGGTCGGCGTCACCCACCACACACAACTCCGACGGCTCGAGGCCGCCAGCGGTCGGGACCTCGCCGACGAGTTCGCGGATGAGCACGTACTGCGCGTGGTTGGTGTCCTGATACTCGTCGACCAGCACGTGCCGGAAGCGCCGCCGGTAGTACTCGGCGACCTCGGGGTGAGCGTGCAGCAGCGCGACGGTCTCGCCGATCAGATCGTCGAAGTCGAAGGCGTTGGCCGCCCGTAGCCGACGCTGGTACTCGGCGTAGATCCGCGCGATCTGCTGCGCCGCCGGCTCGTCCGACGCCGCGGCCTCGACGGCCTGCTCGGGTCCGACGAGCTCGTTCTTGAAGTTCGAGATCGCCACGCCCACCCCGCGCGGACTGAACTTCTTGGGGTCGAGTTCGAGGTCCCGGATGATCATGCCGAGCAGTCGTTTGGAGTCGTCGGCGTCGTAGATGGAGAAGTTCGAGTTCATCCCGGCCAGCAAGCCCGACTGCGCGCGCAGGATGCGCACACAGGTCGAGTGGAAGGTGGACACCCACATGTAGGTGGCCCGGGGCCCGACGAGATCGATCACCCGCTCGCGCATCTCCGCGGCTGCCTTGTTGGTGAAGGTGATCGCCAGGACCTGCCCGGGGGACACGTCACGCGCCGCCAGCAGGTAGGCGATGCGGCGCGTGAGCACCGCGGTCTTACCCGATCCGGCGCCCGCGACGATGAGTAGCGGCGCCCCGGTGTGCAGCACCGCGGCACGCTGCTGGGGGTTGAGACCATCGAGCAGGCGGGTGATCGCCGGGTCGGTCGGCGGGACCCCGGCAGAGGGCACGGCGGAAGGCACAGAAGAGCTAGTCATCGGTTCCTCAGGCTACTCGTCCGCACCGACAGCGCCGCGGGCAGAGTCAGCGCCCGCGGCGGGCCGAAACGCCATTCGGTCGGCCGACCCGAACAGGCGACCCACCCCGAACGGACTACGTCTCACCGCCTGCGACGGCTACGATATGCCCGGATCGACAGGCTTGTGGCGCCATCTCGTTCGGCGCATCCGAGGTGGGACCCGACCGGGGAGGTCATTGGAATGTCGAAGGCACTTGCGGCGGTGGCGCTGGCGGTCGGGGCGATTGCCGCGGTGGTCGCCGTGGTGGTGTCGATCATCCCGTTCTCACACAGCGGGACCGCCGAGCCGACCGCGGCCTTCCGTGCGCAATCCGACCTCGACGAGGTGTTGTTCAAACTCGCGTCGAGCCCCGCCGCCAAGTACACCGGCAGTGTCACCCAGAAGAACCGGAACAACTCGCTGCGCATCGACTTCACCGACCTGACCTCGACCATCTCCAACAGCACCGAGGGAACTGTCACGGTCGACAACAATCAGGGCGAGTACCGCCAGATCGGCAACGAACGCTTCCTCAGCGCTCCCCTGGCCTTCTGGAACAGCGTGCTGCTCGACGCCGACAAGGCGCGCAAGGATCTCGCGCCCGTCGACCGCAAATGGACCAACGCTCGCGGCAGCCAGCTGCCCGCACTGGGCAACATCCTGGCGCCCGACATCCTGGCCGGCACGCTGGGCACCGTCGGCGGCGACGCGGCGCCCGAACTCAGCAGCGTCGCGATGGACACGACGGACCCGACGTTCCCGGATGCACGCTTCTGGCCGGTGGCCGACCCGCCGGTGACCTTCGTCGGCGACAACGTGGTCCGCATCGGCTCCTGGGACATCACCTACGACCCGGACAGCAAGGCCGTCACACATGTCAAGGGAGAGAACAAGATCGACGACGATCTGTCCCTGGACTACGACCTGGCGGTCACGCTGCTGCCGGCCGATCAGGCCGAGCGTGTGTTCGCCAGCCAGCGCGCCCTGGTCGCCGAACTCGTCGACGTCCCCGCCCCGGGTCTCTACACCGCACCCAACGCGGTCACCGGCCGCACCGTGGGCACCTGCACCCGAGCGGCCTGCAGCTGGGAATACACCGGATCGGGATCGGTGATCCCCGAAGCGCGCAGCGTCGGCTACGTCAACTACGGGCTCACCGTGAACTTCTTCGTCGGCGGCCGTCCCGCAGCCGCCCCGTGCCGGACCGTGATCCGCGCCGAGATCGGCTCAACCGGCAAGGCGACCTGCGTGGCCCGCAACATCACCGGTGCGGGCGACACGGTGTCCGCGCGGCCGAGCTTCCAGTACCTCGCGTTCACCACGCGGTCGGTCGAAGCCTTCAACGGACTCATCGATGACACGCAGAAGCGATCCAATCAGCAGGTCACTTTTGTGCGCACCGGCTCCAAGAAGGCGGCGGCCGACGGGTACAGCGCCCCGCTGACCGGCCTGCCGAGCTATTACGCGATCAAGCGCGGCGACTACCTGTTCGACGGTTTCAACACCACCGGCGAACTGATGGTCACCTACGGTCCGGGGTACGCCTCGAGCATCACCGGCGGTTCGCTGAAGTCGGAGTGGGCCACCATCATCGCCGACCAGCTCACCCGCCAGGTGCAGGCAGCCGGTGACACCGACATCGTCTGGTTCGCCGCCGAGGAGCAGACGGCCACCGCACTGCGCGCCATCGTGAGCCAGGCGGGCAAGAGCGACAAAGTCACCGTCGTGCTGCGCGAACCGACCACGTGACACCCCGACGGCGTCTGCCGACCCGAGATCATCCGTATTCGTCGATACCACAACAGGGGGGACACTCGTGAAGAAGCAGTCCATCGTCCTACCGGCTCTGGTCGCCGCGGTCGGGGTCATCGCCCTGGTTGCAGCGCTGGTCGTGTCGTTCATCCCGTTCAGCAAGGCCGGTGCGTCGGCACCGACCGCCGCCTTCCGTGCCCAGGCCGACCTCGACGCGGTGCTGTTCAAACTGGCGACCAGCCCGGCCGCCAAGTTCACCGGCAAGCTCGACTACAAGGCCTCGCGGACGGGGGTATCGGGGACCGTCGAGTTCACCGACCTGACCGCGACGTCGTCGAACAACGTGCAGGGCACCATCTCGGTGGGCGGCCAGCAGGGCGAATATCGTCAGATCGGCAACCGGTACTTCGTCAGCGCGCCGCAGGCCTTCTGGCCGCCGCTGCTGACCTCGGAGCAGAAGAACAAGCTCGATCTTGCTCCGCTGGACCGCAAGTGGGCCGAGGCCACCTACGCCTCCCTGCCGAATCTCGGTGTCCAGCTGTCCTCGAACAACCTCGCCGGCATCGTCGGCAACACCGAACAGTCCTCACCGCCCAAGCTCGGCGCGCCGATCCGCAAAACCGACGTCGAACTCCCCGACGACCGGTTCTGGCCCGAGTCCGATCCGGCCGTCACCTTCGAGGGTGACAACCTGGTCCGGGTCGGCGAATGGACGGTCACCTATGACCCGCAGAGCAAGACCATCACGCATCTGAAGGGCACCTACCAGCGGTTCAACGATTCCTTCACGCTGGACACCTCCGTCACCCCGCTGACAACCGAGCAGACCAACGCACTGTTCGGTGCCCAGCGCGCCATCGCGAACGACCTCACCACCGTCCCCGCGCCTGGTGTCAGGCCCAGCCAGAGCAACGCGATCACGGTGCAGGCGAACGGATCGAGTTGCGCCCTCGAGGGCAGCGGACAGCGGTGCTCGTGGACGGTCACCGCGTCCGGCGACACCAACTTCCGGCTCTACACCCCGGGCCACTTCAATTTCGGGGTCACCGCCACCTTCCTGCGCGACGGCCGGCCCGACGGTGGCACCTGTCAGGTGGTGATCCGCGCCGACGTCAACGGGAAGGGCAGCGCGACGTGTTCGACCAGCGTCATCTCACTGGGCGGCCGGGTCGTGCGGATCGTGCCGGACTACCGCTACCTCGGTTTCACCGACAGCAATGCCGATCAGATCAATGAGCTCATCGACAACACCCAGAAGCGCACCACCACGGCGGCGCACTATGTCCGCACCGGTAGCAAACGGCCCGACGCCGCGAAGTTCGACACGTCCATCAACGCGCTGCCGTCTTTCTACGCCGTCGAGTACGGCAACTATCAGTTCGACGGCATCGCCACCGACGGTGGGCTGGTGATGACCTTCGGGCCCGGTTACGCCGAGCACATCCACAACGGGGTTCTCGACGCCGACTGGGCGGGCACCAATGCCATCGCCGAACAACTCGACAAACAGCTGGCCGCGGTCGGGGATCAGACGCTCTACTACTATACAGCCGAGGAGACCATGTCCACCGCGCTCATCGCGCTGGCCAAGGCGCGCGGACACGACGGCAAGGTGAAGGTCTACTACTCGCCCACCACCTAGGGCGTGTCTCACGCCCTGGCCGCTACCCGACGAATCGGGCCTCCACGACCTCACCGACTCGCCCCTGTCCGGTGTGCAGGGCGAGTCCCTCGGTGAGCGGGCGAAGGGTGAGGGTGCGCCCGGAGCCGTCGAGTTGCACGTACACGACGTGGAGTCCGGCCTGGACCGCAACCGTGTGGGCCGTGCCGTCGTCGAGCCGGAACTCCACCTCGCCCGACCGGTTGGCGCAGTAGCCGAGCGCAATCGTCCAGCGCCAGCGGATGAGTGGGCCGTCGAGGGGCAGTTGCGTGGGGCCGGTCACCTCCGGCCGATCGCACGCGCCGCGTCCCGCGGCGATGTTCCGTTGCGCGGTGACCGCGCCCGGCACCAGTTCACCGGCGGTATCGAGGACGACGAGCCGATCGGTGGACGAGGCGAACGGCGGCCGGTCGCGCAGGCGCCCGAAGGTATGGCTGATCTGGTTGTTCGGGTAGGCGACCGGTAGGAGGACCTCCAGCGGTAGCGACTGATCGAACATCGGGTGCTCGGTGTTCGCGGCGAGCGACCGCTTGGCCGTGGCCAGGTAGTCGCCGGTGGGGTTGTCGCGCCACGAATCGCCGAAACCGGCCAGCGAGATCGTCGCCGACGCGGCAGCCAAGGCGATGAGCACAGCCACCAACACCGTTGCAGGTGAGGCGGTTTCGGCTGTTTTCGCATGCCGGGCACCGGTGGTGGCGGCCGCGCGCACCGAACGTGCGGGGGCGGCGATGAGCAGGGCGAGTGCCGCGGTCAGCACGAGGGCACTGTCGGGTAGGTAACGCATCGTCTGCGCGAGTTCCAGAGCGGTGTTGTCGCTCGAGCGGTTCCACATCACCGGGATCTGCGCGACGACGACGTACGCGCCGGCCGCCAGCAACACCGCGAACGCGCCGTGCCGGCGCAGCACCGCCCAGATCACCACCCCCGCGACCACCAGCCATCCGGCCAGGATCATCCACCACGACGCAAAACCCATGGGCGGACTCGGATTCCAGCGGCCCCACTCCCACGGCCCGCCCACCAGCGAGGGGACGACGGCCCGGTTGACCGACCGCCAGACCAGCCGAGCGGTCTGGGCGGCCGAATGCACGCCAGCGGTCGCGTCGGACACCGAGAAGAAGATGATCACCCACACGACGAAGATCACCGCCAGCGCCGCCCACAACCGCCGGGCCCGGACCACTGCGGCCGCAAGCGGACTCATCGTCTCGGCGAGATCGGCGTCGTCACCGGCTCCGTCGTCATCCCCCGTTTCCGTCCGGCGTCGGGACGCGGCCACCGACAACGTCGCCGTCACCAGTGCGACCGGCAGGATGAACAGCGACTTCTCGAAGAAGGTCAGCGCGATCAGGAAGATCAGCGCGGAGCGCACCGTGATACGACGGCGAGTCGCGTCGTCGGTGTCCGTGCGGCAGGCCAGGACCGCGTCGCCGACGATCCAGGCGATCGCCGCCTGCATCGGCAGGGTGTTGAGTCCAGCGGCCCACCACGTGAAGGCTGGCACCGTCATCGGGGTGAAGAGATAGAACGTCAACGCGGCCAGGGCCGCGATTCCCGCCGCGGGCGCGATGATCCGGATCATCCGCCACACCGCCACCGACGCCACTGCCTGCAACACGATCAGCGTGGCCGCGGGTAGCGCCCACGTCACCGGTGCCAGGACGGTCGAGATGCCCGCAACCAGGAAGGCGGCCGGCATGAAATGACCGTCGTGGCTGTGCCCGAGGTACTCCCACGAACCGATCGGCATCGACGACGCCCGGCCGATCAGGATCAGGTCATCCCAGTAGAAGTTCCCGGTGGCCACCAGCCAGCCGCGGATCACGAGCTGCGCGGTGATCAACGTGACCGCGAGAACGACAACTGTCGACACCCCAGAGATCGAGGGCGCTGCGCGACCCGCCGCCTGTTCGTCCGATCGCTGCGCGGTCCCCGCCTGTTCGCTCACCATCCCACCATCCTCGCGTGCGCAGTGCGTGGCAAAATCGGGCGGGTGACCGACGACAGCACACCCGATGAGGCCGCCATCCCGTTCGAGCAGACCATCGACCTGGAGCGCTACGAGCTGTCGTCGCAGGTGGACACCCTGCCCGACGACATCGACGCGCTGCGACTCGAGATCGACCGGCTCGACGCGGTGATCCTGGCCGCGGTGAAACGACGCTCGGCGGTGTCGAAGAAGATCGGTGCCGCGCGCATGGCGTCGGGTGGTCCGCGCCTGGTCCACAGTCGCGAGGTGAAGGTGCTCGAACGCTTCAAGGACCTTGGGCAGGAAGGCCATACGCTGGCGATGCTGCTGCTGCGACTCGGGCGGGGCCCGCTGGGACGGTGACCCGCCTCGGCGATGCCGTCGCACCGCGGACGGCCACCGCATAGGGTGGTGAGTCATGAGCAGCGACTCCTCGGGCGGCGAGTTCACCGGTAGCGACCACGGCGACATCACCGCCACCCAGTCCTGGCAGGCCCTGGCCGCGCATCAGCCGCACGTGTTCGCGATGCATCTGCGTGAGGTCTTCGCGGTGAACCCCGATCGTGGTCGCGAACTCACCGTCGACGTCGGCGACCTGCACATCGACTACTCCAAGCACCGGGTGCTACGCGAGACCCTGGAACTGCTCTTCAGTCTCGCCCGCGAGGTCGGCCTCACCGATCGCCGCGACGACATGTTCGCCGGCGCACACATCAACACCTCCGAGGATCGCGCCGTCCTGCACACCGCGCTGCGCCTTCCGGCCGACGCATCCCTGACCGTCGACGGCCAGAATGTGGTCGCCGACGTCCACGAGGTCCTCGACGCGATGGGCGCCTTCACCGACAAACTGCGCAGCGGTGAGTGGAAAGGCCACACGGGCAAGCCGATCACCGACGTGGTCAACATCGGCATCGGCGGGTCCGACCTCGGGCCGGCCATGGTCTATCAGGCGCTGCGGCACTACGTCGATTCGTCCATCCGCTGCCACTTCGTCTCCAACGTCGACCCCGCCGACCTCGTCGGAACCCTGGCCGACCTCGACGCCGAGACCACCCTGTTCATCATCGCCTCCAAGACGTTCACCACCCTGGAGACGCTCACCAACGCGTCGGCGGCCCGCAGCTGGCTGCTCACCGAACTCGGCGCCGGCCCCGACGCCGTCGCGAAACACTTTGTCGCCGTGAGCACCAACGCCGAGAAGGTGTCGGAGTTCGGCATCGACACCGCCAACATGTTCGGCTTCTGGGACTGGGTCGGCGGACGCTACTCCGTCGACTCGGCGATCGGGCTGTCGGTGATGGCGGCCATCGGCAAGGATCGTTTTGCCGAATTCCTCGACGGCTTCCACGTCGTCGACGAGCATTTCCGTACCCAGCCGCTCGAGCAGAACGCGCCGGTGATCCTCGGCCTCATCGGCCTGTGGTACTCCAACTTCTGGGATGCCCAGATCCGGGCGGTGCTGCCGTATTCCAACGACATGGCCCGCTTCCCCGCGTATCTGCAGCAGCTGACGATGGAGTCCAACGGCAAGTCCGTCACCGCACAGGGGGCACACGTCACCACGGAGACCGGCGAGGTGTTCTGGGGCGAGCCGGGTACCAACGGACAGCACGCGTTCTACCAACTGCTGCATCAGGGAACCCGGATGATCCCGTCGGATTTCATCGGCTTCGCCGAACCCACCGACGATCTGCCGGTGACTCCCGACGGTGCGGGTTCCATGCACGACCTGCTGATGAGCAACTACTTCGCCCAGACCAAGGTGCTCGCCTTCGGCAAGACCGCCGACGAGATCGCGGCCGAGGGTGTCGCCCCGAATGTGGTGGCGCACAAGGTGATGCCCGGCAACCGTCCGTCCACCTCGATCCTCGCCCCCAAGCTCACGCCGTCGGTCATCGGCCAGTTGATCGCCCTCTACGAACACCAGGTCTTCGTCGAAGGTGTCATCTGGGGCATCAACTCCTTCGACCAGTGGGGTGTGGAACTCGGCAAGACCCAGGCCAAGGAACTACTCGGTGTGATCACCTCCGACGACGCCCCGGCCGCTGCCGACGACTCCTCCACCGACGAACTCGTGCGCTGGTACCGCAAGCACCGGGGCCGTCGCGCCTGATCACCGCCGCTAACGCGCCGAGCCCCGTCGTCGATATGACGTATGTCACAACCGAACGGTATGTCACCCGACATGAGGAACCCATCATGCTCCGACGAATCCTGCGGGGAACGATCATCGCGGTCAGCGCAGTCGGACTGATCGTGATGTCGTCGGCCGTGCGGGCCGACGCGGCGCCCGCGCGCACGGTCATCACCCCGGTCATCTGGACAGTCGCCTACGGCCCGGCGTGCGGCGGCAACGTCAGCGGTCTCGCGAGCACCGTTCCCAACCGGCCCGGCACCCTCTACCTGCAGGCCACCGGCCGCTTCCTCGGCATCTCCGACGACGGCGGGCAATGCCGCGTCGGCGTGCGCATCTTCTGGCGCAAGGTCAACACCGCCGGGGTGGTGCGCGGAGAGGTCCGGGGCATGCTCATCCCGTCGAGCATCACCAAGATCGTGGGCGAGACCGTCCGCACCGGGCCTGGGCGGGTCGAGTTTTGGATCGTCACCGACCGGCCGTCGACGACGGTGCCACGGTCGGTCATCGACGTGGCCTGAATCGAGGTGGCCTGAATCGAGGTGGCCTGATCAGCGCCAGCGGTCCTCGTCGAACACCTCGTCGGGGATCTCGTCGCCCGGCTGCACCCCGAGTTCCTCCAGCCGACCCATCAGCGCCGCTGCCACGGCGATGAACGTGACGACATCTTCTGGCTCCGTTGACCTCTCGGCCGGATCACCGCCCAGGAACTCGTACAAGGCGGGCGGCACGCACGACCCCGTGTCGAGTGCACGGGTGCCGGTCGCGGTGCGCCAGGCATCGAAGCTGGCGCCGTCGACAGCCTCGGCGACCTCCCCGCTGCGCACCGCGGCGAGCACCTCGTCGACGGTGGCGAGTTCACCCGAATTGCCGCTCGAGGCGTCGAATCCGAGGACCGCGTCGTCGGCGACCGACTCGTCGGCGGCGAGCGTGAAGTACACGATGCCGCGCCAGTCGGCGGCCAGCGCCTCGACGTCGTCGCGTCCGAAGACCTCCGTCAACAGCTCACTGACCTGCGCCCGTTTGCGCTCACCGAACAACTGAAACGCGCCATGGGCCACGACCTGCCCCTGCTTGCTCGCCACATCGGTTACCTTACGCAGCGTGAGACCTCATCCGTCGGCGCGACGCGTCGCCCTCCTTGCCGGATGCCTGAGCGCGCTACTGGCGATCGCGGCGTGCTCGTCGAACTCCTCGGAGAGCTCGCCCGCCGAGAAGCCGACGTCGGTTCCGATGTCGGCGTCGGTGAGTGTGGCAAACGGCGCCCCGGCTCGGACCGACCCGGGGACGGCGCTCGACTTCGGACAGACCGCGACGTTGCCGTCGAATGCGTTCAGCGCGGGTGGTTCGCTGGCGCTGTTCACCGTCACCGGCATCACGCCCGCGGAGAACGTACCCGACACGGTGACCCACGGTGGTGCACCGTACTTCATCTACGTGACGGTGACCTCGCTGGCCGCTCGGCCGGCCGCGGCACCCGGGTTGGTGGGCCTCGCGGGTAGCCCCGACGGCCGCACCGCCGCACTGACCCTCACTCCCACGGGCGGGCTGCCCGCCTGCACGGACACTCCCATACCCGAGCGCATGAAACGCGGCGAGTCCTACGCCACCTGTCTGCTCGCCCTCGCCGACCCCGGGCAGAAGCTGCAGCAGGTCATCTACTGGGCGGACACCACCGGTGACGACGCCTTCGACTACAAGGCCTCGCCGGTGGCCTGGCGCAACCCCGCGGCGGTGCCCAGCGGGTCGCCGACGACGAGCACCGCCGGTTGAGCGCTCCGCCCGCTGCGGAAACCAGGGGAAGGATTTCCCTACCCTGGTTTTGGTTTCCTTCTCGAGAAGTTTCCCAGGGACGAATCCACAAGTGGGGGAAAGATATTCCTCCCCTACTTTCCGCCGGCCTCGGCCGCGTTACACCAGCCGACGTGAAATGGCGGCCGGCAGGTACTTCAGGGCGACCGCGATCGGGGTCCACGGCCACGCCGGAATCGGTGCCCAGCCCTTCTCCGCCTCGATGGCGTTGATCATGGCGTCGACACCGTCGTCGGTGTCGGCCATCAGCGAGGTCTTCACGCCGCGGTTGATGTCGGTCTCGATGTAGCCGGGCAGCAACACCGACACCTCGATGGGAGAGTTGGCGAACTCGGCCTGCAGGCCTTGCCCGAGAGCGGACAGACCGGCCTTGGACGCCGAGTAGGCGGCCTGCGCCTTCGGCAGGCCGCGGATGCCACTGATCGAACTGATCAGCACCAGATGTCCCGAATTCTGTTCGCGGAAGATCTCCAGCGCCGCCTCGATCTGCGCGAGAGCACCCACCAGGTTGGTCTGGATGGTCTCGATGTTGGCGTGCGCCTTGCCCGTTCCCAGCGGTGCGCCCTTGCCGAGACCCGCGTTGACGATGACGCGATCGAGTCCGCCGAGTTCCTCGCGCAGTTTCCCGAAGACGATCGGCACGGAGTCGGTGTCGGTGACGTCGAGCTGGGCCACGGCGACCTGCTCGGCCGCCGGCCGCAGCTCGTCGGCCAGGGTCTCGAGCCGGTCGAGTCGTCGTGCGGCGAGCGCGAGCGAACGTCCCTCCCCCGCGAACCGTCGGGCCATGCCCTCCCCGAGCCCCGAACTCGCACCCGTGATCAGAATCTTCTGTCGTCTCCCCATGCGGTCAGCGTACCCAGGAGGGGTCGGGCCAATGCGGATCAGGCCTTACGAGCAGTCAGCCGTAGTGCCCCGACGAGGTAGTCGGTCGAAGCGCAATCCCCGACGGTCAGCCGGAATCCGAAGTCGCCACAACGCTTTCCGAGCACACCGACGGTGTTGAGGAGGGTGCCCACCTGCAGACCGTCGTCGCCGGGGAGGAACACGAAGTTGCCCTGACTCGGCAGCGGCGACGCCCCGATGGCGGTGAGCATCGCCGACAACCTCGCACGCTCGGTGCGCATCGCGCTAACCCGGTCGTCGAGTTCGGCCCGTGCCGCCAGCGCGACCGGGACAGCCGCCAGCGCCGCCGGACCGACCGCGAACGGGATCTCCCGCGCGCGCAGTGCCGCGCCCATCTCGGCACCGACGAGCGCATAGCCCACACGCAGGGCGGCGAGCCCGTGCGCCTTGGAAAAGGTCCGCAGCGCGACCAGCGTCGGGAATCGTCGGGTCAACCCGATTATGTCGGGCGGGTCGTCGCAGAACTCCGCGTAGGCCTCGTCGAAGATGACCGTCACACTCGGTGGCACTTCGCGCAGGAAGGCGACGAGCGCGTCTTCGGAGACCACCGATCCGGTCGGGTTGTGCGGTGAGCAGATGGCCACCGCCGAGGTGTCGGCGTCGACGGCGCTGGCGAGCGCGTCGAGGTCGGTACCGCCGTGGGCGTCAAGTTCGGTTGCGCGCACCTCGATTCCGAGCATGCCGGCCAGGATCGGGTAACCGTCGAAGGTGGGTGTCGAGGTCACCAGCGTCGGGGCGGTGACGCCCCGGCCACGGGCACGGACCGAGCTCTCCGCCAGGACGGTGTGGGCCAGTCCGGTTGCCCCGGGTCCGACGCTGATCCGGTCGGCCGCGACCGACAGGTGCGCGGCGATTGTGGCGCGCAACCGGTCCGGGAAGAAGTCCGGGTACCGATTCACCTCAACGACACCGGCCGCCAGCACCCGGGCGACAGCGGGAAGCGGCCCGTAGGGAGATTCGTTGAGGCTCAACCGATATGGGGCGGCCGCCATTGCCGGCGCACGCGTCAGGGTCATCGTCCGCACCAGCGCAGCGCGAGGGCACCGGCGAAATCGCCGGCGTGGGCGAAGGCCGCCGTCATCACCACATCCCCGACCGCGATCCGACCGTCGGTGATGGCGGTGTCGAGGGTCAGTGGGATGGCGACGCCGAACAGGTTGCCGCATTCGTCGAAGGTGTCCGGATGTCGCTCGGCCGGCAACTCCAGCGCCTCGGCCCAATTGCGCAGGAAGATGCGGTTGGGCTGGTTGGTGATCAGCCAGTCCAGTTCGGCGGGCGCCACCCCGATGGCGTCGGCCACCTCGATGGCGACCTCGGGAACCATGCGGTTTCCGCGGGCGAGCACCTTGGTGATCTTGGCGTCGGTGAATCCGATGTGGATCTGACCGGGACCGGCCTCCCAGTATTTGCGATCCGGTGTCGCGACGGCGGTCATGTCGCCCGAGTACTGCCCGTAGGAGTGGCATCGCACGCCCAGCACCGGACTGCCGACACCGTCGGTCGACACCACCGCCATCGCCGCCCCGTCACCGGGGATGGGAGCCTGGGCCTTGCCGCGCACCTGTTCCTGGGTGAACACCTGGGACGCACTGTTCTGCGCCAGCGCGATGACCGCCTTGCCCCCGCCGCGTCCCCGCAGCAGACCGTCGGCGAGTTCGACCATGTGCGGGAAGGCCGCGCAGCCCCCGTTGTGCACGTCGAGCACCGTGTGAGGCCGCAAGCCGAGGCGGTGGGCGACTTCGCCACCGCATCCGCGCACCGGCACCTCCGGCAGCTGGCTGTGGGTGAGCACCACATCCACGTCGTCGAGCCAGTCCTCCCCGTGCCGCGCTGTCAACGTACGGGCGGCGGCGATCATCATGTCGGCCGAGGTCTCCCCGTGAGCCGCGTGGTGCCGATGGGCGGGCATCCGGAACATGGCGTTGCCGGCCAGTTGATCATCCTCGGCGAACTGCTCGAAATAGGTTGCCGGCACCCGATTCTCGGGCAGGTATCCGGCGACATCGAGGAGCGAAAGGGTGGGTTCGGCGGTCATCGGCTCATCCAATCCGGGGTCAGCGGCAGGTCGTGGTGGTGGCGGTACTCGGCGATCGCGGTCAGGTTGTCGAGTTCGAGTTGGTGACCGGCGGAGAACATGTCCCAGAAGTCACCGACCCATACCGGGCGTTCCGGCGGAGCGGTCTCCGGGTAGGGGTTCTCGTCGTAGAACGGGTGATGACAGTTGGTCCACAGCACCACCGATCCCGGCTTGTCGAGCACCACCTGGGCGTCGACGACGCGCATCAGGTAGACCATCCAGAGGTGGCGTCCCTGGTCCCAGGCGCAGTGATAGTCGACGGTCATCGCATGCGGATCGGTGACGGTGCGCGTGTAGATCTCGGTGTTGTCGCCCAACCGATCCTGGGCCACCCACAGGCCGGCTTCGGCGGTCTCGGTGAAACCGCGCAGGCTGTAGGTCCACTCCTCCAATGACCTGGTGTCCGAAAGCCATTCGTACAGTTCTCGCGGCGGGGCATCCACATAGCCCTGGACGGTGCAGAAGTCGCCGAAGATTCGATCATGCGGGTAGACCGAACGCAGCATGTCGACGATGATCGGCGTCGCCACCGGTCGTGGATGGGATTCGATGCGGGTGATCCCCGGCAACGTGGCCGCGGATTCCCCCAGATCGGATAGGGCGGGCAAAGCGACGGTCATGGTTAGCCTCTCATCAGAAACGGTGCGAACGGCGGGATTTCGTCGGGGTCGACGTCGACGACGATGCAGTTGGGTCCGGCGTCGGCGTCCAGGAGGTCAGCACAGGCCGCGGCCAGCGACTCCGATGTCGTGACCGCGCGGACGTCGAGGCAGGGGAACATGGCGGTCAGACCGGCGGCGAAGTCGGTGTGCCGGAACCGGTTCAGACTCCGCTGCGTGTGGACCGGCGGGGGCGTGTCGGGGAAGAACAGGTGCTCGCGGGTGATGCACATCCCGTGGGCGTCGTTGTTGAGCACGATCAGGGTGAGCGGCGCACCGTATTCCACCGCCGTGTGGATCTCCATGCCGTGCATCATGAATGCGCCATCCCCGGCGATCACCGTGGTGCGTGCACGTCGCGGTTGAATCATCGAGGCGATGGCCTGGCCCACCCCGGCCGCGATCGCATAGCCCATGCCGCCCATGCCCAGCGCCACGACAAACCTGCCGCGCCCGAACGGCAGATGGTGTACGGCCGCCGCACCGGTGTTCCCGGCGTCAGCGAAGACGCTGCCGCGCAACGGTAGTGACGCTCCGACGATGTCGATCACCGCCGGCAGGGACAGTTCCCGGTCGGTTCCGGGACTCACCAGGGGCTGCCGTGTGACGGTCGGGGCTGCGACGGATCGCGCGCCCAGACTTCGCAGATCCTTGCTCAGCCAACGCACCGTCTCACGCAGATCCGCACACCGTATCCACTGGGTTCCTGGTGTGGATTCCACAGCTGGACAGCGCAATTCTTGGGTACCCAGATACACCACGGGACGCTCGGGGAGGAGCGCGTCCAGTCCGGCCCGATCGGTCATCGACATGCGGGTCCCGATCGCGAGGACGAGATCGGCGGTGCGCACCGCACCCCGTGCCGACGGGTGACCCATCACGCCGGTCACCCCGGCGCATCGATCCGCGTCGACGATCGCGTCCCGGCCACCCGGGGCCGCCACCGTCACGGCACCGAGAAGCTCGGCCAGCGCATCGATTTCGTCGCCGGCCTGTGCCATCGAGGCCTCCTCCCCGACCCAGATGACCACCGACGCGCCGGACTGACCCATCGTGAGCAGACGCCGGGCAAGCACAGCAAGATCGCTACGCGGAACCACCGATGCGCGAGCCGGAACACGGTCCGGATTCTCAACCACTACAGCATTTTCGGCCTGGACGTCACGGGCGACGAGCAACGCTGCGGGTCGTCGGGCGGCCAGGACCGCGTCGATGCGGCCGAGGGCGTCACCGATGTCGGCCCCGGAGGAGATCACCTCGCAGGCCCCGACGACGCCGGCAAGTGCCGCGGCGAGATCGATGGTGTCCGGCGGGTTCGCCATGTCCTGGAAGGCACCCGACCCCACCAGCGGTGTCGGTGGGGTCCCGATCACCGCGAGCACCGGCACCCGACTGTCGTAGGCCTCCGCGAGTGCGGGCAGCACATTCAGCGCGCCACCCCCGGAGGTGGTGAGTACGGTGCCGTAACCGCCTGAGATGCGCGCCGTTCCGTCGGCCATGGCGCCCGCCGCGAACTCGTGTTTGGCGACCACCGGGGTGATGCCGGCGGCTCGCACGGCGGCGTCGAAGAGGTGCTCGACGTTCGCTCCGTGGACGCCGAAGATCGTCGAAACTCCCAGCGCGCGAGCATGTTCGATGATGATGTCGGCAACGGTGCGTGTCATCCCCGACACTGACGCGCTGTCCCGGCCGATCGGGTCAACCGCGGTCATCGGCCCACCATGCTCCCCACTACCTGAAGACTGGCTGAAAGCGCCGGAGGGCCGGATGGTTCTGCTGGAGACCCCACTGGCCCTACGATGGAGCCGGTGGTTGTCCGGAGGAGTCACGGTGAAGCCATGTCGCGGTTTGGCAGCGGGTATCCGGGCGACGTTCCGGCGCAACCAGGGGGTGCGCGTCCGATCGACGATCGTCGGAACCCTGTTGGTGGCAATAGCTCTCGTGATCGGGGCGGCAGTGATGCTGTTCATGCTCAACCGCGCGGACAGCCGCGAGATGTACAACACGACCGGCTACCACACCTATGAAGTCGCCAAGCTGATCCGCGACGGCGGGATCGCCGCAGTACCTTCTGAGGAACTCAACGAGGGCACCGGTGCCGATGTCATCCAGGTGATCGACGACCGGGGGCAGGTGGTCGCGAGGTCCTCCAACGCACCCACCGTCCCGCTCAGCTCGGCGCATCCGCCTGCCGGCCAGTCGGTCGACATCGAGGGCCGCATGATGCCGGGCAACGACGACAGGTTCTGCGGCACGGTCACCACCGTCGTGCATGGCACCGACGAGTTCAGGGTCGTCTCGGCGGTGTCCGCGGAACCGTACCGGCGTGGGCTGGTCAACACCGCGATTCTGCTCGCGGTGGAGTTGCCGTTCCTGGTGCTGCTGGCCGGCTTCGCGATCTACCACTTCGTCGGCTGCGCGTTGCGTCCGGTCGGCCGGATCACCGCCGAGGTCAACGCGATCACCGCATCCGATCTGTCCCGCCGTGTTCCGGTACCGGCCACCGACGACGAGGTGACCCGCATGGCCACCACCATGAACGCCATGCTCGAACGCCTCGAACGCAGCCACGATTCGCATCTGCGCTTCGTCGGGGACGCATCGCACGAGCTGCGCAGCCCGCTGACCACCATCGTCGGGCTGCTGGACCTGGCCGACTGCACGGCGACCCCCGTCGACACCGAGACCGTCCGCACCATCCTGCTGCCGGAGGCGCGCCGCATGCAGCACATGGTGGAGGATCTCCTGTTGTTGGCTCGGGCCGACGAGAACGGATTGCCGCTGCGCATCGTCGAGGTGGACCTCGACGATGTCGTCGTCGCCGAAGCGCGTCGTTTGCGGTCGCTGGGTATGGCGGCCGTGGAGGTTCGCGTGGTCCCGATCCGGGTTGCCGGCGACCCGGACAAGCTCGCACGGGCGCTGCGCAATCTCACCGACAACGCCGCCCGGTACGCATCGTCGACGATTCGGCTGGACATGTCGGTCGACGACACCACCGCCACCGCCCGACTCGCCGTCGCCGACGACGGGCCGGGCATCGCGTCGGAATCCCGTGACGTCGTCTTCGATCGGTTCACCCGTCTCGGTTCGGACCGGCGCAATGCCAGCGGGTCGGGGCTCGGGTTGTCCATCGCCCGCGAGATCGCCCGCGCGCACGGCGGCCACCTGTCGATCGACGACCCGCACCCCGACTTCGAGCATGGCGCGACCTTTGTCATCACCTTGCCGCTGGCCAGCGCACCGGACACCACGAGTGAGCCGGCACCGGTCGCACTGGTCGAATAGTCCGCCCCGGAGCACGGGAGTCTGTGCGCGTTGCGATGCCGCTCACTCCGACCGCAGCCGGTATCCAGCCCCGCGCACGGTCTCGATGGAACGCTTCCCGAACGGGGTGTCGATCCGTTTGCGCAGGTAGCCGACGTACACCTCGACGATGTTGGCGTCGCCGTCGAAGTTCTCGTCCCACACCGACCGCACGATCTCGCATTTGGAGACCACGGTGTCGGCGTTGCGGATGAGGTATTCGAGGACCGCGAATTCGCGTGGTGTCAACGTGATCGGAGTCTGGCCGCGGGTGACGGTGTGCTCGGCGGGATCCACCACGAGGTCACCGGCCACCAGCCGCGCCGGCCGTTCCCGCACGCCGCGCCGCAGCAGGGCTCGCAGATGCGCCTTGAGGACCACCACGGAGAACGGTTTGACCAGATAGTCATCGGCGCCCGCGTCGAGCGCCTCGGCCTGGTCGTACTCACCGTCCTTGGCGGTGAGCATGACCACCGGGGTCCAGATGCCGCGCGCCCGCAGTTCCCGGACCACCACGTAGCCGTTGTGACCCGGCAGCATGATGTCGAGAACGATCACGTCATGGCTGCCTTCGGTGGCCTTCCAGAGACCGTCGACGCCGTCGTGCGCCACGGTGACGGCCCAGCCGTCGCTGACCAGGGCACGACGTACCGTCTCGGCAACCCCGGGATCGTCGTCGACGACGAGCGCGTGCACGGCCGGGCTACTTCAGCAGCCGCGACATACGGCGGTCGGCCAGCACCTTGCCACCGGTCTGGCAGGTCGGACAGTACTGGAAGGACCGGTCGGCAAAAGACACTTCGCGTACGGTGTCCCCACAGACCGGGCACGGCAACCCGGTGCGGGCGTGGACCCGCAGACCGGTCCGCTTCTCCGACTTGAGCCGAGCCACCGTCTGCCCCTCGAGCCGGCCGGTCGCGTCGGCGAGCACACTGCGCATCGCGTCGTAGAGGGTGCTCACCTGTTCCTCGGTGAGCGACTTGGCCGTCGCGAACGGTGAGAGTCGGGCGGTGTGCAGGATCTCGTCGGAGTAGGCGTTGCCGATACCGGCCATGACACGCTGATCGGCGAGCACGTTCTTGATGCGTCCGGCGGTCTGGGCGAGGATGGCGCCGAACTCGGACACGCTCAGCGACAACACGTCCGGGCCCAGGGTGGCGACGCGGTCGATGTCGGCGAGGTCACGCACAATCCACACCGCCAGCCGCTTCTGCGTTCCCGCCTCGGTCACGTCGAATCCTTCTGATGGAAGACCACAGTGCACCCGCAGCGCGATCGGCGATTTGCCGCCCGGACGTAGCGGCCGGGGTGAGAGGTCCTCGCTCCACCGCAGCCAGCCCGCCCGCGACAGGTGGATGACCAGCAGAATCACCGGTTCGGGGTCGGTGTCGGCGCCGGGGACGGTCCGGATCACCAGGTATTTGCCCACCCGGCCGACCGATTCGACGATCCGTCCGACGAGTGCCGTGTACGGCGGGTCGGCGGTCTTGAGCACCGACAACGACGCGACGTCGACCCGGCGGATGGGCAGACCGGCCGCGCGCGAGTCGACGTAGTCGGCGATCGCGGCGACCTCGGGAAGCTCCGGCATATGCCCAGTGTGCTCTAGTTAGGAGATGAACTCCCGCCTTTCCGACGCCGAGCTGGCCGCGCGGATCGCCCGGGGCGCCGGCCAGATCCTGCTCGGCGTGCGAGACAGCGATCTGCTGGACGGTCGAGTGCTCGGCGATGTCGGTGACACGATGGCACAGGCGTGGATCTCCACCGTCTTGGCGCGTCATCGCCCGCGGGACGCGGTGTTGTCCGAGGAGGCCGCTGACGTCGGCGACCGCGCCACCGCCGAGCGGGTGTGGATCATCGATCCGTTGGACGGCACAAGGGAATTCGCCGCCGGAACCGCGGACTGGGCCGTGCATGTGGCGCTGACCGAACACGGCGTGGTCGCCGCCGCCGCGGTGTCGTTGCCGGCCACCGGCGAGGTGTTCCGCACCGACACGGTCGAGAAGACGTCGACGCCGCTGACCGGTCGGCTCGCGACGTCACGCTGGGGCGGTTCGTATGAGACCAGCTGGGTGTCGAGCCGGCTGCACCTGCAGATGGTGCCGATCGGCTCGGCCGGCGCCAAGGCGATGGCCGTGGTGCGCGGCGACGTCGACGCCTACGTGCACGCCGGCGGCCAGTACGAGTGGGACAACGCCGCACCGGTGGGAGTGGCGACCGCGGCCGGCCTGCATTGCAGCCGCCTCGACGGGTCGGAGATCGTCTACAACAATCCCCACCCGTACATGCCCGACTTCGTCATCTGCCGCACCGAGATTCGCGACGAGATGATGGCGGCGCTCGACCAGGTGTGGTGACGGGTTCCCTTCTGGTTGAACCGGCAGCCGTTCTCTGCCGGCTAAGCGGCGCCCCTTCTTTTCGCTGGTAGAGCCGGCACGGGCGAGCGAGGCGAGACCGCGCCGTGTCGAAATCATCCGTCCCCATTGTGCTGGTTGAGCCGCGACCGGCGAGCGTAGCGAGTCGGACGCGCGTCGAAACCATCCGTCCCCATTGTGTGCTGGTTGAGCCGCGACCGGCGAGCGTAGCGAGTCGGACGCGCGTCGAAACCATCCGTCCCCATTGTGTGCTGGTTGAGCCGCGACCGGCGAGCGTAGCGAGTCGGACGCGCGTCGAAACCACTCGCAACACAACAACATTCGCAATCAGCGGCCCACCCACCCCGCTCATCCCTTGCGCAGCAGGTAGATGTCCATGATCCACCCGATCCGTTCGCGAGCCTCCGCTCGCACACGGACGATCTCGTCGGTCACGTCCCCGACACGTCCGCTGATGAGGATCTCGTCGTCGGTGCCGAGGTAGGCGCCCCACCAGATGTGGTCGTCGTCCTCGGCGGTGTGCCGAAAGGTGAGGTCGGCATCGAGCATCACGATCTGGTTGGTGTCGGCGCCGGACGGGGTGTCGGCGAGACGCCGGCCGGTGGTGATGTGGATGGGTTCGCCCACCCGGTTCGCGACGATCCCGTGCGCCGCGGTCAGGGCACTCGCACTGGTGACGCCGGGGATCACCTCGACACTCAGGTCGAGTGCCCGACGAGATGCGAGGTCGTCGACGATACGCAGCGTGCTGTCGTAGAGGGCGGGGTCACCCCACACCAGGAAGGCCGCCACCCCACCGTCGGTGAGTTCGGCGAGCAGCGCGGTCTCGATGAGCGCGGCTCGGGCCCCGTGCCAGCGACGTACTTCGGCGTCGTAGTCGTCGGGGTGCCGGTCGCGGGGCGGATCGGTGAGCGCGAGCACTCGCCGGCCGGGCGCGTGGCGGTCGAGGATCTCGCGCCGCGCCTGCAGCAAACCGTCTTTCACCGATCCCTTGTCGAGCATGACGAAGACGTCGACGTCGGCCATCGCGTCGATGGCCTGCAGCGTGATCTGCCGCGCGCCACCCGGTCCGATCCCGATGACGCGCATCGTGATCCGCACGTCGCTAGACCTTGATCTTGGCAAGTCCGTGCTTGCGCGCGGTCATGTCCAGGATGAACTGGCGCGGCAACAGACGACGCAGCGCGAATACGATCGGTGCGCGATTTCCCCTGGCGTAGAAAGGCTTCGGATGCTCTGCCAGGGCCGCTTCGACGATCTGCTCCGCCATCGACGCCCCGCTGATCCCGGCATCCTCGTTACGGCGAGTGGCCGCGGCCAGCGTCTGGTACTCGGCTTTGTAGGGCGAGTCGTCACCGATGTAGATGCTGCGACGATCGCCGATACCGGTCGCGATGGTTCCCGGTTCCACGCTGATCACGCGAATCCCGTAGGGCGCCAACTCCCGTCGTGACGCGAGCGCGAAGGCCTTCAGTGCCGACTTGGTGGCCGCGTAGTTGGAGCGGAACGCCACCGGAAAACTCGACAGCATCGAGCCCACCATGATCACCGTGCCGCGCCGCCGCTCCCGCATGCCGGGCAACACTGCCTTGGTCAACGCGATCGGGCCGAACACGTTGACCCTGAAGAGGTCCTCGATCGCCGACATCGGAGTGTCCTCGAGGGCACCGGCCTGCGATTCGCCCGCGTTGTTGATCAGGATGTCGACCGCACCGACCTCGGCTGCGCATGCGTCGGCAGAGGCATAGTCGGCGTTGTCGAGACGCACATAGGTGACGCCGGGAATGGGGTCGGCCACCGCGTCGGGGTTGCGGCTGGTGCCGAACACGCGGTGTCCGCGAGCGACCATCTGCCGCGCCACCTCGGCGCCGATCCCGCTCGTCGCGCCGGTCACGAGAACGGTTTGCTGAGTCACGTGCTCCCGGCAGGATTCGAACCTGCGACACCGGCTTTAGGAGAGCCGTGCTCTATCCCCTGAGCTACGAGAGCGGGGACTGGGTGAAGTGATGGCGGAAGTTTCCGCTGATCCAACCAGCGAGGAGGCTTCTACCTGGGATGTTCTTCGTCCAGCCCGTGTCGACGACCGCAGTGACTATGGCCGCCGAGTGTGGAGTCTACGGCAGCCGAGCGTTGCGTCCGCAACCTCCCTAGCCGTCCGTTCCCCAATCATCTGTCCCCATAACCAGGGACAACGCCGAAGCTGCTGTGAGCCACGTCACGGCTACAGCGTGCGTTGAGGTTCTTGCCAGAAACGGTCCGTAAACTCAACCACCGCATGTAGGTGAAGACTCAGGAGGACGACTCGGTTGCGGACGGTTGATGAGACGCAGCGGAAAGACGATCGCCGTGATCGTCCGTCGAGTCCTACCGACACTCCGGTGTCGCGTCCGGCCCGGGCGCTGACCGCCGACGCTGTCCGCGTCGTCCTGTTCACCATGGTCGTCGTCACGCACAGCGTGAACGCGATCGCCACCCTCGATGTCACCCGCCAGGCCAACCTCGTCGGCACCCTGCTGCATCTGACCCGGTACGGGTTCGTCGCCGTCACGCTGTACGTGCTGGTCCTGAGCATGCGCGGGAAGAAGATGTCTCCGCTGACCTTCTGGCGTCGACGGTTCGGGCTCGTGGTGGCGCCCTATCTGCTGTGGACGCTGATCTACTCGATTACCGACCACATCATCATCCGCGACAACCCGTTCCCGCCGGCCGGCGAGTTCTTCTCCACCCTCGGCCTGCACGCGGTGGTCGGCGAGGGCAAGTACCAGCTGTACTTCCTGCTCATCTCGATGCAGATCTACCTGGCGTTCCCGGCGCTGGCCTGGATCTACAAGAAGGTCGGCTCCCACCCCTGGTGGATTCTCGGCGTGGCCGCCGCCATCCAGGGCACCACCTTCGTGATCTACCAGTACCTGCCCCGCCCGGGTGGTGAGACGTGGACGTTCATCTACGACCACGGCTGGAAACTGCTACCGATGTACGCCCTGTTCATCGCTATCGGCATGCTGGCGGGCTATCACCGCGAGGACGTCGATCAGTGGATGCGCGACCACGCGGTTGGCGTGATGGTCGCCGCGGGTCTGTGCTTCTCCTTCAGCGTCGCCGTCTACCTGCTGTCGACGACCCCCGGGGTGTTCCCCGTACACGCCAACACACCGTGGAATCCGGCGTCGCTGCCGTGGTACATCGGCGGCTTCGCCCTGATCTGGCTGATCGCCCTGATGTGGAACGACCGCGTGAGTGCCGGCCGGTCGGCCCGTTCGGCAGCCTTCGTCAGCTTTGCCACGCTGCGCGCCTTCGGCGTCTTCGTGGTGCATCCGTTGATCCTGGACATCCTGGCCCGGATCGGGTTCTTCGACTTCCTTTTCGCCGACGGCTTCCCGCACTCGCTGGCCAGCCGGGCGATCCTGCTGGTGGTCCTGGTGCTGGCCATGTCGCTGGTGGCCGTGGAGATCATGCTGCGGTTGCCGTTCAGCAAGTGGCTGGTGGCGCGGCCGCGTATCCCGCTGCGGTTCGACGCGCTGACCCGCCGGCTCCCGACGCCGCCGTGGCGCCGGAGCGAACCCGTCGATTCAATCACCGTCGACGACGCGCTCGCCCCGACACCTGCGGCCACCCAGCACTAGCGGTAGTGCGGGTTGTTGAGCACCGGGATCTCGATGTTGATCGGCATCCGTAGTTCGGACATGTAGAACAGCACGAATTGACGCAGGAACTCGTCGAACAGCCAGTACGCCTCGCGTGGCATCCCGACGTTCAGAAGACCTTCGCGCACAAGAACATACGGACCCCATGCGGTTTCCAGGAGCGGTGTCCAGACGGGTTCGCGCGGGATGTGCAACCAGTCGGCGACCTTGTCGCCGAGCATGAATCGGGTCAGCGCCCCCAGCACCCCGCGCGAGAGCAGGGTCAGGTCGAGATTCATGCCCAGGTCCAGCAGGATGTCGGCGAGCTTCTGCCCCTCGGGCGTCCACGCGAGGATGGGGTCGAGCACCTGACTGGCCTGCGCGTCGGCCTGATCCCACGACGCCGGGATGTACTGATCGTCGACGCCGAGCATGTGTGCGGTGATCTGCCAGGAATGCAGGAATCCCACCTACTCGTCGCGGGCGATGGGCACGTGCCATTTCTCCAGGTTGCGCATGACAGTGGTGGGCAGGCTGTGCCAGGTGACCATGACGTCGGCCTGGCTGATCGGCACCTTCTCGCTCGCGACGTTGCTCCACCACGCCGACTGGGGCAGCAGATGGCGTACCGCCGCGTGGGCCAGGCGGGTCTTGACGCACGTCACCACCATCTCGCCGTCGGGCCGGTAGGCGTTGAGCGAGCCGATGTCGTAGCCAAGCTTCGCGGTCTTGGTGATGCGGTCCTTCATGTCCGCGCCGCCCCGCGAGTAGTAGACGGCCCGGGCCTCCTTGGGGATGACGGTGCTCATCATGCCGCTGGCGAATCCGTACAGCACACCGAGATAGGTGCCGCGCTTCTGGTTGAAGCGGACGGCCGTCTCGAGTTTGCCGCGGTCGGCCCAGGAGGGTAGCTGACGTGCGTGTTCCATGAAGTCGCGCAGTTCGCTGGGCAGGCCCGCGGGCAGCGCCTGGCCATTCTTCGTCCAGCCGCGTAGCAGCTGGTTGACCTTGGGGACCTGGCCTCGATCGAGCAGTCGGGCGACCACCGGATCGGCCTCCGGATCCCACACGGTCCGTGGGTCGGCACCGCTACCGCGGCCGGGCACTGAACCCGCCGGCGACCAGGTCCACGGTGTGACAGGTGCCGCCACCGCGACCGCACCGAGTGCGCCGAGCGTGCCGCCGGTGCGCAAGAGCGTTCGTCTGTTCAGATCATTCATTTGTCCCCGTCCTCCATGTATCAATGTGACAATGACTGTCACCCTGTAACATGCTTAGCACTTCTGTGAGCCCGAACACAGCGGTTTCGCGGATGTCGAGAACGTAAAGTGAAGTCGAACGATCGTTCAGGAGGATTTTGTGCGCGCTGCGCCGCTCGACCCCGAGTCCACCACCCCCTGTCCGTCGGCCGGGGGCGACTCACTGCTCGAGCGCGCCTACCTGCGGGCCCTCGACGCGACCTCCGACGAGGCGGCCGTCGACTCGACGGCCGAACGGCTCCTCGATGCCGCCTTCGACTTGTTCTGCCGCACCGGTATCCAGCGAACCCCGATGGCCAAGGTGGCCGAGCGGGCCGGCGTCACCCGCGTCACCCTGTATCGCAAGTTCGCGACCAAGGACGCCCTCGTCGAGGCCGTGGTCCTGCGGGAGTTCCGCCACTACTTCGACCGGTTCCGAGCCGACATCGCCGACGCCAGCACCGTCGCCGACCGGGTGGTCCTCGGATTCGTCGGATCGTTGCGCGCGATCTCGCACAACCCGCTGATCGGCGGTCTCTCCGACGTCGAGCCGGCGCTGCTCATCGAATCGATGATCGGCGACGACGGTCAGCTCCTGGCGACGGTCGGCCAGTTCGTCGCCGGCCAGTTACGCCGCGAGCAGGCCGCGGGCACGGTGTCGACCGATCTCGACGTCGACCTGGTGGCCGAGATGATGGTGCGCATCTCGGCGTCGTTCCTCACCGTGCCCAGTCGCATCGTCGCCATCGACGACGACGATCAGCTCGCCGCCGTCGCGCGTCGGTTCCTCGTCCCGATGCTGCAGCCGCCGCCACCGTGATCCGCCTCGACCGACAAACCCGCACCTGACCGGCGAATATCACCCGCCACGCGTGAGGCCCATCGGCCACGAGCACCTCTAGTGTCTCCGGTCATGCGCAACTGGTTCGTGATCGCCATCCTCGCGGTATCGCAGTTCGTGACGATCCTCGACAGCACCGTGATGAACGTGTCGATCTCCGAGGTCGCCGCCGACCTCGACACGACGATCACCGGCATGCAGGCCGCCATCACCTTCTACACGCTGACCATGGCGGCGTTCATGCTGACCGGCGGCAAGTTCGGCGATCTGTGGGGACGCACCCGCGCGTTCAAGATCGGCTCCATCATCTACGGCATCGGTTCCCTGATCACCGCGATCAGCCCCAACCTGCCCACCCTGCTGGTGGGCTGGTCGCTCATCGAGGGCCTCGGTGCGGTCCTCGTCATCCCCGCGATCGCCGCACTGGCCGCGGTCAACTACACGGGCAAGGCCCGCGTCACCGCCTTCTCCATCCTCGGCGCGGTCACCGGCCTCGCCGCCGCGGTGGGCCCGCTGATCGGCGGCCTGGTCACCACCTACCTGTCGTGGCGTTACGTCTTCGCCGCCGAGACCGTGGTGATGATCGGGGTCCTGCTGGTCTCGGGCCGCATCTCCGACGAAGCGCGTGACCGCCAGACCCGGATCGATCCGCTCAGCGTCGTACTGTCGGCCGGCGGCATGGCCCTCCGTGGTCCTCGGGGTGCTGCAGTCCAAGACCTGGGGCTGGCTCGCACCGTTGAACCCGCCCGTGATCGGCGACACAACCATTGCGCCGCTGGGGGTTTCGCCGGTCGCCTACCTGATCCTCATCGGCGCGGTGATCCTCTGGATCTTCGTCAACCGTCAGCAGGCGCTGAGCAGAACCGGACGACAGCCGCTCCTGAACGTGCGATTGCTACGCATCGGTGCCCTACGGAGTGGGCTCGCCGGCTTCCTGGTCCAGTACTTCGCGATCGCGGCGCTGTTCTTCGTCGTGCCCGTCTATCTGCAGACCATGCTCGGCAAGGATGCCATGCAGACCGGGTTGAAGATCCTGCCCCTGTCGGCCGGCCTGGTGGTGTTCTCGGTGCTCGGATCCTGGCTCACCGCACGCAGATCCACCCGTTTCATCGCCCGCGTCGGTCAACTCACGATGGCCGTCGGCATCCTGCTCACGCTCGGCGCGGTGGAACCGGCGCTGCGCGGCACACTGTTCGCGGTCGGCATGTTCGTCGTCGGGGCCGGATTCGGTTTGCTGGCTTCCCAATTGGGCAATGCGAACATGTCGGCCGTCGAGGAACGCGACACCTCCGAGGTCGGCGGACTGCAGGGCACGTTCCAGAATCTCGGATCGTCGTTCGGCACCGCGATCGTCGGATCGGTGTTCATCCTGCTCCTCGGATCGGGATTCACCACATCGGTGCAGGACGCGCAGACGCTCAGTCCGAGCCAGAAACAGCAGATCACCACCTCGCTGAACGAGACGGGCGTACCGATCATCTCCGAGGCCGACGCACAGACCCTGGTCGCCCGCGCCGGAGGGTCCGACGACGCCGCCGCCGAAGTGGGTGATCTGTACGCGGACAGCCAGATTCAGGCCCTCAAGCAGGCGTTGTTCGTCGTCTTCGCCCTCACCGTGCTCTCCCTGTTCGCCTCGCGGCGGCTGCCCGACCGGATCGCCAGCGAGGACACCGCCGACGACCGGTCGGACTGACTCACTTGGCGAGGTGTTCGACGATCTTGCCGTCGGTGTAGCGCACCGCCTGATTGGCGAACGGCCCGATGACCGCACCGAGCGCACGGCCGGCCAGCCCACCGGGCAGCGTGTAGCCGAACTCCGCATTCACTCGGGTTCCGCCGTCGGCGTCGGCGAATCGCCAGGTGGTGTCGGCCTTGAAGCCCTCGATCGCCTTCAGAACGATGAGCTCGTTCTCGACCCATTCCACGCACTCGACCGTCGACTTCAGCGTCTTGGGCCCCACGTCGATGGACACCTCGAAGACCGATCCGAGCCCGGACGTCTTGTCGCCGACCGGCGAGAACTCCTTGACGCCGAACATGTATTCGGGCACGTTCTGGTAGGCGTTGATGTAGTCGAAGATGCGTTCGCGCGGTCCGTCGATGACGGACTCATGTCGTACCACTCCCACAGCGGGGCTCCCTCCGGATCAAAGACGTCGCGGGCGGGGCGATGAGTACCCACCCGAAACCGATGGGACCGACTCTATGTGACTGCCACTACAGAATGACAAAGTGACCTACGCTGAGGCGTATGAGACGCCCCCTTGGACGTGCTCACGTCCGCCTGCTCGTCGTCGGCCTTGTGGCGGCGATGGCCCTGACCGCCTGCAGTGACGATAGTTCGGACACCGCCGCCCCGGTGACCTGCGCGGAGATCCCCAACGGGGAGCACATCGCGCCGAGTTCCCAGCAGACCTCGGCGCCCACCGACATCTCCACCAACCCCGAGGTGGCCACCGGCTACCGGACCGGGATGCGCCCGGTGACCACCTCCACCTTTGCCGCTGCGACCGCCAATCCGCTGGCCACCAAGGCTGCCTGCGAGGTACTCCGTGACGGCGGGACGGCCGCCGACGCGCTCGTCGTCGCCCAACTCGTGCTCGGTCTCGTCGAACCCCAGGCGACGGGCATCGGCGGCGGCGCCTTTGCCCTCTACTACGACGCCGCGAGCAACTCCGTGCGCGCCTTCGACGGCCGGGAGACCGCGCCGGCGGCAGCCACCGAGAACTATCTGCGCTACATCAGTGCGACCGACCGCACCGAGCCGCGCCCGAGTGCGCGGGGTTCCGGCCGTTCCATCGGTGTGCCCGGTGCCATGCGGATGCTCGAGATGATCCATCAGCAGTACGGCAGGACGGGCTGGCGGCAACTCTTCGATCCGGCGATCATGCTGGCCGACAACGGCTTCGACGTCTCTCCGCGACTCGCCGCGGCCATCGCCGCCTCGGCTCGCGACCTCGCACCCGACCCCGACGCGCACGCCTACTTCCTCAATCCCGACGGATCACCCAAGACCGCAGGTACCCGACTGACCAACCCCGCCTACGCCAAGACCCTCGGTGCGCTCGCGACCGACGGCGCGGGCGCGCTCTACCGCGGGCCGATCGCCGAGGCCATCGTCGCCAAGGCCTCCAGCACCGCGAACGGGATGACGCCGAGTCTGATGACCACCGCGGATCTCGCCGGTTATCAGGCCAAGGTGCGCGAGCCGGTGGCCATCACCTACCGCGGCCACCAGATCATCGGCATGCCCGGTCCGTCGTCGGGCGGGATCGCGGTGGCCTCCGCGCTGGGCATCCTGTCGAATTTCGACCTACCGTCGATGCGGCCGACCGACGTCGACCGCAACGGCGGCCGCCCCGATCCGGCTGCCGTGCACCTCATCAACGAGGCCGAGCGGCTGGCCTACGCCGACCGCGACAAGTATGTCGCCGACCCCGGCTTCGTGCCGCTGCCCGGCCGGGGAGTGGCCACCATGCTCGACCCGGTCTATCTCCGGCAGCGCGCCGGGCTGATCTCGCCGGACCGCTCGATCGGCAAGGCGACGGCCGGTGACCTCGGCCCGGTCCCGCTGGGCACATACCCGGGTACCGAGCACGGCACCAGTCACATCACCGTCGCCGACAAGTACGGCAACGTCGCCAGCATGACCACAACCGTCGAATCCGCCTTCGGCAGCTTCCACATGGTCGACGGCTTCATTCTCAACAACCAGCTCACCGACTTCTCCGCGAATCCCCGCGACGACGACGGCAACCTCGTCGCCAACCGGGTCTCCCCGGGTAAGCGGCCCCGCTCGTCGATGTCGCCGACGCTGGTGCTGCGACCCGGGACCGACGGTCGGCCCGCCGCGTTGGAGGCCGCGCTCGGTTCGCCCGGCGGTTCGGTCATCATCCAGTTCGTCGTGAAGACCCTGATCGCGATGCTGGACTGGGGACTCGACCCCCAGCAGGCCGTGTCGATGATCGATTTCGGCTCCGCCAACACCCCGGTCTCCAATGTCGGCGGTGAGCACCCGCTGGTCGATACCGCCGACGACGGCGCGAATGATCCACTCGTCCAAGGACTTCGACAACGCGGCGAGCAGGTGTCGGTGGCCGATCAATCGAGCGGGCTCAGCGCCCTGCGGCGCGATGGCTCCGGCTGGATCGGCGGAGCCGACCCCCGCCGCGAAGGTGCCGTGATGGGTGACAACGGGCAATTGCGGTAGGCAGGCCGATCACTCGCCGAGCGAGGCGAGAACCCGTCGCAGCAACTCAGCCAGTTCGTCGCGCTCGTCCGGCGACAACGCGGCCAGCACCTGCTCGTCGTCGGCGAGGCGTCGCGGCAGCTCGGCGTCGACAAGTGCACGCCCGTCGTCGGTGAGTTCGAGGAGGACCACCCGGCCGTCGCGTTCGGAGCGGCGCCTCACGAGCAGATCGCGCCGGGCGAGGGTGTCGGTGAGCTTGGTGATCGACGCCCCCGACAGCGTCGTCGTGGACACCACCTCACTCGCCCGGATGGGGCCATCGGCGCGGGCGAGGGCCCCGAGGATGTCGTACTCCGAGCGCGTGATGCCGTGTCGGTCCAGGTTGCGGTCGAATCGGTGGTTGACCACCGTCGCGAGCCGCTGGATGCGGCCGAGGATCCCGACCGGGGACACATCGAGATCGGGGTAGGCCCGCGCCCATTCGCGCTGGATACGGTCGACGAGGTCGGTCGGCGAATCGGCGGTCACGCCGGAGAGCCTACGGGACCGGGTGTGACGACGACCTCGATCATGACACCGCCTCGACGGTTTATTTCACTAGTAAAATAGTGATAAACTATCTCCATGTTGATGACGACTCCCCTGCCCGCGCACGCCGCGCAGCCGATTCGTCGACGCCTTGCCGCCCTCGCGCATCCCGTTCGCCCCCATGTCTGGCGCAGCGCACTGACCCTCGATCTGAGCAAGGCGTCGTTCGCGGTACCCGTTCGCGTCGGTGTCGCGGTGGGCGGTGTGCTCATCGTCGGCGGGCTGCTCGGGCTCACCGACATCGCCGGGTTCGCCGCTCTCGGCGCACTGGTCGCGGCGTTCTGCCGCCCCGATCCCTACCGGGTGCGCAGCGGACGTCTCGCCGCTCTCGGCGTCGGCATGGTCCTCGCGACGTTGGTGGGCGCCGTGATCGGGGTCTCGGGCGGAGCGTTGGTCACCGAAATCGTGGTGATCGCGCTACTCGCCGGGGCGGCGGCAGCGTTCATCGCGTCGGTGCGCATCGCCGGGCCCGGCGCGGTCGTCTTCGCCTTCGCCGCCGCCGCTGCCGCCGGAGCCGTGCACGACGCCGCCGGACTGGGTCGTGCGGTGGCCGCCACGGCCGTCGGTGCGGCCTGCGGGATGCTCGCGTCACTGGCTCCGTGGCTGTGGCGCAACCTCATCCGGGCCCTACGCCACGACGACTCCGCCGACCCCGATGCGCCGACGGTGCAGTACGAATCGGTCTTCACCGCAGTGGGCCGCGTCCGCGAAACCCCGCTGGTGATCAACGCGGCCCGCACGATGGCCGCCGCTGCGGCGAGTGCCGCCATCGCGGCCGCCGCCGGGTTCGCCCATCCGCTGTGGGCCGCCATGGGTGCGGTGGCCGCACTGCAGGGCATCACCTACCACGTGACCGTGACCAGAGGACTCGCCCGCCTGCTCGGCAACGTCGCCGGCGCCGCCATCGCGGCCGCCCTGCTCGCGGTTCCGCTCGGTTTCTGGGGCGCCGTCGTCGCCATCATCCTGTTCCAGACCATCGCCGAGATCACCGCACCGGTGAACTACACCGTCGCATCGAGCGTCGTCACCCCGATGGCCCTGTTACTCACCGCACTCGGCGCCGGCCTCTCCCCCGCCGCAGCCATCGACCGCGTCGCCGACACACTGATCGGGATCGTGGTCGGCATCGTCATCGCCGCACTCACCATCACCCCCCACGACTGACGTTCCGCAATCCAGGACACCGCACCCCGAATTCGTTTTCGTGCGCGTCACACAGGGGAAACGATCCGCATACACCCCGCTCATAGCGTCGAGTCGCTCGCAAGCCGCATCGCGTCTCGCGGCATCCACCAGCGACGTCGTCGTACGCAGACCCATCCCGGGTGTGCAACGGCGACCCATTCTCAGGAGAGCCCATGAGTGGCAGCATGTCCCGACGCCAGGCGATCAAGGCCGTCACCACCTACAAGGTGCAGACCGACGGCTTCCCCGAACCGTTGGCAGACACCTTTGGTCGCAACGTCTTCAGCCTCTCGGTCATGAAGAAGCGACTGCCCAAACACGTCTTCAAGGCCGTCGCCGCCACCATCGACACCGGCGCACCGATGGATCCGACCATCGCCGACTACGTCGCCGTCGCGATGAAGGACTGGGCGCTGGAGATGGGCGCCACCCATTACGCGCACGTCTTCTATCCGCTCACCGGGTTCACCGCGGAGAAGCACGACTCCTTCCTTGAGCCTGATTCGTCGGGTGCCTCGCTCGCCGAGTTCGCCGGCAAGACGCTGCTGCAGGGCGAACCGGACGCGTCAAGCTTCCCCAACGGCGGACTGCGTGGCACCTTCGAGGCCCGCGGGTACACCGGCTGGGACGTCACCAGCCCGGCCTACATCTGGGAGAACGCGAACGGCAACACGCTCTGCATCCCCACCATCTTCATCTCCTGGACGGGTGAGGCGCTGGACAAGAAGACACCGCTGCTGCGCAGCCAGCAGGCCATGAGCAAGCAGGCCATGCGGCTGCTGAAGCTGTTCGGGCACACCGACGTCGACACCGTGGTCTCCTACGCCGGCGCCGAGCAGGAGTACTTCCTGATCGACGAGCACTTCTACTACGCACGCCCCGACATCATGACGACAAGCCGAACCCTGTTCGGCGCCAAGCCCTCCAAGGGCCAGGAGTTCGACGACCACTACTTCGGCGCCATCCCCGCACGTGTCCTGGCCTTCATGTGCGAGCTGGATCGGGAACTGTTCAAGCAGGGCATCCCGTCCAAGACCCGGCACAACGAGGTGGCCCCCGGCCAGTTCGAGCTGGCGCCGGTCTTCGAACGCTCCGTCCTCGCCCACGACCATCAGCAGTTGATGATGACCATCATGAAGGCCGTCGCCGAGCGCTACGGCATGAAATGCCTGCTGCACGAGAAGCCGTTCGCCGGTGTCAACGGGTCGGGCAAACACGTCAACTTCTCCCTCGGCAACGGCAACCAGGGCAACCTGCTCAACCCCGGCGACACCCCGCACGAGAACATGCAGTTCCTCACCTTCTGCGGAGCCATCATCCGGTCGGTGCACAAATACGGCGGGCTGCTCCGCGCGGCCGTCGCGTCGGCCTCCAACGACCACCGGCTGGGCGCCAACGAGGCTCCGCCGGCGATCATCTCGATCTTCCTCGGTGAGCAGCTGATGGACGTCTTCGAGCAGATCGCCAAGGGCGGCGCCACCGGGTCCAAGGCCGCGGGCGTCATCGAACTCGGCGTCGACACCCTACCGCCGCTGAAGGCCGACCCGGGTGATCGCAACCGCACCAGCCCCTTTGCCTTCACCGGCAACCGATTCGAGTATCGCGCACCGGGTTCCAACCAGTCCATCTCCGACCCGATGGTCGCGATCAACACCATCCTCGCCGACTCCCTCGATCACATATCCAGCGAACTGGAGACCCTGCTCGCCGACGGGACGGACCTCCCCGACGCCGTACAGAAAGTGTTGCAGGAGATCATCAACGAGCACGGTGCGGTGATCTTCAACGGCAACGGGTACTCCGACGAGTGGCAGGAGGAGGCCGCCGCACGCGGCCTGAAGAACCTGCGCACCACCGTCGATGCCGTCACCGAGTACACCTCCCCCGAGGCCATCGAGATCTTCGAACGGTACGGCGTGCTCTCCGCCCGCGAACTCAAGGCGCGCGAGGACGTCATCTTCGAGTACTACGCGCTGACGATTCTGGTGGAGGCCAAGGAAACCGCGGAGATCGCCAAGACGATGATCCTGCCGGCCGCCATCCGCTATCAGGGTGAGCTGGCCGGTACCGCGGCGTCGATGAAGATGGCTGGCATCGAGGTCGAGATGCCGCTACTCACCGAGATCACCGCGATCATCGCTGATATGCAGAAGGCGATGGTCGTGCTCGACGAGGGTATCGCCGGCATGCACGGTGAGAGCGAATACGAGGAATCCCAGTACGCGCTGGCCACCCTGATCCCGGCGATGGCGGAAGTTCGGGAGGCGGCCGACAAGCTGGAAGCCATTGTTGCCGACGATCTCTGGCCACTACCGACCTACAACGAGATGCTCACGATCCTCTGACCGTCTCGCCTGCTGGTTCAGCCGACACCACTGCTGCTGGTTGAGCCGGCACCACTGCTGCTGGTTGAGCCCGCACCACTGCTGCTGCTGGTTGAGCCGGCACGGACGAGCGAAGCGAGACCGAGCCGCGTCGAAACCACCCGCAACACGACAACGTCCGCCACCACAGCAGTCCGGCCAGTGATTGCGAATACCGTTATGTCACCAATGGTTTCGACACGACTCTCGCCTAGCGGCTCGAGTCGGCTCAACCAGCAAAAAGGGGGAACGGCCCGACACCACTCCTGCTGGTTGAGCCGGCACGGACGAGCGAAGCGAGACCGAGCCGCGTCGAAACCACCCGCAACACAACAATGTCCGCAACCACAGCAGTCCGGCCAGTGATTGCGAATACCGTTATGTCACCAATGGTTTCGACACGACCCTCGCCTAGCGGGGTGTTGCGAAATGGCTTCCTGGACTGTGCTCGCTGATTGGCGCCGCGAAGTAGCGGGCTGGGTGCTCGCCTGGTGGGTGGTTAGGCGGTGGCCGGGGTCAGGTGTTTGGTCGTGATGGCTTTGATCAGGTTGTTCACGAGTGCGTGGAAGGTGATTTCTGCTGTGGCGCGGCGTTTTCCGCGGCTGGTGAAGCTTCGGAATCCGAGGTTGTGTTTGGCGTGTCCGAAGGGGGTTTCGGCGATGTGGCTGCGTTGACGGTAGAGGGCGGCTCCCTCGGAAGTGGCCAGTCGGTGAGCCATCTGCTCGATCGGGGTGGCCGTGGATGGAGGTGGGCCGGCGGTGGGATTGTTACGGGCGGCGCGGTGGACCTCGCGGGATTTGCCGGTGGCGATGAGGCGGTCAGGGCCGGGAGAGGTTAACGCCTCCTCGGATAGGTAGCCGGTATCGGCCAGGATGACGCCAATGCCGGTGGCCTTGGCGCCCTCGGGGCGGGCGGCGTCGATGATCTGCGCTGCGTGCACGGCCCGTTTGCTCATGCCGGTGAACATGGCGCCGTCGGAGGGATTGTTGGTCACCTCAACCGCGATGATCAGGCCATCAACGCTGGTCACGGCCTGACAGTTGTAGCCCTGAATCCATCCACCGCCACGCATTGGCATCAACCGGGACTGCGGGTCGGTCATATTGCGTTGCGGCCCCACCTGCGGGCGCTCGGCAGCCACCTTCTCGGCACGGGCGATCGCCTTGTCGAGCCGCTTGCGTGCTTCGATGACCATGACCGCCTCATCCATCGACTTGACCGGGCGTCCCGGCCGACCCGGATGCCAGCGGTCGATCCGCTCCTGCTGGCGGGTCCTGACCCGCTCGTAGGACGCCTGCAGTTTGCTGACCTCGGCCCGGGCCTGGTCGACCGGATCCGTGCCGGTTTCGGGCATCTGGGCCAGGGCTTCGGAGATCCGTTGTGCCCGCGTGCTGGGCTCGGCCAACGGAGTCGGGAGCCGATCACCACGGTCATCCTGTCGGTCCTCGGCATCATCGGTGGCAGCGTGCTCGCGATTGGCTTGCGCTGCTTCGGCAGCCAACGCTGCACGCAACCCAGCTTCGGTACGGTTGGCGCTCTTGGAGGCGTTCGAGGCGATCTTGACCCCGTCGAGGGCCACCACCCCCAACTCGCCCATCCCGACCCGCGCACACAACGCCAGCACCTGGGTGAACAGGTCTTCGACGGCGTCGGCACACTCGGCGCGGAACCGCGAAATCGTCGCATGATCGGGCACGTCACCAGCACAGATGACTCGATAGGCGATATCGCGGTGACACAATCGTTCCAGCTTGCGGGAGGACCTTTGCCCTTGCGCCCATCCCCAGATCAGCAAGGTCAGCAACATATCTGGGTGATATCCGGCTCGCCCGACCCCGCCGACCTTGCGCCGGGCGTGCAGTTTACTGGTATCGAGCTGCGCGACGGCCTCAATGACCAGCCACACCGGATCATCATCAGCCAACCACTCCCGCATGTCAGCGGTCATGTAATTCCCCAGGTTGGTGGGGTTGTCCGTCACGTAATTCCTCACCTGTCCGTCACGTAATTCCCCACCCTGGGGCGTGTCGGGCGGGGTTGGGGTGCTGCTACAGGTTCGCTCCTTGCAGGGCCCCTTCCCGGGCCCCTGGAAGGGGCCTGAGGTGGCACGGAGGACGTTGACGATGACCCAGCTGTTGGAGTTGTTTCGGCATTGGTATGCCGGACGCTCGCAGGTACAGATTTCCCAGGCGTTGGGCCTGGATCGCAAGACCATCCGCAAGTATCTCGCGCCGGCGCTGGCGGCGGGAATGAGCCCGGGCACCGGGGACAAGTTCGACGAGTCGGTGTGGCGGGAGTTGATCGGCGGCTGGTTCCCCGAAGTTGTCGATCCCTCGACGCGGGCGGTGACGTGGCCGCCGATCGCCAAGCATCATAAGTGGATCAGCGGCCAGCTCGATGCCACGGTGACGGTGGCCACGATCGCGCAACGTCTGCGCGACGACCACGGGGTTGATGTGTCGGAATCGTCGGTACGCCGTTATGTGACAGCACATTTCGCTGACAAGATCAACGAGAAACGCGCAACCCCACCACGACCCCCGGTACCTGCAGGCGAGGAAGCCCAAGTCGATTACGGCAAGCTCGGGATGTGGACCAACCCTGAGACCGGGAAGCGGGTGTCGGTGTGGGCGTTCGCGATCATCCTGTCGTGCTCGCGGTGGTTGTTTGTGCAGCCGGTCCTCAAGATGGACCAAACATCTTGGTGCGCTTCGCATGTGGATGCGTTCGAGTTTTTCGGCGGCGTGCCCGAGCGAATCGTTTGTGACAACCTCAAGACCGGGGTCAGCAAGCCTGATCTCTACGATCCGCAGATCAACCGGGCCTACGCCGAACTCGCCTCGTTCTACGAGGTGCTGATCGATCCGGCGCGCGCGTTCACTCCGAAAGACAAACCGCGCATCGAGCGCCCGATGCCCTACATTCGGGACTCGTTCTTCACGGGCCGCGAGTTCACCAGCCTGCCGCAGATGCAACAGGCCGCCCTCGACTGGTGTCTGAACGTGTACGGCCGCCACGCCCACCGCGGGATCGATGGGGTGCCGCCCGCCGAACTGTTCGCGCAGATCGAACGGGATGTGTTGACTCCGTTGCCGCCCAGACGATTTGAACGTGTCACCTACCACGTGGGCAAGGTCGCCCCCGACTGTCATGTCAAGGCGGGCACAGCGTTGTACTCGGTGCCGTGGCGGCTGATCGGCTCACACGTGCGGGTCCGCACGTGCGGGGATATGGTCCAGGTCTTCGCCGACGACCAGGTCGTGGCAACCCACGTACTGCACCTGAGCGGACGAGCAACCAACCTCGAGCACTATCCGCCGCACAAGGTCGCCTACCACTCCCGCCCGGTGGCGTGGTGCCGCAAGCAGGCCGAAGAGATCGGCGAGCACGCGGTCGCAGTCGTCGCTGAACTCTCCGAGGTCAATGCGATCCACCGCCTGCGCGCGATCCAGTCCATCGTCGGCTTGCGCACCAAGTATCCCGATGACCGCATCAACGCCGCCTGCGCCCGCGCGATCGCCGTCGGCGATGTCGGGCCACGCACCATCAAAGGCATCCTGATCGCCGGTACCGAATACGACGACACCATCACCACATCGCCGGTAGCGCCGACACCACCGGCATTTCTGCGTGGCCCGCACGCCTTCGCCGACGACCTCGACACGGCAGCCGGCCAGTAGACCTCACACCCAATCCCATTAACTACCAGCTTATTCCACTAAGGACGTTCTGATGACCATTCATGATCCCAGCCTGCGAGCCGCGTTGAAAACGTTGAAGTTGACCGGCATGCTCGACACCCTCGACGCCCGGCTGGCCCAAACCCGCGCCGGCGAACTGGGTCACCTGGAGTTCCTGCAGGTGTTGTGCGAAGACGAGATCGCCCGCCGTGAGTCCGCCGCCCTGGCGCGGCGCGTGCGCCGGGCCCGCTTCGAACAATCAGCAACCTTCGACGACTTCGACTTCACCGCCAACCCGAAACTGCCCGCCGCGATGCTGCGTGACCTCGCCGCCCTGCGCTGGCTCGACGCCGGCGAATCAGTCATCCTCTACGGACCCGTCGGAGTCGGCAAAACCCATGTGGCACAAGCACTCGGCCACCAAGTCGCGTTACGCGGACACGACATCCGATTCGTCAAATGCGCCCGCATGCTCGCCGACCTCGCCGGCGGCCACGCCGATCGCACCATCGGGCAACGCATGCGCGAATACACCCGCCCCGCCGTCCTGATCATCGACGACTTCGCCATGCGCGAACACACCACCACCGGCTCCGACGACCTCTACGACCTCGTCTCCGACCGCGCCATCGCAGCCAAACCCGTCATCCTCACCAGCAACCGCGCACCCAAAGACTGGTACCCCCTGTTCCCCAACCCCGTCGTCGCCGAATCACTACTCGACCGACTCATCAACACCAGCCACCAGATCCTCATGGACGGCCCGTCCTACCGACCACGCAAACGCCCCGGACGAACACCGAAAACCACCTAACCCACAACCCCAGCTACCCTCAACCCAGCACACCCGAACATGGGGAAATCCGTGACGGACACACCTGGGGAATTACGTGACCGTCGACACGCATACTCGGCGGCAGCAAATAGTCCTGATCACGATCTACCGGACGATATCCTTTGGCCACCAATACATTATCCCCCAAACACGGCGGCTAGTGGTCCGGGGGATAAAATAGTTTACGTTTGATAGTATGTGGGAATGGTGAATCGTGCTGCGGCTCCGCTGTTGTTGGTTGATGGGGATCGGGCACGGTTGGAGGGGTTGGTGCGGGCTTCGACGACGCCGGCCGGTCTGACGCGGCGGGCTCGGATGTGTTTGATGTCAGCCGATGGAACAGCGAAGGCCGACATTGCCGCGGTGGTGGGGGTGTCACGGCCGACGGTCGACAAGTGGCTGCAGCGCTACCGGGTTGGTGGGGTGGAGGCGTTGGTCGATGAGCAGCGCTCGGGGCGCCCGACCGAGATTGACGAGTCCAAGATCATCGCCGCCACCTTGCAGCGGCCACCGAAATCTCTGGGAGTCACCCACTGGTCGGCCCGCTTGTTGGCGCCGCGGGTCGGGGTCGATCACACCACGGTCTCGCGGGTGTGGCGCAAGTACAAGGTCACCCCCTGGCGCAGCGAGACGTTCAAGTTCTCCAACGACCCCGACCTCGACGCCAAGGTGGTCGATGTTGTTGGCCTGTATATGAATCCGCCGGAGAATGCGATCGTGCTCAGCATCGATGAGAAAAGCCAGATCCAGGCTCTCGACCGCACTCAACCGACGTTGCCGATGGCGCCGGGGCACTGCGAGCAACGCACGCATGATTACATTCGTCACGGCACCACGACCTTGTTCGCCGCACTAAACATCGCCACCGGCGAGGTCACCACCCAATGCAAACCGCGTCACCGCCATCAAGAGTTCCTCGCGTTCCTCAAACACGTCGCGAAAACCTATCCCGACCACCACCTGCACCTGGTCATGGACAACTACGGCACCCACAAGAAAGCCGAGGTAAAGGACTGGCTCGCCCAGAACCCCCGGATCACAGTGCATTTCACACCGACTTCCGGATCCTGGATGAACATGATCGAGGCCTGGTTCGCCATCATCGAACGCCAAGCGATCCACCGCGGCACCTTCACCAGCGTTCCCGACCTCGTCGCCGCCATCCGCCGATTCGTCACCAGCTGGAACACCCGCTGCGAACCATTTGTGTGGACCAAACCCGCGAATGAAATACTCGACAAAATCAAACGTAAACGAATTTCAAACACGGGCCACTAGTGGTCCGGGGGATAAAATAGTTTACGTTTGATAGTATGTGGGAATGGTGAATCGTGCTGCGGCTCCGCTGTTGTTGGTTGATGGGGATCGGGCACGGTTGGAGGGGTTGGTGCGGGCTTCGACGACGCCGGCCGGTCTGACGCGGCGGGCTCGGATGTGTTTGATGTCAGCCGATGGAACAGCGAAGGCCGACATTGCCGCGGTGGTGGGGGTGTCACGGCCGACGGTCGACAAGTGGCTGCAGCGCTACCGGGTTGGTGGGGTGGAGGCGTTGGTCGATGAGCAGCGCTCGGGGCGCCCGACCGAGATTGACGAGTCCAAGATCATCGCCGCCACCTTGCAGCGGCCACCGAAATCTCTGGGAGTCACCCACTGGTCGGCCCGCTTGTTGGCGCCGCGGGTCGGGGTCGATCACACCACGGTCTCGCGGGTGTGGCGCAAGTACAAGGTCACCCCCTGGCGCAGCGAGACGTTCAAGTTCTCCAACGACCCCGACCTCGACGCCAAGGTGGTCGATGTTGTTGGCCTGTATATGAATCCGCCGGAGAATGCGATCGTGCTCAGCATCGATGAGAAAAGCCAGATCCAGGCTCTCGACCGCACTCAACCGACGTTGCCGATGGCGCCGGGGCACTGCGAGCAACGCACGCATGATTACATTCGTCACGGCACCACGACCTTGTTCGCCGCACTAAACATCGCCACCGGGCGAGGTCACCACCCAATGCAAACCGCGTCACCGCCATCAAGAGTTCCTCGCGTTCCTCAAACACGTCGCGAAAACCTATCCCGACCACCACCTGCACCTGGTCATGGACAACTACGGCACCCACAAGAAAGCCGAGGTAAAGGACTGGCTCGCCCAGAACCCCCGGATCACAGTGCATTTCACACCGACTTCCGGATCCTGGATGAACATGATCGAGGCCTGGTTCGCCATCATCGAACGCCAAGCGATCCACCGCGGCACCTTCACCAGCGTTCCCGACCTCGTCGCCGCCATCCGCCGATTCGTCACCAGCTGGAACACCCGCTGCGAACCATTTGTGTGGACCAAACCCGCGAATGAAATACTCGACAAAATCAAACGTAAACGAATTTCAAACACGGGCCACTAGCGGCCACACGACAAGCCGGAAACGCGAACAAATCCGACCTCATTTCGCAACACCCCGCTAGCGGCTCGAGTCGGCTCAACCAGCAGAAAGGGGGACGGCTCGAGTCGGCTCAACCAGCAAAAAGGGGGAACGGCCCGACACCACTCCTGCTGGTTGAGCCGGCACGGACGAGCGAAGCGAGACCGAGCCGCGTCGAAACCACCCGCAACACAACAATGTCCGCCACCACAGCAGTCCGGCCAGGGATTGCGAAACCTGTTGTGTCACCAATGGTTTCGACACGCCTCTCGCCTAGCGGCTCGAGTCGGCTCAACCAGCAAGAGGGGCGGCTCGAGTCGGCTCAACCAGCAAAAGGGGGCAGCGTCACCGAACCCGCAACGACAACGCCACCACCAGCCGGGTGGCCGGGTCATCGAGGTCCATCCCGGTGAGCGTCTGGATACGACGAAGGCGGTAGCGCAACGTGTTCGGGTGTACCTGCAGATCTCCGGCGGCGGCCCGGACGTCGCCGAAGTGGTCGAGGTGGGCGCGCAGTGACTCGGTGAAATCGCTCCCCGTCTCCTCGTCGAGGCGGACCAGCTCGGCGACCCGCGGATCGACGAGATCCGGGTTCGCCGAGAGCATTCCGACGATCTCGCCCAGCAGCACACCGGTGCGGGACCGTTCGACGGTAGTCACATCGTCGATCAGATCACCCTCGCGTTCGGCGGCGTCGAGCACCTGGTCGGCATGTGCGCGCAGGTCGGGCACCTCGCCCAGCCCCTCTGCGGGACCGGAGATCACGGCGCGCACGCGGACCCCGAACTGCCGGTCGGTCGCGGCGACCGCCACCCGCGCCCACGCAACGGCTGCGTCGGCACCGACGCCCGGCAACACAACATATGCTCGCGCCCCGATCAACGTGGTCACCGACAACGGGCTGAAAGCGCTGGCGTGCAACATCAATGCCGACACCTGACCGGCCACCTCGTCAACGCCCCCCGCGGTCACGCCAACCGCATTCACCCCGAAGGCGACCACCGTCACCGACGTCGACGCTTCTATGCCGAGTTGAGTCCCGAGGTATCCGGCGTCGACGACTTCACCGCGGCCGCCGAGCAGCCGCCGAACCAGTTCGTCGTGGTCGGTGCCCACCGCGCGGCGCCGTGCGATCACCCGCGCGGCCACCGCAGCCGCACCCTTCAGCACCTCGGGCGCATCGTCGGACAGCGCCCCGCGACCCTCCTGCAGCCAGACGACACCGAGGAAGGTTCCCGCTCCCGTCACCCCGGTCCCCGCCGGGGTGCGGATGGCCACCGCCAGCCGTCGACGTAAGCCGAGATCGGACCGCTCGTCGACGGTGACGACCTGCGCGGAGGTCCGCAGCGCGTCCATGACGCCCCACTGCCGCAACCAGGCCAGCATCTCCGGCGGGCCTTCGCGGCCCAAGATCGACAAGCGGCGCAGTTCGTCGGCCTCGTCACCGGCGGTGCTGTAGGCGAGCACGTGGGATCGCTCGTCTTCGATGCTGACCAAACCGCCTGTGCGACGGGCGACCTCGCCCGCCAGCTCGAAGAGATCACCGGTGCTGCCCGAGCGCATCGATTCGCCGGTCAACTCGGTGCGGGCACCGTCGAGGACCCTGATCACCAGGTTGTAGATGCGCTCCCATCGGGCATGGGGTTCGACGGCGATCATGGCGATTCCGAGTCGCTCGGTGAGTGCCGCGAGTTCCGCGGACGGCGATTTGGCCATGATGGCCACCGGATGCGCTCCGCCCAGCCCGGAGACGAGCTCGCGCAGCGTGGCGTCGTCGAGCCCGACGGCGAGGAACAGGTCGGCCGACCGGACGGTGCGGCCCAGCCCGTAGCGGATGTCGTCGATGTCGACCATCGCGGGTGTTCCGATGGGGACATCGAGTCCGCGGGGCGCGGTGACCAGCGTCGCCACCGTCCGGTCGAGTGCCAGCAGGAGCCGACCCAACGACACTCCGCTCGACGACGTCATGAGCCCCAGTATCGCTACTCGATGCTCGTCATTCACGCAGGATGGCGCGAAAGGCCATCCGGTCTCCCCGATACAGCGACCGCACGCGCTCGATGGGGCGTCCGTCGGTGTCGAGCGACCGGCGGTTGAGCAGCAGCATCGGCATCGCGGTGGTCGTCTCCATCAGCGCGGCCTCGCGCGGGGACGCAAGTACGGTCTCGATCCGCTCCTCGGCCACCGCGAACGAGACCCGTTCGGCCCGGATCGCCGCGTACAGCGAGGTGCCCGGATCGAAGTCGTGGAGAAAGTGGCCGAAGCGGTCGGCAGGCAGGTATGTGCTCTCCAGCCCGAGCTTCTCCCCGTCGGCCAACAGGACACGTTCGAGGTGCAGAACCGACGAACCGTCGGCAATATCGAGGTCGGCGCACAACTGCTCGTCGCCGACGATGCGCTCGAAGGTGACCAGCTCGCGGCTCGGCACGCGGCCGTGCTGCTTGGCCCCCTCGGTGTAGGACTGTAATGACAAGGGCTGCACCAGTTTCGGGGCCGCCACCACCGTCCCCCGGCCCCGGCGCTCGATCCTGCCCTCGACGAGCAACTCCTGCAGTGCCTGGCGGACTGTCTCGCGGGCGACCCCGAAACGCTCGGAGAGCGACCGCTCGGGTGGCACCGCATCACCGACGGCCAGCGTCGCGAGCATTTCGTCGAGCTCGGTCCGTACGCGGTAGTACTTCGGCAAGGAGGCCGGCATCAGCGGACACCGTCCTGCAGGCGCCGGGCCACCTCCAGAACCTCCTCGACGGTGAGCGCCGGGGCGCCGGGAACCTTCGCCGCATCGTCGTAGCGACGCAGGCGCACGGCGTCGGGCCACCACGCGTGCGTGGTCGGTGCGTCGGCAGCAGCCGGGCCCCCCTGTGCCACAAGGGAGTCGACGGACACCCCCGACAATTCACTGGCATACCCCGGTTCGGTTGCCGCCAGGTACTTCTTCGCCGCGACATGCCGACCGGCAAGCCAGCCGACGCGACGACCGAACCGGGCCGTCAGCCAGTCCTGCGCGGCACGTTCGTGATGGCGCCGATCGTCGATCAGTGGACTGTGCCCGATGTCGTGCAGTACCGCCGCCAGCAGCAACTCGTCGTCGGCGCCATCCGCACGCGCACGCAGACCGCATTGCAGAGCGTGGTCGTACTCGTCCACCGACTCCTCATCCCAGACGTCGCGCAGGGAACAGAGCATCGTCTCCACCTCAGAGACCACATCAGTACGCATGCTCCGATCATAGCGCGTTTGGTCTATACCAATCGTTCACCGAGAGTTTCCCTTCGCTCCGCCCATCGGTCTAGACCAATAGCCAGACTAGTCTCCATGAAGTTGATCGTCATCGGTGCCGGCATCCTCGGCACGTCACACGCCATCGCCGCGATCGAACGCGGCCACCAGGTCATCCACCTCGAACGCGAGACCGCGGCGCGGGGCGCCACGGTCCGCAACTTCGGGCTCGTGTGGGTGTCGGGTCGGGCACCGTTCGAACTCGACGCGGCGCAGCGATCCTGGGACCTCTGGGAGAAGATCGGCACCGACGTACCCGGCGTCGGGTTCCGGCCCTGCGGTTCGGTCACGCTCATCCGGACCGCCGCCGAACTCGCTGTCGCCGAGGAGGTCTCGCGCCGCGACGACGCCGTCGGCCGCGGGTTCCACCTCCTCGGCCCCGACAACGTGCGCCGCCTCAACCCGGCGCTGCGCGGCACCTACCTCGCCGGTCTGCAGTGCACCCGCGACGCGGCCGTCGAGTCGCGGGTCGCCCTGCCGGCCATCCGCGCCCACCTCGCCCGATCGGAGCGCTACACCTTCACCGCGGGGCGGGAGGTCCGCTCCGTCGACACCAGCGGGAACGGTGTGCGTGTCCGCGACGACCAGGGTCAGAGTTATCACGCCGACGCGGTGATCCATTGTCCTGGAGCAATTCACAACGGACTCACCCGTGAACTCGCGGGCGACGTGCCGCTGCGCCGGGTACGTCTGCAAATGATGGAAACCGCGCCGCTGGGCGAACCGCTGACCACCGCCATCGCCGACGGCGACAGCTTCCGGTACTACCCCGCGTTCGCCGGACCGACACTCGACCATCTGGCCGCGACGCAGCCCCAGGCCCCGGTGGCGGGTGAGCACCGGATGCAATTGCTCTGCGTACAAAGACAACACGGCGGTCTGACCATCGGCGACACCCACGAGTACGACGACGATCCGGACCTCGACGCCTTCAGCTTCGACGTGACCGAGGACCCGTACCGGCATCTCGCCGACACCGTCGGCGAGCTCCTCGGTCGCGACCTGCCGCCCATCGTCCGGCGCTGGGCGGGCGTGTATTCCCAGTGCACCGATCCCTCCCTCATCGCCTACCGGCGCGAGGTGGCCGACGGCGTCTGGCTCGTGACCGGCCCCGGCGGCCGCGGGATGACGCTCGGTCCGGCCATCGGGGCGGCGACCGCCGACGAGATGAACCTCTGACCCACCCGATCCCCCCTGCGAACAAAGGATTTTCGTGAACACCATCTCCCCCCGACTGGCCGTGCTGGACATGGCCGGCACCACCGTCGCCGACGACGGGCTCGTGCTGAGAGCTTTCGACGCCGCAGCCGAGGCCGCCGGGCTGCCCGCCGACGGCCCCGACCACGATCGGGCCCGCCAGTACGTCATCGACACCATGGGACAATCCAAGATCGTCGTCTTCCGTGCCCTGACCGACGGCGACGAGGAGCGTGCGCAGAACGCCAATCGCGCCTTCGAGGAGGCCTACGAGACCGCCATCGGAGAGGTCGGGATCGCCGAGATCACCGGTGCGGCAAGCACGATCGAGAAGCTGCGCGGTGCAGGCATCAAAGTCGCCCTGAGCACCGGTTTCAGTTCGTCCACCCGAGACCGGCTCCTCGACGCCCTCGGGTGGACCGATCTCGCCGACCTGGTGATCGCGCCCTCTGACACCATCCGCGGGCGGCCATATCCCGACATGATCCTCACCGCGCTCATGGACCTGCGCGTCGACGACGTCCGCGAGGTCGCGGTCCTCGGCGACACCGCCAACGACATCATCAGCGGGCTGCGGTCCGGAGCCGCCGTCGTGGCCGGCACCCTGACCGGGGCACACGACGAGACCCGCCTGCGCGCCGCGGGCGCAACTCACATCGTCGACTCCATTCGCGACTTCGGCGACCTCCTGCTCTCCCTCTGACCTCCGATCACCCGTCCCACCACGTGAAGGAATGACCATGCGCACCACACGTTTTCGACATCACCGTATCGCGCGATCACGCTTCTCGCGGCCATCATCGGTCTGACCGCGGCCTGCGGCGGCACCGGCACCGCCAACTCCGGCGACAACACACTGACCGTCTACTCCGCCGACGGACTCGGAAGCTGGTACAAGACCGAGTTCGCGAAATTCACCGAACAGACCGGCATCTCGGTCAACATCGTCGAAGCCGGGTCCGGCGAGGTGGTCTCACGTGTGCAGAAGGAGCAGTCCAATCCGCAGGCGGACCTGCTGGTGACGCTGCCCCCGTTCATCCAGCGCGCCGCGGCGGACGGTCTACTCACCGAGAGCAACGTGGACACCACCGCCGTGGCGCCCGAGAACAAGGATGCGGCAGGCCGATACGTCGCCATCGTGGACAACACACTGTCGTTCATCGCCAATCCTGGTGCCACCCCCGCACCGAGGACCTGGGATGACCTGCTGGCCCCGCGGTTCAAGGACAAGATCCAGTACTCGACACCCGGGCAGGCCGGCGACGGGACCGCGGTCCTGCTTCTGCTGCAACATCTGAAGGGCAAGCAAGGTGCCCTGGACTACCTCGCCCGGCTGCAGCCCAACAACGTCGGGCCGTCGAGTTCCACCGGCAAACTCCAGCCGAAGGTGAGCAACGGCGAACTGCTGGTGGCCAACGGCGACGTGCAGATGAACCTTGCCTCCATCCGCGACGACGGGTCGAAGTTCGCACTGTTCTTCCCGGCGATGCCCGACGGTGTCCGCACCACCGTCGCACTGCCGTACGTCGCGGGCATCACCAAGGATGCCCCGCACAGCGACAACGCACGCAAACTGCTCGAGTTCCTGCTGTCACGGCCGGTGCAGGAGACCGTCGGTTTCGGCGCCCTCGGCCTGACCCTCCGGACCGACCTCGGCGCATCGACACCGGCCGGAAACCCCAGTCCCGCAGCAACCCTGGCCGGCGTCACGGTGTGGCGACCGGACTGGAACGTGGTCCTGGCGGACCTCGATGCCGATCTCGCCGCCTACCAGAAGGCCACCGGGAGCTGACATGCCGAATCCGCTGACCTCCAGAATCGGTTCGCGCACCACCACTGGCGCATCGGGCGACGAGCCGAGCATCGCCTTCGACCGGGTCACCGTCACCTACGGCCGCGGACGCAAGAGCACCGACGCGCTGGTGGACTTCACCCTGCGCACCCGGCGCGGCGAGACCGTCGCCCTGCTCGGCCCCAGCGGCTCCGGGAAGTCCACCGCCCTCAAAGCACTGGCCGGCTTCGTCCGGCCCAGCGCCGGCCGGGTGCGGCTCGCCGGCCGCGACATCACCGACCTGCCACCCGCCAAACGCGGTATCGGAGTGGTGGTCCAGTCGTATGCCCTGTTTCCGCACATGCGGGTCGCCGACAACGTGGCCTTCGGGCTCAGGGCGCAGCGGTTACCGAGATCACAGATAGCCCAACGAGTTTCGGATTCGCTCGCAATGGTCAGCATGTCCGACTACGCATCCCGACTGCCGCGGGAACTCTCCGGGGGCCAGCAGCAACGCGTCGCCATCGCCCGCGCGCTGGCCATCCGGCCCGACGTCCTCCTGCTCGACGAACCCCTCGCCGCCCTCGACGCTTCGCTGCGTCAGGCGATGGTGGTGGAGCTGCAGCGACTTCGGGATGCGTTGCCCGACACCACTATGCTCTACGTCACCCACGACCAATCCGAGGCGCTGGCGCTGGCCGATCGCATCGGAGTCATGCGCGACGCCCGGCTTGTCGACATCGGGACCGCCGAGGAGTTGTGGACCCGCCCGCCGAGTGCCTTCACCGCCGGTTTCCTCGGCGGCGCCAATCTGATCCCGTGCACGGTGGGCCGGGTCACCGGCGACTCGGCGCTGGTCTCAGTGGGCGACAAGATGTTCACCGCCACTGCGCCGCAGCCACTTCGACGATGGTCACCGGGTGCGACGGCACACCTCTGCGTTCGCCCTCATGAGCTGGAGGTCACCGCAGTGCACGCACACGGATCGATGTCGGCGCGGGTGACGAGCTCGGTGTGGCGCGGCTCGTCGACCCGCCTGACGCTCGCCGTCGACGGGCTGCCCGACCTGCTCGTCGACGGGCTGCCCGACCTGCTCGTCGACGCCGATGTCAGCGGTCGCGTCGACCATCCGGCCGAATCCCGGGTGGGCGTGCGGTTCGGCGAGCCGGCCGGCGTGTTGGTCGAGGCCGGCGGAGTACGACGATGAGCACCGATGCAACTCTGGCCTCTCCGTCCGACGCGGTGGCCGATCCCGCTGCGCCACAACCGAACCGGGAGATCCGCGACTGGCGGGCATCGGCGTGGGTGATCCCGCCGCTGCTGGTGGTGCTGGCGATCGCGGTGTACCCACTGGTCCGGGTTCTGACCGATTCCACCACGGGCACCGGGCAGAGCACCTGGGGTGCGGTTCTGACCAGCGAGGTGTTCACCGACGCGCTGGTCACGACCGCCCAAATCGCGGTCTGCTCGACGGTCGGCTGTCTGATCCTGGGCAGCTTCGTCGCGGTGGTGCTGGCCTTTGTGCCGTTCCCCGGGGCGACGTTGGTGGCACGGCTCATCGACACGATCCTTGCGCTGCCGTCGTTTCTCATCACCCTCGCGTTCACGTTTCTCTACGGGACGGCCGGCGCGGTGAACGCCCTGCTCGCCGAAACCGTAGGTGCCCGGCCGCTGAATTTCCTCGCCACGCCGGCCGGGGTGATCGCCGCCGAGATCACCTTCTTCACCCCCTTCGTGGTGCGCCCCCTGCTCGCCTCGTTCGCGACGATCTCCGGCGACCAGCTCAACGTCGCGGCCAGCCTGGGCGCCTCACCGTGGCGGGTCCTGCGCTCGGTCATTCTCCCCGAGGCGCTGCCCGCGCTGATGGCCGGCGGCAGCCTGGTGTTGCTGTTGACCCTCAACGAGTTCGGCATCGTGCTGTTCACCGGCGCCAAGGACGTGATCACGCTACCGATGCTCATCTACACCCGCGGCATCGTCACCTTCGATGTCACCGGTGCAGCCGTCATCGCTACGGTCCAGGTGACGCTGTCGCTGCTGCTCTACGGTGCCTACCGGATGGCGTTCCACCGCCTGCACACCCGACGACAAGGACATTGACATGCTGATCTGGACACGCGGTGGCAAAGCAGCCATCTGGACGCTGTTCGCGTTGGTCGTCGCGGTGGTCTTCGTGGCGCCGATCGCGACCGTCGTGATCGCCGGGTTCGCCGGCTCCTGGACCGGACCGCTGCCATCGAATCTGGGTTTCAACCACTTTCAGGACGCGCTGTCGGACGAGAACGTCGCGAGCCTGTCGGTCAGCCTGCAGACCGCATTCATCGCCGGCGCGCTCGCCCTGCTGCTGGGCACCTGGGCCGCACTCGCCGTACGCACCGCCGCGAGGCCGCTGCAGCGCGTCGTCGACGCCGTCTTCCACCTGCCGATCGCGGTTCCCTCGGTGGCCATCGGACTCGGTCTGCTCATCAGCTTCAACGAGAAGCCCCTGCTCCTCGGTGGGACCAAGTGGATCGTCATCATCGCGCACACGGTCCTCGTCCTCGCCTTCGCATTCAGCACGGTCTCGGCGGCTCTCGATCGCCTGGACCCCGCCTACGCCCAGGCTGCCGAATCCCTGGGGGCCGGGCCCGCCCGGGTCCTGACCCGCGTCACGCTGCCACTGCTGCTGCCGTCACTGGGCGCTGCCGCCGGCCTCGCGGTCGCACTGTCGATGGGCGAGCTCGGTGCCACCATCATGGTGTACCCGGCCACCTGGAAGACGTTGCCGGTGACCATCTTCGGCCTCTCCGACCGCGGCCAGGTGTTCTCCGCTGCGGCGTGTACGTCGGTTCTGCTGGCTGCGACGCTGATCGCGCTGGCGTTGCTGAGCAGAATCCGCGGGAAGGCCGCGTTGCGCTGACAAGCCCCCGTCCCTGTCCGATCGGACAAACTCAGTGCCGAATATTGGCTGAGTGGACATACTGTGCGTCGCCTGGAGCGGGTGGACTGGGGGTATGGATGCCATCACCACTCCTCCCCGACCGGCCAACGAACCGGTACACACCTATGCCCCCGGGACCGCTGAGCGCGAACGCATCGTCGGCGAACTGAGCGCGCAAGCGTCGGCCGGGCCGATGGAGTTGCCACACATCATCGGCGGCAACGCCCACATCGGCGACGGAGAGCCGATCGAGGTCGTCCAACCTCACGCTCATCGGGAGGTACTCGGCACCATCACCAACGCCACCCACGACGACGCGCGGGCCGCCGTCGACGCCGCCCGCGCCGCAGCCGCGGACTGGGCATACACGCCCTTCGACGACCGGGCCGCAATCCTGCTGCGTGCGGCCGATCTGCTCTCCGGTCCCTGGCGCGAACGCATCGCGGCGGCGACGATGCTCGGACAGTCGAAGTCGGTGCAGCAGGCCGAGATCGACGCCTCCTGCGAACTCGTCGACTTCTGGCGGTTCAACGTCTCCTTCGCCCGCGAGATCCTCGCCGAGCAGCCGATCTCCTCACCGGGTGTCTGGAATCGGCTCGATCACCGGCCGCTCGACGGATTCGTCTACGCCATCACCCCGTTCAACTTCACCGCGATCGCCGGCAATCTGCCGACGGCACCCATGCTGATGGGTAACACCGTGGTGTGGAAACCCTCTCCGACGCAGGCGTATTCGGCGCACCTGACGATGCGCCTCCTGGAAGCCGCGGGTCTGCCACCCGGCGTCATCAACCTGGTGAACGGCGACGGCCGGGCGATGTCGGAGGTCGCACTGGCCGACGAGGACCTGGCCGGTATCCACTTCACCGGTTCCACCGCCACCTTCGGGCATCTCTGGCGCGAGATCGGCACCAACATCGATCGCTACCGCAACTACCCGCGACTGGTCGGCGAAACAGGAGGTAAGGACTTCATCGTCGCGCACGGTTCGGCCGATCCCGACGTGACGCGCACCGCCTTGATCAGGGGCGCCTTCGAGTATCAGGGTCAGAAGTGTTCGGCGGCGTCACGGGCCTACATCGCCCGTTCGGTCTGGGAACAGATGGGTGACGACTTCCTCAGTGAGGCTTCGCAACTCACCTACGGCGACGTTCGTGACCTGTCCCATTTCGGTGGCGCACTCATCGACCGCCGCGCCTTCGACAAGCAGGTCGCCGCGATCGACCGCGCCAAGTCGACGCCGTCGCTCACCGTCGCCGTCGGTGGTGAGTGCGACGACTCCGAGGGATTCTTCGTCCGCCCGACCGTACTACTCTCCGACGACCCCACCGACGAGGCCTTCTCCACCGAGTATTTCGGTCCGATCCTCTCGGTACATGTTTACGACGATCCTCAGTTCGAGAAGACACTCGCCCTGGTGGATTCGACTGCCCGCTATGCACTCACCGGCTCGATCATCGCGACTGATCGCGCGGCGGTGACCACCGCAGCGCAGCGACTTCGCAACGCGGCGGGCAACTTCTACATCAACGACAAACCCACCGGTGCCGTTGTCGGCCAACAACCCTTCGGCGGTGCACGCGCATCGGGAACCAATGACAAGGCCGGTTCCAAGGCGAATCTGATGCGCTGGACGTCCACGCGAACCATCAAGGAAACCTTTGTGCCGCCAACAGATTCCGCCTATCCGCACATGACTGGCGAATAGCGAGGTGATCCCGTGAGCACGATCTTCGATTCCCTTCTCCGACCGACGATCATCGCCGCCGCCCGCAGTGACCGCATCAAGCACACCTCGGAGCGACTCACCGTCACCCGGAACGTGGTGCGACGCTTCGTCCCCGGTGACGACCTCGACGACGTCGTCCGCGCGATCTGGCGGCAACTGGACAACGGAACGTCGGTGAGCATCGACTTTCTCGGCGAGGACACCACCACCGAAGCCCAGGCCGACGGCACCGTCGAGGCGTATCTGGCTTTGCTGGAGGCGATGTCGGCCATTCACGCGGCGCTGCCCGGCCAGCTGGAGGTGTCGGTGAAGTTGACCGCGCTCGGGCAGTCGCTCCCTGAACACGGCCCCAAGATCGCCGAGGCCAACGCCCGACGCATCGTGACCGCGGCCTACGCGGCCGGTGTCCTGGTCACCGTCGACGCCGAAGACCACACGACCGTCGACCAACGCCTGGACATCGTCCGATCGCTGCGCGGCGACTTCCCCGAGGTCGGTACGGTGCTGCAAGCATATCTTCGGCGCACGGAGGACGATTGCACCGAATTCGCCGCGGCCGGCGCGCGAATCCGATTGTGCAAGGGAGCCTATGCCGAGCCACCGTCAGTGGCCTTCCCGGACCGCCGGTTGATCGACGAAGCATATCTTCGGTGTCTGCGAATTCTGATGAAGGGCAACGGGTATCCGATGGTCGCGTCGCACGACCCGGTCATCATCGAGGCGGCGGCGCTGCTGGCCGCCGAAGTCGGTCGCGAACCGGACAACTGGGAACACCAGATGCTGTACGGCATCCGGACCGACGAGCAGCGCCGACTCGCCGCCCGTGGCCACGTTCGGGTCTACATCCCCTACGGCCAACAGTGGTACGGCTATCTCGTTCGCCGCCTTGCAGAGAAGCCCGCCAACCTCACCTTCTTCCTACGTGCCCTCGGCCGTCAGCGCTGACACCCCGCTGCACCGTCCCGCCGACCCCGACGCTCCCTCAGCCCAAATCTGTGGAAACGTTAAACACTTACACTAGGACGTGTCACGCAGCGGCTGCGCACGCCGGACCTGGTCGGCGGCGCGAACCGCATCGAGCTCGACGTCGCAGCGGACGACCGCTTGACCGAGGCGCAGCACACCCGACGACAACGGTTGTGTCCGGATGCCACCCCGGCCGATCAACGCCTTGCGCACCCCGTCGCCCGCCATGGAGTCCATCCACGAACACGGATGCGCCGGCCGTCCGCCGCGGAAGAGGACTTCACCGTCACCGGTGTCGATCGCGAACTCACGTCCGCGCAGTGGGTCGAGTTCCAGCCCGCGAACGACGATGTTGCGTCGTGCCAGGACCGGGTCGGCGCCCGCGGCCGCCGCCTCCCACGCCTCGAGTGCGAGGAAGGTCACCGCCGCTTCGGTGTGCGCCCGCACCCCGAAGAACCGGTCACCGCGAATACCCTTGTCGGCAACCACCTCCACGACATCCGGACTGGTCGTCTCCACATCACCCGCGGGCCCGTCCTTCGGTCTCCCGAAGTAGGCATGCCGTGGCGACACCACGAACATCACGATCTCGCAGCCGTACTCTCGATCCACGCTTCCAGGCTGCCACAGCGCCACGTCATCGATCGGTCGGCTCCGGTCACAGCATCGTCGAGTTCAGTATCCGGCGAAGGTGTCGGTGTGAACGCGCCAGGGCCGCAGGCGCGTCGTGGTGTCGGCGCGTCGGATCTGTGACGTCGTCGCCCGGACGAATTGCGGTGCGCCCGAGACGAAGTAGTGGGTGCCCTCGGCGCGAAGCGCGGTGCCGTCAGCGCGAAGCGCGGTGCCGTCGGGGAGGGTGCCGGTCGGGGACACCACCCGCTCGACGCGGGCTCCCGCCGCGGCGGCATCGTCGAGGACCTCCGCATAGACGGCCCGCGATTCCGCGCGGATCACGTGCACCACCGTCAGATTGGACAGATCGTTACCCGCGGCCCGCAGTGCGCGCAGCATCGAGATGAAGGGGGTGATGCCGATCCCACCGGCGACGAGAACGACCCGATGGCGGGCGATCAGTCGCGGGGAGAGGACGAACCCACCGCCACGGTTGTCGATGTAGGCGCGCGGGACGGATCCGGCAATCAGGTCGCGTTTGAAGGGCGACGGCTCACCCGAGGTGGTGAAGGCGAACTCCACCGGGTCGGTGTACGGCGCGGACACAAAGGAGAACACGCGGCGCGAACTCTGCCACACCGGGCGCGACCACCGCGGCACACTGAGCGTTGCCCACTGTCCGGGCCGGAATGCCGGTGCCCGCCCCACCGACGGCGCATACACGCCGAACGTGTTCTCCGCCAGACTCTCTGCCCGGGGCTCGGCCAACGGCACCCGCCGTGCCGTACGGGTGAGCAGACGGACCAGCAGGGCAAAGACGCAGCCGAACCCGAGGGCGATCTCCGGGGTGAACTCGAGCGAATAGGAGTCGGTGATCTCCACGTTCTGCTGGCAGTAGGTCAACGCGCCCACCAACACGCCGTACAGAATGCGCGGTATCCGCGTGGCCGGCGAGGTCAGCGGTTCGGGCAGCATGATCGCGGCGACGAAGAACATCGGACTCGACGTCACCCACAGCTCGAGATCCTGATTCCCCTCGGTGAGTTGCAGCCACCCGATGACCCCGAGCGCGCCGACGAAGTAGGCGATCACCACCGTGGCGTCGCGGATCACGATGACCAGTACCGCGCCGATCACAGCCATCGGGATGAGCAACGGTTCGGCCGCGACCCACCAGAACGGATAACTGATGCCCTCCACTCCGGCAAAGGCCACCGCATAGCAGGTGATCGCGCCTGCCACAGCGGGATTGACGATCAGCCGGCGCCGCCACACCAGCACATTACTTCGACACCGCAGCAGCCGCCGATCCGAGTGCCACGGTAGCCACCGCGTTCTCCGACGACCCGCCGGGCAGCACGAAGAACAGGATGAGCGCCGTGATCAACCACGAGTCCGAGTTCGGCGGCACCCGGACGATGAACGCGCACAGATAGGTGACCACACCGCTCACGCCGACGGCCACCAGGAGCCACTGTGCCAACGACGACGGCTCGAATCCGAAATCGGGATCCGAAGCCGACACCACGAAAGCAGCAATCGTCAACAGCACCAGGGCAATCAGCACCGCGCGATGCGGGGTCAGCCATCGGGGTATCCAGCGTGTCACAGGTAGAGCTCCAATCCGGGGATCGCCGTGTGCTCGACGCTGCCGCTGCGCCGGACGGTCAGGTGGTGGAATCCGTCGTCGTGATGGTGAAAATGTCCGCGCAACAAGGCAGCCGGGGTGAAGAACAGTGCGGTGGCCAGTCCGTCGGCTTCCATCGCGGTCGGGGCGAGCACCCAGGTGGCCACGACTTCACGTGCGGGTGACGAGGTCCGCGGGTCGATGATGTGATGCCAGTCCGCCCAGGCCCGACGGTTGACCGCGGACGCACAGATCGCCCCGTCGGCAACGTCTACCACACCGATCGCCCGGGTCGTGTCGTCGGGATGCTCCAGCGCCACCCGTCCTGGCGTGTCGTACCCGGCGATCACCATGTCGCCGCCGCCATCGACGATGTGTTGCGGTGCGGTCGCGGCCACGATGGCCGATACCCTGTCGACCGCGAAACCCTTTCCGGCAGCGCCGACATCGATCACGACCGGTCGTCGCACCTCGAGCGTGCCGTCGTGTCCGGTCAGCACGTCGTCCCAGCGGGGCGTGTCCCGGATCCGTTCCGCCGGCCGCAGCGAGTACCGCGCGTCGTATCCGGCGTCGGACAGGGTCGCGCCGACAAAGGGAGACACCGCACCGGCGCTCAGGTCGTACAGCCGCCGATACCAGTCGACGAGCGGCTGATCGACCGGGTCGACGGGGTAACTGCCCGGATGCGCGGCGATCTCGGCAACCATGGAGTCGTCCCGGAACCTCGACCATGCGCGGTCGATCCGGTCGAGTTCGTCGGCGACCGCGGTGCACACACTCGGCGCCAGCGGCTCCGGCGTGGTGACGGTCCAGCGGGTGCCCAGTGCGTCGAACACCCAATCGTGTTCTGGGCGATCGTGTCTCACGCGCCGATCAGGCTCGGGCCTGGTCCTTGATCCTCTCGATCGCCTGGTTGAACCCGCCGGAGGTCAACGACGATCCCGACACCTTGTGCACGTCGAGATCGTTGATGTTCTTCCCGACGACGACGTTGTTGATCCCGCTGGAGAACTTGCCCTGGAACTCGGCCGAGGTGCCCTGTGCGTGGCTGGTGTCGATGGTGACGCCGGTGATCACCGAATTGGCCAGCGTGACGGTGACCCCGACCTCCTGCTGCCCGCCGGGCCTGGTGTACTCGCCGGTGGCCGAGTAGGTCCCGTCGCGGTAGTCGGCGGATTCGGCAGCAGAGGTTGCGGTCCCCGACGTGGTCTCCTCCGATGCGGAACCGGTGGCCGAGTCACCGTCGTCAGAACCGCATCCGGTGGCGACGAGACCGACGGCGGCCACCGCGGCGAGGACACCGCCTGCCCGCTTCATCGCTGTCGCCGCACCCGCCGTCGGGTCGGCAGAGCGGGTCACGACACGACGCTGTTCATCCGTTACGTAAGTCATGCCTAAGTATTCTGCCGATGATTGCGCGATTCGGCACCATCGGCAGGCAATCAACAGGTAATGCGCAGGTAAAGAGCGTGCGCTGCTCAGCGTCCGGCGGCCTCCACACGCGCCGCGATGGCATTGGTGAACACCTGTTTGATGTCGGCGGCCGTCTTGGCGACGTAGGTGGTGCCGCCCGTCGCCTGGGCGATCTGCCGCAACGCGTTGGTGTCGGCGTCCTCGGAGATACCGATGGTGAGGATCAGCACCGGGCGTGCAGGGTCCTCGAGCTCCTTCAGTTCCGCGAGCAGTTCGGTAAGCGTGATGCTGCCCGGATCCTCGTTCTGCCCGTCGGTCATGATGATGACGCTGTTGGAGTAGTTCGGGTCGTAAGTGGACTGCACCTTCTTGAACGCGGCCAGAGTGGTGTCGTAGAGCCCGGTACCACCGCCGAGGCGGGCCGGAGCAAGACCCTCACGCACGGCGCGCGCCAGTGCTTCCCGGTGTGTACCACCGCTTCCCGACGGTGCGTCGAGCCGCCGGATCGGTGCCATCTCGGTCCAGTCCTGATCGGGCCCGCCCTTGTCGATACCGAAGGCCCAGCCACCGACCATCGCGTTGCGCGGGAACATCTCGAGTCCGGTCATCGAGGCGTCGATGAGCAGGCCGGCCCGGGTGGTGTTGCCGACCGGGGTCTCCATCGACCCGGAGGTGTCCTCCACAACCAGCGTTCGGATCGGCACGCCGAGCACTTGCCACTGGCGCAGTGCACGGTCGACGGCCGAGGGGTCACGCAGTGCCAGCACCTTGACGTCATCGCCGAGCCCGCCCTGCGGTGCACCGCTTCCATCGGCCGAGCGGTACCCCGCCGCGCCCAGTGCCTGGCGCCCGGTGTCGCTTGTGGCCGCGGCCGCCAGGGCCGCTCCGGCGTCGGCCGCCTGCTGGTGGCGCGCCGACGCCGCCGTGTTCACCAGCGGGTAGTCGAGCATCACGGTGCCGTCGGACGGGATGGACGCCTTGAGCTCCGATCCCGGATGCGTGCGCGTGAACAGCAGGAACTGTTGCTCGGTGGTCACCACCGGCACCGTCGAGGTGTTGGCGAGATTGAGCCGCGTGCCCTCGTTGTCATTGGCCAGTCGCGCGTTGTTCTGCTGGATCGCCAGCACCGACATCGCGCCGGTCAGTTCCTGTTCGGTGAGCGTTCCCGCGTCGACCTCGGCCAGCGCACCGATGATGGGCGCGTCGCCGGTGGAGGTGTCCAGCGGCGAACCGGTCCGCAGATCCTGCAGCTTCATCACGTCGACCCAGCTACGCAGCGGCGGCACCTGGCGACCGGCGACGACGGTCGGTGTCGCGGCGATCGAGGGTGCGACGAGGTCGAGGTCGCGGCGTACCTGGGTGGTCACTCGGCGCGCCTGCACCTGCGAATCGGCCAGCCACAGGTCCGGCGCCGAGGCACCCTGGGTGAGCAGGCCGGGCACGTCGGCACCGGCGGCGGTCTGCACGTCGAAGTCGTAGCAGGAATCCTGCGAGGCCTTGGCGGCGATCTCCCGCAACGGTCCGGTCATCGCCGCGTCCGAGGCCACCGCGACCTGGGTCCGGTCACCGCAGCCCGACGTCCCGGCCCGCCACAGGATGACCCCGGTGACCAGCGCGGCGACCACGCTGAGCGCGGCCAGTGCCCACCACCAGCCGCGTCGGCCCGACCGCACCTCGCGGTGGTCGAAGCCGAAGTCGTCGTCGGACCCGGGGCCGCGCCGAGGGGTGCCGGCCGCCGGTACCCGACCCGACGGCGTCGCGGCCGCCGATCGGGGTGTCCCCCGGCCCGGCGTGTCCGCGCCGTTGCGTCCGTTGTCCGGACGTTCGGAGCCAGAACTGTGACGCCCCATCGTTCCCCTCGTTCCCCTCGTACCCGTCCCGTCACCAGCCAGGCGGGAGGGTCTGTTCTACCAGTGCCGGCGTTCGACGCTCAGGCGAAAACCTCACGGAACTGCGCCAGAGACTTCCGCAGATCCCCCGAGACCGCCATCGCGGCAGCTTTTCCGGCCGGCCCGATGAGCGGTAGACCGCCGAGATCAACAGTGAAGGTTACTTCTGATCCCGCCTCGGCGGGAACGATGGCCAGGTCCAGCTTCGCCTTGACCCCGCCCTTCCCGCTCCCCTTGAGCCGCACCTGCCGGATCGGCTGATAGGTCTCGACGACCCAGTCGAACCGTACCCGGGTGCCCTTGACCTTCACCACCGACGTCACCTTGGTGCCCTCACCGAGTTCGTCACTCGCGGGCACCGGACTCCGCCAGCCGTCGTGCAGGACCAGCCACTCGGAGTACCGGGAGAGATCCGACGCCGCCGACCAGGTATCTTCCGGGGACAGGTCAACCACGATGGAGTCGCTCGTCTTAGCCATGGTCAGTGAGCCTAGCGTCTGCGCCCAGGCCCGCGCCCTGCTGGGCGGGCGTCTCGTCGGCCACGGCGTCACGGTGCGGATCACCGAGGTCGAAGCCTATGCGGGACCACATGACCCCGCTTCACACGCGTATACGCGCACTGCACGATCCGACATCATGTACGGGCCGCCCGGACGCCTTTACGTCTACCGAATTCACGGCCATCACTGCGCAAATGTGGTGACCGGCCCGGACGGTACGGCCTCGGCGGTGCTGCTCCGAGCGGGTGAGATCATCGACGGCCACGAACTCGCCCTCACCCGACGGCATCGAACCGGCCGGGAGCCGGCGGATCATCTCCTGGCCCGGGGACCGGGCAATCTCACCCGCGCGCTCGGCATCACGATGGCCGACCTCGGCACCGATCTTTTCGACGACGAACCCGAGCACCTCACCCTTGCACCCCGAAAACCTGTGGGGCCCATCGCATCCGGACCTCGGGTGGGAGTTCGCCTGGCCGCCGACCGGCCGTGGCGATTCTGGATCGCCGACGACCCGACGGTGTCGGCCTACCGACGCCACCCACGGGCAGGCGGGACAACGCCTCGACGGCGGGCACCTGCCGACTGAAACCTGACGACTGAGATCTGACGACTGAGATCTGACGACTAGGGCGCACCCTGCTGGGGGTCTTCGCTCTGCGGATCGGCCTTGGGCGCACCACCCGGCCGGGGATCGGCGGGCGGGTTCTCCGCGCCGACGGCCTTGCGCACCGCCTCCTGCGCCTTGTCCACCTTGTCCGCGTATTTGTTGCCGGTGGCCTTGTCGATGGCGTCGCCTCCCTTGTCGATGAGACTGGGGTTGCCCTTCAGCGCGGCCTTGGCCTTGTCCACGAGCCCTTTGAGGTCCATCACATCTCCTGATCGACGAGCCGGCAATCTCCGGCGGCTCTGTCGAGTCTATCGGTCCGACCTCGTGCCGTGCAGATCGTCGACGTGCGCGGAATGCCGCCGCAGGTCTCGCGCCGCCACCACTCGGGGCACGATGCGCGACACCGCCTCGACCGCCGCGATACCGATCGCCGCGGAAACCAGTGCGACCGAGTTCATCTGCCAATTCGACGAATCGAGTTTGAACAGGTGTTGGGTGAACGGCCAGGCGAAGATGATCACGTATGCACCCGCGGACACCGCGATCAGCACCACCTTCCACCACGTGTACGGCCGCGCGACCACGGCGAGGACATAGACGGCCACCGCGATCAGGGTCATCAACGTGGCCGTCGCCGCCTGAGTCTGTCCCGGTGACAGGTCCACCGCGTCCCCACCCACCTGCACACCGGCACCACCCGGGTTGACCAGCACATACGTGGTGAAGGCGGCCAGCCCGACGATGATGCCGTTCGGCACCGCCATCAGCAGGACGCGACGCACGAAGCCACGCCGCGCGCGTTCGTTGTTGGGTGCGAGGGAGAGCACGAACGCCGGGATGCCGATGGTGAACCATGCCGAGATGGTCACGTGAATAGGCTGGAACGGGTAGCTGAGCGGGTCGGTGCCGGCGATCCGTCCCACGACGCCGCCGATACCGACGAACAGCGCCAACAGCACCGCATACACCGTCTTGGTGAGGAACAGGTTGGACACCCGCTCGATGTTGCCGATCACCCGGCGTCCCTCCCCGACCACATAGGGCAGGGTGGCGAACTTGTTGTCCAGCAACACGATCTGGGCAACCGAACGTGCCGCCGAACTGCCCGACCCCATCGCGACACCGATGTCGGCGTCCTTGAGGGCGAGGACGTCGTTCACGCCGTCGCCGGTCATCGCGACCGTGTTGTCATGGGACTGCAGGGCTTTGACCATCGCGCGTTTCTGGTCCGGGCGCACTCGGCCGAAGGTGATGCCCTTCTCCACCACCTCGGCGAGTTCCTCGGTGTCGGTGGGCAATTCACGCGCGTCCACCGAGGTGTCCGGGGAGCCGAGACCGAGCGACTGGGCGACCGCACCCACCGAGCGGGCGTTGTCACCGGAGATCACCTTCACCGCCACCCGCTGCTCGGCGAAGTACTCGAGGGTGTCGCGGGCGTCGGGACGAACCTTCTGCTCGAGCACCACGAGCGCCACCGCGACGAAGTGACCGGGCACCGCGGCAGCACCCTCGGGCTCGGTGTCCACGGCGACGTCGGTGCGGCCGAGCAGCAGGATACGCAACCCCGTCGCCCCGAGTTCGCCTGCGACCGAGGCGGTCTCACTCGCCGGGTCGAGCAGCACATCGGGGGCACCGATGATCCAGTTGCCCCTCCCGGCACCGGTCTCGTCGTCGCGGAAACTCATTCCGCTCCACTTCTTGGCCGACGTGAACGGTTCCACCGCCGTCGGCGACCAGCGCGGCGTCGTCGGCGCGGCCTCGGCGATGGCGAGCATGCTGGCGTTGGGCCGCGGATCGTGCGCGGCCAGCGCGGCCAGCACCAGCTCCGGCGACACCGGCGGAGCCTGTTCGACGGGCCGGATCTCCGCGAGCCGCATGCCGTTCTCGGTGAGCGTCCCGGTCTTGTCGGCACACACGACGTTGACGCGGGCGAGCCCCTCGATGGCGGGCAGTTCGTTCACCAGGCATTGACGCTGCCCGAGTCGCACGACGCCGACGGCGAAGGCGATGGAGGTCATCAGGACCAGACCTTCGGGCACCATCGGCACCAGCGCGGCCACCATCCCGAGCAGGGCGGCCCGGAGACCGTTCTGGCTGATGAACAACTGATTGACGATCGTCAGGACGCCGGCCGGGATGAGCAGCCAGGTGATGACCCGCAGGATCTGGTCGATCCCCGACCGCAACTCCGAGGACACCAGGGTGAACTTCGACGCTTCGGCGGCCAACTGGGCGGCGTAGGCATCGGCACCCACCTTGGTGGCGCGATACGCGCCACCACCGGCCACCACGAAGCTGCCGGAGAGGACCTGCGCACCGGGATCCTTGTCCACCGGGTCGGCCTCGCCGGTGAGCAGTGATTCGTCGACGTCGAGGGCGACGGCCTCCACCACCTCGCCGTCGACCACGATCTGATCACCCGCGCCGATCTCGATGATGTCGTCGAGCACCACCTCATCCGGAGCGAGTTCACGGACCTCGCCGTCGCGGCGCACCCGCGGACGTGTCTGTCCGACGATGGCGAGTTTGTCCAGGGTTCGTTTGGCGCGGACCTCCTGGATGATGCCGATGCCGCTGTTGGCGACGATGAGCAATCCGAACAGACCGTTGATGAACGACCCGGTGAAGGCGACGATCGCGAAGAGCACACCGAGGATCGCGTTGATCCGGGTGAACACGTTGGCCCGGATGATGTCGGCGACGCTCCGGCCGGAGCGATCGGGCATGGCGTTGACTGCTCCGGCAGCCACCCGCTGGGCGACGTCGTCGGCAGACAGTCCACGCGCGTCGGTTCGCGCTGCCGTCACGCCGAGGCCTCCCACCAACCGGGGTGGCGCAGACCGGTGCCGTCGCGCCGTAGGAGATCGATCGTGCCGCCCGGCTGGGGTACCAGCACCGTCGTCGCGTTGCGCTCGGCGTCAGAAAGCAGGCGGACGATCGGGTCTCCCCACGGGTGCCGCGCCAGATTGAAGGTGCCCCAGTGGATCGGGACCACCACCGCGTCGGCGCCGGCCGATCCCGACAGCATGCGGTGGATCGCCACCGCCTCTTCGGGATTCACGTGCACGTCGGGCCACACCGGGTCGTAGGCGCCGACGGCGATGAGACTCAGATCGAACGGACCGTGCTGGGCACCGAGGTCCTCGAACCGTTCGGTGTAGCCGGTGTCACCGGAGAAGAACACCCGATGCGACGGACCGAGAACCGCCCAGCTCGCCCACTGGGTGAGGTTACGGGCGAGGGATCGACCGGAGAAGTGCCGCGCCGGCCCGCAGACGAATCGCAGTGTCGCCGCGGCGGTGTCCACGGTGATGCTCTGTCCCCAGTCCGCCTGCCTGATGCGCTCGGTGGGGATCCCCCACCGAATGAGGTGTGCCCCCACCCCGATCGGGGTGACGAACACCGCGTCCGGTTGCCGTTCACCGATCGCGACCACCGTCTCCATGTCCAGGTGGTCGTAGTGGTCGTGGCTGATCAGGACGACGTCGACGTCGGGCAGATCGGCCGCCGACACCGGCGACGGGTGCATGCGTGCCGGTCCGACGAGTTCACTCGGGGAGCAACGCATGCTGAACACCGGATCGGTCAGCACCCGGGCGCCGTCGAGGTCGACGAGCGCCGAGGCGTGCCCGAGCCAGGTCACGGCCAGTTCTGCGGGCGCCTCGAAGCGCGGGATCGTCACCATGACGGGGCGGCGGGGGCGTCCCGGACGGCGCAGCATGTCGGCGAAGACCTGGGCGTCGGGTCGGGCCGCGCCCATGGGTTCGGGGTTGCCGAAGGCGCCGCCGACCCGGTTCGGTGACGACTCGACATGCGGCGCGATCTCCGCATGCGTCGCGCCGAGTGCGCGGGCGGGAGCGAGTCCGCTCGCGGCGAGGCGGCCGAGCACCGCTTCGGCTGCGGTTGTTCCTGCGGTGCTGACCCGGCCGAATGCGCGCGTCGCCAGGTCCGCACCGGTCTTACCGGTCATCGACGTCACGTTCACCAACCCTACTGACCGTTCGTCGAATCGTGAGCACGGCTCGCAACACGAGGCCGGTCGTGCAACAGCACTCGATTTGCCCGTTTGCACTGATAAGCTCCCTGAGCACTTGTTCATATGGCATGCGCGGGCCGCATGTGGGCCTAGGGGTAGACGTTCAGTGGCACGGATGTCGGTCGACGAGCGGCGCAGAGCCCTCATCGAATCAGCGTTTCGCGTGATCGCCGATCACGGCGTGGAGGGGGCGACCACGCGGCGTATCTGCGCGCACGCGGGTATGCCGCTGGCAAGTTTTCACTACGCCTTCGAGAGCCGAACGGCGCTGCTCAGCGCGGTGATGGAGACGGCGGTGCCCACCGACATCACCGAGATGCTGCAGTCGGTCATGCACGATTCCGGTGGCGACGACTCCGATCAGAAGCGCCTGGGCATGCAGGAGAACATGGAACGTCAGCTGACGACGTTCTACGACCTCGTGAAAGCCGATCCCGGCCGCACCCAGGCCACCATCTCCCTGGGAATCTATGCGCACAACCATCCGGAGTTGCAGAGCTTCGGCAAGCGTATGTACCAGAAGCAATTCGAGATCGCCTCTGTCGCATTGCAGAGTGCCGCGGAACGGTCCGGTGTGCACTGGCTCGCCCCGGTCGAGACCCTCGGACCGATCGTCATCGCGGGCACCAACTCCATCACCCTGATCTACCTGAGTACCGCCGATGACGAGGTCATCCGCACGGTCATCACCGCGGTGGTGCGCTCCCTGATGACCTATGTTGCCGAGGACTGATCAGCCGAATCCGTTGTGGGCCAGCGATCCTGCTCGATATTGGGCCGGGATCGACGCGGCGGTCCGCGACGCCGGACTCGATGCCCCCGTCCTGGCTCTCGACGTCGACGCACTCGCGCACAACAGCGCTGATCTCGTCGCCCGCGCGAACGGCGTGCCCATCCGGATCGCGTCCAAATCGGTGCGTGTCCGCCACGTCATCGACGAGTTGTCCCGCCGCCGCGGCTTCGGCGGAGTCCTCGCCTACGATCTGGCCGAAGCGATCTGGCTGGCTACGACGTCCGGCATCGACGACGTGCTCGTCGGTTACCCGACGACGCGCCGATCGGCCATCGCCGCTCTCGCCGGTGACGACGAAGCCGCGTCGCGGGTCACCGTGCTCGTCGATTCGGTTGACCAGCTCGATCTGATCGACAGCGTCTGCACACCCGGGCGGCGCGCACCGATCCGCGTCGCCATCGACGTCGACGCCTCCTACCGGTTGCTGCGCGGACGCTTGCACATCGGGGTGCGGCGTTCCCCCGTCCACAGCCGGCGCGATGCCACGGCGCTCGCCCGGATCATCGTGCGGCGGACTGGATTCCGGCTCGTGGGCGTCATGTCCTACGAGGCCCAGGTGGCCGGGATGGCCGACGCCGCGGGTTCGGCGCCACGCAACCGTGCGGTAGGGCTGATGCAGCGCCGGTCGATGGCCGAACTACGCCGACGCCGCGACCGCGTCATCGCCGAGTTGCGGTCACTCGCCGACCTCGAAGTGGTCAATGCCGGTGGGACGGGGTCCATAGAGGACACCGCAGCCGATCCGTCAATCACCGACATCGCGGCGGGCAGCGGACTTTTCGGCGGCCATCTCTTCGACGGATACTCCCGTTTCCGGCCGGCACCGGCGCTCGCTTTCGGCCTGGACGTGGTGCGCCGTCCCGCCGCGGGTATCGTCACCTGCGCCGGCGGCGGATGGATCGCATCGGGACCGCCCGGCGCGGACCGGCTGCCGAAACCGGTGTGGCCGCAAGGGTTGTCGTACCTCAAGGCTGAGGCGGCCGGCGAGGTTCAGACACCGCTGCGCGGTCCGCCTGCCGACCGGCTGCGCGTCGGGGACCGGGTGTGGTTCCGGCACACCAAGTCCGGGGAGGTCTGCGAACGGGCAGACGCGGTCGCCCTGATCGAGCGCGATGACGGCGGCAACCCCCGCGTGCGGGATGTGGTCCCGACCTACCGTGGCGAGGGGAAGTGCTTTCTGTGACTCCGACGAGCGCTGTGCCGTGGCGCAATTGGGGACGCACCCACTCGGCCACCCCACGACAGGTGGTGCGGCCCCACGATGCCGGCGAGGTCGCCGAGCTCATCGCCACCACTCGCCAGCGTGGTGGCACCGTCAAGCCGGTGGGTGCCGGCCACAGCTTCTCCGGCATCGCCGTCCCCGACGACGTACAACTCGACATGTCGGCGATGCGCGGGCTCCTCGGGGTGGACGCCGAGCGTCGCCGGATGACACTGAAAGGCGGAACCCGCCTCTACGAAATCCCGGAACTCCTTGCGCCACATCATCTTGCGATGGCCAATCTGGGTGACGTCGACCGGCAGACGATCACCGGTGCCATCTCCACCGGCACCCACGGCACCGGTGTCGCCTTCGGCGGCATCAGCACCCAGGTGACCGCGGCCACCGTGGTCACCGGCACCGGCGACGTGGTGCGCATCGGCGACGACGACCCCGACCTCGCCGCGGTGGCTCTCGGGCTCGGTGCGCTCGGCGTCGTCGTCGACGTGACATTGGCGTGTGTGGACGCATTTCACCTGCACGCCGAGGAAACCCCCATGTCCGCAGACGACGCCATCGGCGGATTCCTTGACCGGGTACGCTCCTGCGACCACCACGAGTTCTACTGGTTCCCGCACACCGATTGCGCACTGGGCAAGACGAATACAAGGTTGGGCTCGCTCGCCGAGGTGTCCGGCCCCTCCCGGCTCCGGCGCTGGATCGACGACGAACTGTTGAGCAACAAGGTGTTCGGCGTGCTGTGCGAGGCCGGCTCCCGAGTGCCGTCGCTGGTGCCGGCGATCGCCCAGGTGTCCGGCCGGGCGCTGTCCGGCCGCTCGTACACCGATTCCTCCACGCGGGTCTTCGTGTCGTCACGCACCGTGCGGTTCCGGGAGATGGAGTATGCCGTCGATCTCGACGCCGTCCCGTCGGTGCTGCGCGAGATCCGCTCCATGATCGATCGCCACCGGTATCGGGTGAGTTTCCCGGTGGAGGTCCGCGCAGCCGCCTCCGACGACCTGATGCTGTCCACCGCGTCCGGGCGGACCAGCGGCTACATCGCCGTCCATCGTTACCATCGCGACGACCCCGCCGACTCGGACGCCTACTTCGCCGACATCGAAGCCATCATGGCCGAGCATCGCGGCCGTCCGCACTGGGGCAAGATGCACACCCGCGATGCCGACGCCCTGCGCGACCTCTACCCCCGATTCGACGAATTCCGCGCTGTCCGTGACCGTTTCGACCCCGACCGGGTATTCGCCAACGCCTACCTCGATCGCGTTCTCGGCAACTGACCCCTGACCCGAAAATGCCGTGGATCCGTGCCATCTCGTGGCACGGATCCACGGCATATCCCGACGATCAGTCGGTGGGTTCCTTCACCGCCGCCGCGTCCACCGGGATGTCGGACGTCATCGACGCCGACACCGGTTTCTGTGCCGGCAGAACATGTTCCCCGGTCTTGTCGCAGGACAGGGCCAGTGAACTGATGTACTGCTTCTCACCGTTCGGGCCCGGTACCGCCGACGCGATCATGTCCGGTCGCTCGAACTCGATACCCGTGACGCAGCACGTCAGGCGGGCGTCGGTCGGGTTGCCGTGCTCGTCGAACATCGGGATGTCGATACCGTCGTCGGTGCGGCGCAGGTAGTACTTGCCCTTGGTCGCCAGCGCGATGATGGGCGGCAGCACGAGAGCCAGCACCAGCGCGACCAGCGGTGAGTAGGGCTGGATCTCGTCGCCGAAGACGTGGAAGTACACCAGGATCGAAGCACCGGCCGCGACGATGACCGAACCGAAACCGACCGGGTTGACGTTGTAGAGCATCCCGCGGCGGAACTCGGGCACCTTGGGCGAGATCTTGAGCAGGTACTTGTTGATCGCGATGTCGGAGGCCACCGCGACGATCCACGCGATACCGCAGTTGGCGTAGAAGTTCAGCAGTTCGTTGAGGAAGCTGAACATGTCGGCTTCCATCAGCACCACCGCGATCGCGACGTTGAACACCAGGAAGACCAGGCGGCCCGGGTAGGTCTTGGTCACGCGGGTGAAGCTGTTGGTCCAGGCGAGCGAGCCCGAATAGGCGTTGGTGACGTTGATCTTCACCTGGCTGATGACCACCAGGATGACCGCGAGCGTCAGTGCCAGCCAGTGCGGCATGAACTCCTCGTAGACGGCCAGGAACTGGTGCACCGGCTCGTTGGCCACACCTGCGCTCTCGGCGAAGTTCATGATCAGGTACACCGCCAGGAACAGGCCGACGACCTGCTTGATGGCGCCGAAGATGACCCAGCCCGGCCCGGCGGTCAGCACCGCGGTCCACCACCGGCGGCTGTTCTCCGGGGTCTTGGGCGGCATGAAACGCAGATAGTCGATCTGCTCGGCGATCTGGGCGATCAGGGACAGGCAGACACCGGCGGCGAGCATGGTGCCGGCGAACGAGACACCATGTCCCGCTTGGCCATCGGTTCCACCGCTGAACGAGAGGAAATCGCCGATGGCACCCGGATGCCGGAACACCAGATACAGGAACGGGGCGACCATCATGATCAGCCAGAGCGGCGTCGTCCACACCTGCAGCTTGGCCAGCGTGTTCATCCCGTAGATCACCAGCGGGATGATCAGCACCGACGACCCGAGATAGCCCAGCCACAACGGGATGTTGAGCCCGAGTTTGAGACCCTGGGCCATGATCGACCCCTCGAGCGCGAAGAAGATGAAGGTGAACGACGCGAAGATGACGTTGGTCAGGACCGACCCGTAGTAGCCGAATCCGCTTCCGCGCGTGATCAAGTCGAGGTCGATGTTGTACCGGGCCGCGTAGTACGCCAGCGGGTAGCCGGTCAGCATGATGACGATCGCGAAGAACAGGATGCCCCACAGGGCGTTTCCGGTTCCGTTGGCGATACCGATGTTGGCGCCGATCGCGAAGTCCGCGAGGTAGGCGATGCCGCCGAGCGCGGAGATCGCCACCACGCCCGGGCCCCATTTGCGGTAGCTGCGTGGTGCGAATCGGAGCGTGTAATCCTCGAGCGTCTCGCGCGCGGCTGCCGCCGCGGCTCCGGTGCCGATGATGCTGTGTTCCGCGTTCTCGATCTCACCGACGTCCGCGGTGAACTCCGCGACATCGTCGTGGAAGGATTCCTTCGACATACTTCTCCCCTGCTGAATGGCGGGATTGCCTTAGGAGAAGCTAGGAGCGCCAGGTTTCGGTCGGTTGATCGAAATGTTTCGGTGATGAAAACTGATGCAGCATGTCCGTTTTGACCGAAAACCGACGTGTGTCAGGCTCCCACGAATCTCGGCGCGCGACGCTCGGCTCGAGCCGCGCGGCCTTCCTGTAGGTCGGCACTCTCCCAGGCGCGCATCATCGCGGCCAACCGTTCCTCGGGAGCCGCATCGCGCGCCCCGTCGCCGTTGAGCACGAGTTTGTAGTGCTGCAGGGTGAGCGGAGCCAGCGCGGCGATACTCGCCGCCCAGTGCCGGGCGTCGGTGAGGTCGCCGATGCGGTTGGCGAAGCCGAGGGCATGCGCGCGGTCGGCGGTGAGCGGGTCGCAACCGATCAGCATGCCGCGCGCCTGACCAGCCCCGACGAGGGACACGAGCCGTCGGATCGTCCATTCGTCCACAGCCACGCCGATCTTGGCCGCCGGGATCCCGGCGAGTGCGTCCGGCGCCATCACCCGAAGGTCGGCGGCCATCGCCAGCTGCAGTCCGGCACCGAGGGCCGCGCCGTTGAGTGCGGCGATGACCGGCACCGGCGTCGTCTCGATCTGCTGCAGGGTCGCGACGAGCAGGTCGAGGAAGGACTTGTCGTAGACGGGTCCGGACAGGTCTGCCCCGGCCGAGAAGACGTGTCCCCGGCCGGTGAGCACGATGGCGCGAGCGCCCTGCTCGACGGCCGTCGCGAACGCCTCCGACAGTCCCGTGACCATGGATTCATCGAGAGCATTGCGCTTGTCGACCCGGTCCAACTCGATCGTGACGACAGCATCTTCTGTACTGGAGTGAATCACACGCGGAAGCCTACCGACCCCGACGTGGAAAAGTGGGCGGTGTGGACCACACGCGACCCTCGTCGAACCCATTGATCGACTCCCACAGCGACATCCTGGTGATCGGCGGAGGTCAGGCTGGGCTCTCGGTGGCGTACTTCCTGCACCGATTCGGCCTCGGCGACCGCTATCAGATCCTGGACCACTATGCCCACCCCGGCGGGGCCTGGCAGCATCGGTGGCCGACGCTGACCCTGGCCGCGGCCAACCGTGTCCACGACCTGCCCGGCCACGGCCTCGTCGAGGCACTCGGCGTCGACTGCGATGCGTTCCCGGCACGCACCGCCGTACCGGAGTACTTCGGGAAGTACGAAGACAAGTTCGTGCTGCGTGTTCGGCGTCCGGTGCACGTGCGGTCGGTCCGTCGCGACGGTGCGGGTTTTCGCACCGAGCTGCGCGACGGGTCGGCGGTGACGTCGCGCCTGATCATCAACGCGACCGGCACCTGGGATCGCCCCTTCATCCCGCACATCCCCGGTATCGGCGACTTCGGCGGCCGCCAGTTGCACACCCACGATTACCGCGGGCCCGACGATTTCGCCGGCGCGCGGGTGCTGGTGGTCGGGGCCGGGATATCGGCGATTCAGCTGCTCATCGAGATCGCCCGCAATGCCCCAGGCGTGCAGACCTTTTGGTGTTCGCGGACGGAGCCCGTCTTCACCGAGCAGCCGTTCACCCCGGAGCAGGGGCGCGAGGCGGTGGCCCGAGTGGAGCGTCGTGTCCGGGCCGGGTTGCCGCCCACCTCAGTGGTGTCGGTGACCGGGCTGGCGCTGACGCCCGCGATCGCCGCCGCACGCGACGACGGCCTGCTCGACTGGCGACCCATGTTCACCCGGATCACCGAGACCGGGGTGTGCTGGGACTGCGACGATCACCACCGTCCGCTCGACGTCGACGTCATCTTCTGGAACACCGGATTCCGCAGCGCCCTCGACCATCTCGCGCCGCTGCACCTGCGCGCCCCCGGCGGCGGCATCACCATGACGGGTCGGCTGGCCACCGTCGTCGAGGCCGATCCGCGTATCCAGCTCCTCGGCTACGGGCCGTCGGCGTCGACCATCGGTGCCAACCGCGCGGGACGCGAGGCCGCGCGCGTCGCCCGCGACCTCCTCGACGCCCCTCGTTGATCGTGCTACCGAACACGTTCACCGTGCAGGCACGACCAACGGAATTGCCCGCACGGCCAACGGAATTGGGCGCACGATGAACGAGTGGGTGTCAGCTGACGCGGAACTCCTTCGCGCACTGACCATTCGTGATGCCGGGACCGATGCTCGATCGGTTGTCGACGTTGATCACGACGTTCACGCGACCCTTCGCGGTGTTCTGCTCCGGAACGGTCAGGACGGTCTCGGGGCCGACGACCCGTTTGCTGACCGTCCCGACGCCGCTGCGACCGGTGTCGAGATTGGCCCAGGTCACCGAGAGCGCCTGCTGGTAGCCGAGAATGGACATCGAGTTGGTCTTGAGCGTGAATGTCACCTTTCCGGCCGCGTTACGCGTCGCCGATGCCGCCGCCGACGCCTGGATCGCGAACAGATTCGGGTTGGCGTAGGTGAATGAACACAACGGCGTGGTCGTGTCGGCGTTCGCCGGGGCCGCGGCCACCGCCGGCAGGACGGCAGCTCCGATTCCGACGGCCGATGCGGCGATGGCGGTGCGGGTGATGATCTTCTTCACGGGCGTTCCCTTCGTCTGCGGTGGGTGCACACGGGTGGTCTGCGTCACATACGACTCATCGATCCGGATCGCCGGTTTGTTAACGACGCAAACCATACTTACTCGATATTCTCGCGAAGACTTGACAGAACGTTGTGTTTTCACAACACTTCGATATGTGAGTCCGGTACGACGTGGGGAGAAGCTCCCGATCTTCAACCGCATCGCGGTCCTCCGCGCAGAGCGGCGGATGTCGCGAGCTGAGCTGGCCGCACTGGTGGGCATCAACGTCCAGTCGGTTGGCGCGCTGGAGCGCGGCGACAACTACCCCAGCCTCGACCTGGCCTTCCGCATTTGCGCGGTCTTCGATCTCCCCGTCGAAGCCGTGTTCAGCCGGACCGAGTTCGGCGCGATGTCGGCCGAGCTCTACCGACGCAACACCCCCACAGCAGACCAGAAGATCGCAGAGACCATCGACAACGGAGGTGTGCGATGAGGGACCCCAACATCGCGATTCCCGAGGAGTCCACGCCCGCACTGTGGCGACGCTACGACGAGTGGCGCGGACAGCGATATCAACGATTCAACGAGCAGCACGCGCACAGGCTCATCGGCTGGCGGAACCGCCGCGGCTATCGACGTCTGGTGGTGCTACTCGCCCTGATGCTCGCGATCCTGCTGGCGTCGACCATCATGGCGTTCGCCCTTCCAGGGTGGTTCTTCATCCCCTTCGTCGCTGGACTGCTCGGCGTGATGGCGGCACTCTATCTGCTACGGATCGCGACCGGCTCCATCGCCGACTCGCCGGTGTCGGCGCTCGACGAGATCCAACTGGCACAACGCAATTCGGCACGCTCAATCGGCCTGTTCGTGATGTTCACCCTGATGTTCATCCCCTACCTCATCCTGATCGTCATCAGTGCCGGAAGAGACCAGGTCGCAGGCGATCTCGTGTACGGCACCGCTGTGCTACTGGTCGCGCTGCTACTCACCGCGATGTGCGTCCCGACGATGCTCGTCGCCTGGTGGATGGACGACCCGGACCCCGAAGACCTCGCTCTCCCCCAGAGCCGCTCTTCCCAGAGCCAACCTCCCGAGCGTAAACCGCACGACAAGGAGACCATTGTATGAGCGCCCCGCTGATCGTCGACGGACTACACAAACGCTACGGTGACCTGATCGCACTGTCGGACATGACGTTTCACGTCGAGGCTGGTGAGATCTTCGGGTTCGTCGGCAGCAACGGCGCAGGCAAGTCCACCACCATGCGAATCATTCTCGGGGTGCTGGCCGCCGATGCCGGGGAGGTCCGGCTCGGTGACCGGCGTATCGATCTCACCTTGCGCAGGCGCATCGGCTACATGCCGGAGGAGCGCGGCCTCTACCCCAAGATGAAGGTCGGCGACCAACTCGTGTTCCTCGCTCGCCTACACGGCATGTCGAGCGCACAGGCCGCACATGCGGCGCGACGCTGGACCGATCGTCTCGGGGTGAGCGCGCGGCTCGACGACAACGTCGGCGACCTCAGCCTCGGCAACCAGCAGCGGGTCCAGCTGGCTGCTGCCCTCGTCCACGACCCCTATGTCCTGGTCCTCGACGAGCCGTTCTCCGGCCTCGATCCCGTGGCCGTCGACGTCATGAGCGACGTCCTCAAAGAGAAAGCCGCCGAAGGCATCCCGGTCATCTTCTCCTCACATCAGCTCGATCTGGTCCAGCGGCTGTGCGACCGTGTCGGCATCGTCGCCAAAGGGCAGATGCGCGCACTCGGGGCCGTAGACGCCCTGCGCGGACGCGAGGGCGTGACGCTCGAGGTGTCCGGACCGTCGTCGGACACCCGGTGGGCCGACGGCCTGCCCGGCGTGATCGACGTCGACTACGGCGATCCCACCGTGCTGCGAATCGATCCGCAGGCCGTCGACGACCAGCAGATCCTCGCGGCTGCACTGCATCACGGACCCGTTCACCGGTTCGCCATGTCCGCCCCGTCCCTGACCGACCTGTTCCGAGAGGTGGTCACCGCATGACCCCCACCATCACCCCGCCCGACAGCATGACCCCGACAGACAGGGGCGCCGGCACCTTCCCGTCGATCTGGCTCATCGCTCAGCGTGAGATCGTGACACGGGTACGCACCAAGTCATTCATCGCGACCACCGCGATCCTCATGGTCGTCATCGTCGTCGGCCTCATCGTGTGGTCGATCTTCGGCGGCGGCGGGCCCTCCAAGGAACGAGTCGGGCTGGTGGGCAACGACTCTGCCCTGTCGTCGACGATGCAGCAGATCGGTGAGGCGAGCGGCACCCCGATCACGGTCGTCACGATCGCCGATCAACAGCAGGCGCGCGACCGGGTCAACTCCGACGACCTCGACGCGGCCGTCATCGCCGGTCCCGATTCGACATACGTTCTGATCAGCAAGGACGGACTGTCAGAAACACTGTCCGGAGTGCTACGCGGTGCGATCGGGCAGACCGAACTCGCGAAGGGTCTCGCCGCACGCAACGTCGACGTGACGGCACTGCCCCAGGCGGCCATCACCACCACCGAGACCGACCCCACCGACTCCGATGTGGGACAACGGATTGTGGTGGCCATCGTCGGATCGATGCTGCTCATCGCGGCAATCATGATGGGCGGCAACATGATCGCCGTCGGCGTCGTCGAGGAGAAGACGTCCCGGATCGTCGAACTACTGCTTGCCACCATCAAACCGCTACATCTGATGTGGGGCAAGATCATCGGGATCGGCGTGGTCGCACTCGGCCAGATGGTGCTACTCGGACTCACCGCGTTGATCGCCGGCCTCGCCACGGGAATGCTGACCATCGCCGGCACGGCGATCGGGATGTTCGCCGCGGTCCTGCTGTGGTTCCTGCTCGGCTTCGTCTTCTTCGCCACGCTGTACGCGGCGGCCGGGGCGATGGTGTCCCGACAAGAAGAGATCGGCTCCACCATCACGCCATTGACCATCCTGTCCCTGGCCGTGATGTACTCCGGCATCTTCGGCATCCAGGCGCTCGATTCCACACTGGTGCAGACACTTACCTGGATTCCACCGTTCAGCGCAGTACTCATGCCGATCCGGATGGCCACCGGCGACACCGACCCGCTGCAGATCGCCGTGACACTGATCCTCATGATCGTCGCCTGCGCCGCGGCAACCTGGTTTGCCTCACGGATCTACGAACGTTCCATCCTGCGCACCGGCACACGGGTCCAGTGGGGTGAAGTATTGCGGCTCGGGTCGCGCTGAGCCGCGCCCCACGCCCGCTGGTTGAGCAGAAGGGACTACAACGCCCGATAACGCCGCAACGCCTCTTCCCGTTCGGCCTTGTGGTCGACGATGGGTTGCGGATAGTCGTCGGTGCCGTATTCGGGAATCCAGCGTCGGATGTACTCGCCGTCCGGGTCGAACTTGTCGGCCTGGGTTGTGGGATTGAAGACCCGGAAGTACGGGGCCGCATCGGTTCCGGTGCCGGCGGCCCACTGCCAGCCGTGCTGATTCGACGCCATGTCGCCGTCGACGAGCTGGTCGAGGAACCAGCGGGCGCCCCACCACCATGGCAGATGCAGGTCTTTCACCAGGAACGACGCCGTGATCATCCGCACCCGGTTGTGCATGAAGCCGATTGCCGCGAGTTGACGCATACCGGCGTCGACGATGGGGAACCCGGTGCGTCCCGCACGCCAGGCGTCGAAGCGTGCGTATGCCTGTTTGTCGGTGTCGAGGTCGATGTCGTCGAAGCCGCGATTCCAGTTGTGCCAGGCGCTCTCCGGCCAGTGATAGAGGACGTCGGCGTAGAAGTCACGGAAGGCCAGTTCACGCAGATAGGCCGCGGCAGAAGGGTTTCGGAAGTCCAGGTCGGCGGCCATGGTGCGCGGGTGGATGTTGCCGAATTTGAGGTACGCCGACATCCGGCTACTCACGTCCAGATCGGGCCGGTTGCGCCCGGATTCGTAGTCGTCGAGGTCGTCGACGACAAACTCCGACCAGCGCTCCCGCGCAGCTTCCTCACCGGCAGGCAGGTCGAGCTTCACCGGTGCGGCCGGTATCCGGATGCGACCCGAGCGACGGATGTCCCCGGGGTCCAGCGCATTCAGGTCCTCGGCCGCGGTCGACGCCGGCTTTCGCCAGCCGTGATCGCACCACTGCCGGAAATAGGGCGTGAACACCTTGTAGGGATCGCCGTCGGATTTGGTGATCCGTCCCGGCGACACCAGGTAGGGCGAGCCCACCGACTCGAGTGGAATCTCACCGAGCGCCTCGGCGACCGCCGCATCGCGACGACGCCCGAACGGCGAGAAGTCTTCACTCACATGGACGGAACCAGCATCGACGGCCGACGCCAATCGCGGGATCTCGACGTCGGGCCGCCCGCTGACCACCAGCAGCCGACCGCCGAGCTTGGTGTCGAGTTCACGCAGCGAGTCGAACAGGAACGCCAGACGTCGCTCGCCCGAGGATTTCTCCAACCGGGGGTCGACGACAAAGCAGACCAGCACCCGGCCGTTCGCTGCCGCCGCGGACAGCGGCGGAAGATCGCCCAGACGCAGATCGCGTCTGAGCCAGAGGATCGACGCCGGGTCGGCGATGAGGTTTTACCCCACGCCCAGCAGGTCGATGACGAACACCAGTGTGCGGCCCGAAAGCCGGTGCCCCGCACCCGAGGGACCGTAGGCGAGCTCCGGTGGGACGGTCAGCTGACGACGACCGCCGACCTTCATGCCGGGGATGCCCTCCTGCCAGCCCGGGATGAGCCGGTCGAGCGGGAAATTGGCGGATTGTCCACGATCCCAGGAGGAGTCGAACTCTTCGCCGGATTCGTAGTCGACACCCACGTAGTGGACGTCGACGATGCCACCGCGCTGGGCCTCATCGCCGTCGCCGACCACCAGGTCCTTGATCGTCAGTTCCGACGGCGCCGGGCCTTCCTGGAACTCGATTTCGGGCTTCTCGGTGCTGGTCATTGGACTCTCCTTTGAGTCGTTCGATCAGGGGCAGACGGGCGAACCGCAGACTGACGGACCGCAGACAGGCGGACCGCTGGGGTCAGCGATCACCCATCGAGACATAGTCACGCTCGGTGTATCCGGTGTAGAGCTGACGCGGGCGACCGATCTTGCCGCTCGGGTCCTCGTGCATCTCCCGCCAGTGCGCGATCCAGCCGGGCAGACGGCCCAGCGCGAACAGCACGGTGAACATCCGCGTCGGGAAGCCCATCGCGCGGTAGATAACGCCGGTGTAGAAGTCGACGTTCGGGTAGAGCTTGCGCTCGATGAAGTAATCGTCGCTCAGCGCGACCTCTTCCAGGCCCTTCGCGATGTCGAGCAGATCGTCCTGCACGCCAAGGGATTCCAGGATCGTGTCGGCGGTCTTCTTCACGATGGCCGCGCGCGGATCGTAGTTCTTGTACACGCGGTGACCGAAGCCCATCAGCTTGACGCCGGCTTCCTTGTTCTTGACCTTGGTCATGAACTCCTTGGTGTCACCACCGGAGGCCTTGATCTCGTCGAGCATCTCCAGCACCGCCTGGTTGGCGCCGCCGTGCAGCGGGCCCCACAGCGCGTTGATGCCGCCGGAGATGGAGGTGAACAGGTTGGCCTGCGAGGAGCCCACCAGGCGCACCGTGGACGTCGAACAGTTCTGCTCGTGGTCGGCGTGCAGGATGAACAGCATGTCGAGGGCCTTGGCGACCTCGGGATTGACCTCGTAGGGCTCGGCGGGGAAGCCGAAGGTCATCCGGAGGAAGTTCTCCACCAGGCTCAGCGAGTTGTCCGGGTACAGGAACGGCTGGCCGGCCGACTTCTTGTACGCATAGGCCGCGATGGTGGGCAGCTTCGCGAGCAGGCGGATGGTGGACAGCTCGACCTGCTCGGGGTCCTTGGGATCGAGCGAATCCTGGTAGTAGGCGCTCAGCGCGTTCACGGCGCTGGAGAGCACCGGCATCGGGTGCGCGTTACGCGGGAAACCGTCGAAGAAGCGTTTGAGGTCCTCGTGCAGCAGCGTGTGCCGCCGGATCTTGTCGGTGAAATCCTCGAGCTGCGACGGCGTCGGGAGCTCCCCGTAGATCAGCAGATAGCTCACCTCGATGAAGGTGGACTTCTCGGCGAGCTGCTCGATCGGGATGCCCCGGTAGCGCAGGATGCCCTCGTCGCCGTCGATGTAGGTGATGGCCGACTTGGTGGACGCGGTGTTGACGAAGCCACCGTCGAAGGTCGTCAGTCCGGTTTCGGCGAGGAATTTGCCGAGCGCAACCGAGTCACTTCCCTCGGTGGCCTTCAGGATCGGGAGCTCCAGCTGTCCACCGGGGTAGGTGAAGGTTGCTGAGGCTGTGTCGGACGCCTGGTCGGCTGGGACTGTTTCAGCAGACACACGAACCCCTTTACTCAGGTCAGAGTTGGCTGATGTCCGGGTGGGACATGCACGTACAAACCTAGTCGCTCTCGAGCTCGCCCGCCCACGGAGGGTCGGCACCGGCCCGCGTGACGGCCACCGCGGCCACCTGAACTGCACGTTCGGCGACTCCTCGCCACTGGTCGGGGCCCAGGTCGGCGACCGCGGCGGCCGAGAGTGCGCCGAGACGGTCGAGGCCGTTGAGCAGTCCACCCATGATGGAGTCGCCCGCGCCGATGGTGTCCACCACCTCGACGGACGGCGCCGGCACCCGGACGATGTCCGACGCGGTGGTCACGGTGACGCCCGAGGCGCCCGCCGTACCGATGACCGCGGTGACGCCGTCGGCGATCCAGTCGGCCGGGGTGCTGCCGTCGTCACCGTCGGCGAGGAAGGCGGCGTCCTCGTCGGACAGTTTTACCACATCCACATCCCGCATCCACGCCCGGTACCTGCGCCGATAGGCATCGGGATCGGCGATGACGGCGGGCCGGACGTTGGGATCGAGCAGCACCAGCCGGCCGTCGGTGTGCGCGCGGCGCAGCAGGTCCTCGTACACCGACGCGCCGGGCTCGAGGACCAGGGACAGCGTTCCGAAGCAGACCGCGGCCACGGTGGAGGGCAGTGGGCCGGGGTCGGTGACGGCCCGGTCGGCGGTGCCCTCGACGTAGAACGAGTACCCCGCCGCGCCGTCGGGACCGATGGTGGCCAGCGCGAGTGAGGTGGGTTCGCTGCGGCGCTGCACCAGGGCGGTCCCCACTCCGCTGGCCTGCAGGGCGTCGACGATGGCGCCGCCGTAGGTGTCGGTCGACACCGCGGAGAGAAACGAGACCGCACTGCCGAGCCGGCCGAGGGTGACCGCGACGTTGAACGGTCCGCCACCGACAGCCGGGCGTAGCGGCGGGAGCGGACGACCCGACCCGGGCGTCACGGCGGCGGTGGCGACCACATCCACCAGCGACTCACCGCAGACGACGATCTCTCTCATCGGACCATCACAATGGCCAGTCTGCCATCGCGGATGGGCCGGTAGGCTCCCATTTATGCGCGAGTTGCCCGCCGGACACGATGCGGTGATGCTCGACTTCTCCGCGGATGCCGACCCGACGACGTCGGTGTTGGCCGCCGCAGCGGCGTTGCGCGCGTCGATCCGGGCCGGCGGCCTGTCCGCGGTGACCGACGTGATCCCCAGTGCGCACACGGTTCTGGTGCAGTCTGCGCCCGGCACCGGTATCGACGTCCTCGGTATCCACCGCGCCCTGAAAGCGTCGACAGATGACCCCGCAGGCGCGAAATCCACCACGCAGGTGGAGATCCCGGTGATCTACGACGGCGCCGACCTCGACGACGTCGCCGGCCTGCTCGGCGTCGACGCCGACGAGGTGTGCCGACGACACCGTGATACTCGGTGGCGGGTCCAATTCATGGGATTCGCACCAGGTTTCGGCTATCTGGTGCCCGACGACGAGGACTCGGATCCGTTCGGCGGGGTGGGCCGGCGCGACGAGCCCCGGACCCGGGTTCCGGCCGGTGCGGTGGCGATCGCCGCCGGGTACAGCGCGGTTTACCCCCGCGAGAGTCCGGGCGGCTGGTATCTGTTGGGGCACACCACGATCGGCCTGTGGGACGAGGACGCCACCCCGCCGGCCCTGTTGGCGCCGGGCACCGTCGTCCGGTTCGTGGATGCGAACGGCGCATCATGACCATCACCATCCGCGAAACCGGCCCCCTGGCGACCGTTCAGGATCTCGGCCGGCCGGGTTATGCACATCTGGGCGTGCCGGGCTCCGGGGCCGCCGATCGGGGCGCGATGATGCTCGCCAATCGCCTTGTGGGCAACACGGTTTCGGCAGCGACCATCGAATGCACCCTCGGCGGGCTGACCCTGACCACCGACACCGATGTACTGATGGCGGTCACCGGCGCGGATACGGTGGTGCGCGTCGACGGCACACCGGTGGGTGTCGCGGCCGCGGTAGCGCTGCGGGCGGGATCCGAACTGAGCGTCGACGCCCCGAGTTGGGGATGCCGCAACTACGTCGCCGTCCGGGGTGGCGTCGACGTGCCGCCGGTCCTCGGCTCCCGGTCGACCGACGTGCTGTCCGGCCTGGGGCCGGCGGCATTGTCGGCGGGTGACCGTCTCCACGTCGGCGACGACGCGCAGGATTGGCCGGAGGTGTCCTCGGCTCCCCCGGACACCGACCACCCGCGGATCGTCGTGCTGGATTGTTCACCCGGCCCCCGACGCGATCTGGTGGCCGACGCGTCGGTGCTCTACGGCGGCGTCTGGGAGGTGACCGCGCACAGCAACCGGGTCGGCGTCCGGTTGGATCGCCCGGCCGGCGGCTCTGGCCTGCTCGAACACCGAGATGACGCCGGTGAACTCCGCTCGGAGGGGATCGCGCACGGCTCGGTCCAGATCCCACCGAACGGCCGGCCGGTCGTCTTCCTCGCCGATCACCCGGTGACCGGGGGGTATCCGGTCATTGCCGTGCTCGACGCTCCTTCGCTGGATGCGGCCGCTGCGCTGGTGGCCGGCATGTCGGTCCGGTTCCGCGATCGCTGACCGCTCGTCGACGCCATCGTTCATTGACACCAATTGAGACGGAACCTAGACTTCGTCTCATGACCGGCGTGCTGAACGACCCTGCGGACACCTGCCCGATCCATCCCGCCGGGGTCGATGCGGTTGAATCGGAGGGCACCACGACCGCCACCGAATGCCCGCACGACGCCACCGGCGCCAAGAACACCGTCGAGTACGCACCACTGGGGCCGGATTCGCTCACCTGGCAGATCTGGGGCACCTGGACCGGCATGTTCCAGGGCCTGTGGGCGGGGTCGATGCAGAACATGCACCCCAAACTCGGTGCGGCGGTCTGGGATCACTCCGACTTCTTCGGCGAACGCTGGCAACGACTCATGCGGTCGCTCTACCCGATCAGCGGCGTCGTTTTCGACAGCGTGGCCGGTGCGCAGACCGGTCTCGAGGTGCGGGACTACCACCGCGAGATCAAGGGCACCATGCCCGACGGATCGCGTTACCACGCACTGGATCCCGACGTCTTCTACTGGGCGCACGCCACCTTCTGGTACGGCAACGTCCGGCTCTGTGAGCACTTCGGCCCGTGGCTGACCGAGGACCAGGGACGCCAGCTGTTCGAGGAGTCCAAGGCCTGGTATGCCCAGTACGGCGTGAGCATGCGGCCCGTCCCCGACACCTACGAGGACTTCCTCGAGTACTGGGACTACATGTGCCGCAACGTCCTTCGCGATCACGAGTCGGTTCGGGTGGTTCTCGACATCTCGCTGCTGCCGCCTCCCCCGTTCCTGTCGTTCATCCCGGAACGGTTTTGGCACAAGTACATGGCTCCCACCAATCAGCGCTTCTTCACCTGGCTGACCACCGGTTTCTACGACGAGCCGATCCGCGAGCTGATGGGCCTGCCGTGGAGTGAGAAGGATGAGCGCCGCTTCCGCCTGCTGGGTCGCGTGGTGAATCTGGTGATGCACCGGATCACTCCGAAACGCTATCTGCGCCACCCACGTCCGCGAGATGCGTGGGACCGGGTGGCGGGCCGCGTGGCCAAGGACGCGCCCCTGGTGGAGACGCCGACGCGCAACCTGCCGCCGGAATCCGAACGCGACAACCCGATGCACTACTGTCCGGTCGGCGCGGCTCGTCGAGCCACCTATCCCGGGCGGGTCAGCGAGCGCTGAGCCCGTCCCTACTGCTGCCCCAACCCCTGCCGCATCGCTCGCTGCACCCGCGCGGCTTCCCGCTTCGCATACGGGTTCGCCTGTCCGGCACGCGATCCCGCGAGTTTGGCACCGATGTGTTCGCCGACGGTGATCGGCGAGTACCGGCTTCCGGCGCCGACGCAGGACGGCAGCGTCGAGATGGTCGCGTCGATGTTGCCATCGTGGAAGTAGGCCGCGGAGCGTCGGCGTTCGATGGTGCCGTCGACGATCGGGGGTTTGACGCGGTGCAGCGTGGACATCCAGCGCTCGTTGGTCCAGCGGGCCATCAGGTCGCCGAGATTGATCAGCAGGGCGCCCTCGGCCGGGGCGACGTCCTGCCACCGGCCGTCGGGGTCGAGGACCTGCAGGCCACGCACCTGATCGGCCCAGAGCACCGTGACGATGCCGTAGTCGGTGTGCTCCCCCATGCCGGTGAGTTCACCTTCGAGTTCCACCTCACCGGGCGGAAGCGCGTAGTTGTTCATCCGCAACACGTCGAGTGAGTGATCGGTGTAGCCGTCGAAAAAGTCCGGCGGAAGGTCGAGCGCGTCGGCGAAGATGCGGGTCAGGGTGTGCGCGACGCGTCGGGCCTCGACGAAGTATGCCGAGACGGCGGCCTGGAAGTGATCGACCTGCGGCCAGGTGTTTGCGGCGTATTGGTCCTCGGGAAGTTGGAGATCCGGGTACTCCCCGGCCTCGACGCCGACGTTGAAGGCCTCGAAGAAATCGTTCATCCCCGCGGCCGATTGCAGACCCAGGCTCAGCGACAGCGACTCCGACTTCGGCGGGGCGTAACCACGGTTGATCTCCGGCGGGGTCCGATAGGCCTTCTTGGCCTCCAGTGGCAGCGCGAAGAAGTCGTCCATCACGGCGGTGAATTCCTCGATCACCGCGGACGGGATCTGGTGTCCGACGATCTGGATGAAGCCCACCGAGCTCGCCGCGTCGTCGATCTGGGCAGCGACGACCGCACGTTCAGCGGCGTCGCCACCTGTCGTGTAGGCGCTGATGTCGACGACGGGGATCCGGAATCCGGTGGCTGCCCTCATGCGCTCCATGGTGACACCGAATCGGTGAACGCGCTGATCAGCGGGGGCGCCGGGTCAGCGCGCCTGGCCCACCCGGTAGCGGACGAAGGCTGGGATGAGAAGTGCCGCAACGATTGTCAGGACCACCACACCGATGCCGCCGAACGTGGTGGTGACGGCGACACCGAAGGAGGCGGCGGCCGCGCCATGCGCGACGTCGGCGATCCGGGGTCCGCCGGCGACGACGACGATGAACACACCCTGCAGCCGGCCGCGCACCTCGTCGTTGGCGGCGGCGAGCAGGATCGACTGCCGGAACGCCGCCGACGCCATGTCGGCCGCACCGCCGATCATCAACAGCACCAGGGTGACCGGCAGCATGGGGATGGCCGACCCGCCCGCGAAGCCGACAGCGATTCCGGCGCCGGTGATGGCCAGGCCCCACACAAGGATGCACACGATGACGGCGAGTCCCTGGCGCTGCACCCGGGTCACCCACCCGGAGAAGATGCCGCCGACCACCGCACCCGCGGAAATCGCGGTGAACAGCAGCGCGAACGCCCAGCCGCCTTCGGAGGGGCCGCCGAAGTTCTCGTGCGCCATCTGCGGGAACAGGGCGCGCGGCATGCCGAAGATCATTGCGATGAGGTCCACCAGGAACGACGCCATCAGGATCTTGTGGGCGCCGAGGTAGCGCAGACCGTCGATCACCGATCGCAGCCCGGCCACCCGGGGCGCGTTCTCGCTGTCCGGCCGCAGCGCCGGGAGCCGGATCACCGCCCACAGAGTCGGGATGAGGAAGATCGTGTCGACGAAGTACAACAGCGAGTACCCGAGGATCGGGATCAGCGCACCACCGACGAGGGGCCCCGCGATCGCACCGGCCTGCATCACCGTCATGTTGAGCGATAGGGCCGCCGGCAGCTCACGATCCTCGAGCAGCCGCGGCAGCACCGCGGTGCGCGTCGGCTGGTTGACCGCGAAGAACGCCTGCTGAATCGCGAACAGCGACAAGATGATCCAGACATTTCGGACACCGAGGGCGGACTGCCCCCAGAACAGGCCGCTGCACACGACCAAGCCGATCGTGGTGATGATGAGCAAAGTGCGACGGTCGACGACGTCGGCGAGCGCACCACCCCACAGCCCGAAGACCACCAGCGGCACCAGCCCGAACACACCGGTCAATCCCACATATGCGGAGCTTCCGGTCATCGCATAGATCTGCGCGGGCACCGCGACGATGGTGAGCTGGGCGCCGATGACAGTGATGATGTTCGCCGTCCAGAGGCGCCGGAAGAACGGATTCTGCAGCGGCGTGGTGTCCGCGAGGAGTCGGCGCACCAGGGAAGTTTAGCTGTGCACAGGAACGTGTGGCCGAGGCCCTCGGGCCGGTGCTCAGCCTGTCCAGAAAGGTCACCGCTGAGCGGGTCGACCTGTACCGGTGCACGTCGACCCGCTCAGCGGTGACCTTTCTGGACGGCGCGACAATCGGATCAGGGTTGCAGCCGCTCGGCCTGCCACCGGTCGTCGACGCGGGTGACGCGCACCCGGTTGTGCAGCCGATTGGCGCGGCCCTGCCAGAACTCGACGACCTGCGGCACGATCCGGAATCCACCCCACGTCGGCGGGACCGGGACCTCGTCGCCGTCGTCGAAGCCACCGAGACCGGCGGCGACCGCAGCCACCTTGGCCTCGAGATCGGTGCGGCCGGCGATGGGTCGGGACTGATCCGACGCCAGCGCCGACAGCTGGGAGCCGCGCGGCCGGTTGTACCAGTAGCCCTGGGTCTCCTCCATGCTGACGTGTTCGACGGGTCCGCGGACGTGCACCTGACGTTCCAGGGCGATCCACGGAAAGGTGACCGACGCGTACGGGTTGGCGGCGAGGTCGCGGCCCTTGTCGGAGTCGTAGCCGGTGAAGAAGACGACGCCGCTCGCATCGACGCCCTTGCACAGCACGGCGCGGGTGGCGGGATGTCCATCGGGGTCGGTGGTGCCCAGGACCATCGCGTTCGGTTCGGCGATCCGCGCCTCGATCGCCTCGCGCAGCCACACCGTGAACAGCTCGAGCCAGGGCGGATCGCCACGCAGCCAGCTCGGGTCCAGATTCTCGCGGATACCGTCGGCGCCGGCGGCCCGATCGCCCTCGCCGATGTTCGGCGGGATGCCGCCTCCGTAGCCGACCCGCATGTTGGGGAGGTCTATCGATTGATCCGCCACCCTTCGGAAGGCTACTCCCCGGTATGCCGTCTCGGGTCCGCTGTCCTACAGTTCAGTTAGTTCGTATCAACTCAGCACACGATGATGTGTCGCCGAAGGGTGGATCACTATGTCCAACACGGTTCCCGACGACTTTGTCCCCGGCCTCGAAGGCGTGGTCGCCTTCACCACCGAGATCGCCGAGCCGGACAAGGACGGCGGCAATCTACGCTACCGCGGTGTCGACATCGAGGACCTCGTCGAGAACAAGGTGACCTTCGCCGATGTGTGGGCGCTGCTCGTCGACGGGCGCTTCGGCGACGGCCTTCCCCCGGCCGAGCCGTTTCCGCTGCCCATCCACACCGGCGACGTGCGCGTCGACGTGCAGGCCGCGCTGGCGATGCTGGCACCCATCTGGGGCTACCAGCCGCTGCTCGACATCGACGATGTCACTGCCCGCGAGAACCTGGCACGCGCTTCGGTGATGGCGCTGTCGTATGTGGCGCAGTCGGCCCGCGGTATCCACCAGCCCGCGGTGCCGCAGCACGTCATCGACGAATGTGACACCGTCACCGCCCGATTCATGACCCGATGGAAGGGCGATCCCGATCCCCGGCACATCGCCGCGATCGACGCCTACTGGGTCAGTGCGGCCGAACACGGCCTCAATGCGTCGACGTTCACCGCCCGCGTCATCGCCTCGACGGGCGCCGATGTGGCGGCATCGTTGTCGGGGGCGATCGGCGCGATGTCGGGCCCGCTGCATGGTGGTGCGCCGGCGCGGGTGTTGCCGATGATCGAGGAGGTCGAGCAGACCGGCGACGCCCGCGGTCTGGTGAAGGGCATCCTGGACCGCAAGGAAAAACTGATGGGCTTCGGGCATCGGGTGTACCGGGCCGAGGATCCGAGGGCCCGGGTGCTGCGCCGGACCGCCAAGGAGCTCGACGTTCCTCGCTATGAGGTGGCCGCCGCGCTCGAACAGGCCGCGCTCACCGAACTTCGGGAGCGTCGACCCGATCGCGCCATCGAGACCAATGTGGAGTTCTGGGCCGCGGTGATCCTCGACTTCGCCGAGGTACCCACGCACATGATGCCGGCGATGTTCACCTGTGGTCGCACCGCGGGCTGGTGTGCCCACATCCTGGAGCAGAAGCGCCTGGGCAAGCTGGTTCGTCCGGCCGCGCTGTATGTGGGGCCCGCTCCCCGTCGACCCGAGGACGTCGACGGCTGGGGCGACCTGGTCAAGCCGGGTCTGTAGCCGCTCCGTCTCCCGTTGACGCGGTCAGCCGATACTGCGCCTCCGAAACGAGATGAGGCCGGCGACGGTGAACAGTACAGCGACACAGAGCATCACGACGATCGGCAGCGCGCGCACCGGCTCGAGCGGCGCGGCCGGGGTATGGGTGAACGGTGACAGGTCCGTCAGCCAACCGGGAAGGTCGAACATGCCCGAGAGCGGACCCAGGAACAACGCACCGACGACGACGAGCCAACCGGCATGCACCAGAGCGGGTTTCACTCCATAGAGCGCGATCCCGGCGGATCTCATTGGCTCTGCGCAATTCGGAATTCTCACGACGCAGCTCACGCACCTGAGCATCCAACTCCCCACTGGTCGTACTCACCCCCGAGGAGACCACCGGCGTGTCCTTCTCGATCCAGTTACGCAGCGTCGCCTGATTGATATCGAGCATCTCGGCAACATGCCGGCGCGCCGCCGACTTCGACCCGCCCACCTCGCCGAGCCGATCCTGATACATCCGCACGGCACGCTCACGCGTCTCCTGGTCAAACTTCCGTGGTGCTCCCATAACAGCATTCTCCTGGTGAGATCACGGTCTCCACCAGACCCAGGACGGTTCAGATCGGCGGCGGTGACTACGTCTCCGACGGCGACGGCCTGACCGACTGCGACGCGCACGGCACCCTCGTCGCCGGGCTGATCGCCGCGCGGCCCTCACCCCAGGATTCCTTCAGCGGGATAGCCCCGGACGCGACGATCCTGTCCATCCGGCAGAACAGCGGATCGTATTCGGTGGCCGGCAACAAGGGTGACACCACCGACAACGTCTCCGAGGGCTACGGCAACACCACGACCCTGGCGTATGCGATCACCCGGGCGGTGAACCTGGGCGCCACCGTCATCAACATCTCCGCGGCGGCCTGCGCGTCGTCGTCATCGAAGGTGGACGACGGTGCGCTGGGCCGCGCCGTACGAGCCGCCTTCCGGCGCAACGTGGTGGTGGTTGCCGCGGCCGGGAACATCGACAAGGACAGCTGAGCAGCACCGGGTCGGGCCTGGTGAACCGTCAGGTCCTCAAGGGAGAGCAATCACCTTTCCGCGGAACGAGTTTCGCGGCCGCGGTGGTCTCCGGTGAAGTCGCGCTGGTGCGGTCGCGGTTCCCGCACCTGTCCGCCGGCGAGGTGATGGACCTGATCCGGCGCACCTCCCACACCAGCGGTCGCGGGCCCGACCTCGCCACCGGCTACGGTCTCGTCGACCCGCTCGCCGCACTCACCTCTGACGTCGCCACGACACCGGGACGAACGGTCCTGACCACACCGGTCGCCGGGCCGGCCCCGGCGAATTCGCATGCCGACCGCGCCCGCACCATCGCCCTGCTGGTCGCCGGGGGAAGCGTCTACCTCATCGGCGCGGCGTGGGCGTTGTTCACCCCGTTGCGACGAACGCGGGACGAGGCGACCACCTACCGCGACATCGAGGACCGCGACACCGAGGACGTCGACGAGCGCGTGTAAGCAGGCAGGCCGGGGCGCAGTGGTCGCGGACACAACCCTAGAATTGCGGGCATGAGCGATACCGCCACCGCACCCATCACCCTGCCCACCGATCTGCTGCCCACCGACGGCCGCTTCGGTTGTGGTCCGTCCAAGGTGCGCCCCGAGCAGTTGCAGTCGCTGGTGGACACCGGCGCGTCGGTCTTCGGGACCAGTCATCGCCAGGCGCCGGTCAAGAACGTCGTCGGTTCCATCCGGGCCGGGCTCGCCGATCTGTTCTCGCTGCCCGACGGGTACGAGGTGGTGCTGTCCAACGGCGGTACCACCGCGTTCTGGGATGCCGCAGCCTTCGGTCTGATCAAGCGCCGGTCCCTGCACCTGACCTACGGCGAGTTCAGCTCCAAGTTCGCCACCGTCGCCAAGAAGGCACCGTTCCTCGACGCGCCCGCGGTGATCTCCACCGACCCGGGCACCGCACCCGATCCGGCCGCACTCACCGCCGACGACTTCGGCGGCGTCGACCTCATCGGCTGGGCACACAACGAGACCTCGACCGGCGTGGCCGTTCCGGTGGTCCGGCCCGCTGAGTCCGACGACGCGCTGATCGCCATCGACGCGACGTCGGGTGCCGGTGGACTTCCGGTCAACGTCGCCGACGCCGACGTCTACTACTTCGCGCCGCAGAAGTGCTTCGCCTCCGACGGCGGGCTGTGGATCGCGCTGATGAGCCCCAAGGCGCTCGAGCGCGTCGCCCACATCGCCGAGACCGACCGCTGGTGCCCGGAGTTCCTGTCGCTGCCGACCGCGGTCGACAACAGCAGCAAGAACCAGACCTACAACACGCCGGCCGTGGCGTCGCTGCTGTTGCTGGACAACCAGGTCGAGTGGATGAACACCAACGGTGGTCTCGACTGGTGTGTGTCGCGCACGGCCGATTCCAGTTCGCGCCTCTACGAGTGGGCCGATGCGAGCGAGTTCGCCACCCCGTTCGTCGCCGACCCGGCCCAGCGCAGCCAGGTCGTCGGCACCATCGACTTCAATGATGATGTCGACGCGGCTGCCGTCGCCAAGACCCTGCGCGCCAACGGCGTGGTGGACACCGAGCCGTACCGCAAGCTCGGCCGCAACCAGCTGCGCATCGGGATGTTCCCGGCGATCGAGCCCGAGGACGTCACCAAACTGACCCGCTGCATCGACTACATCGTCGAACGTCTCTGACCCGGAGCCGCATCGATCGTGCCGGCGAACACGTTCATCGTGCGTTCCGACACGTTGACCGGGTAGTCGCGGCGCCTCGTCGTACCCGATCAACGCGATCCGACGCACGGTCAACGCGCTCCGACGCACGGTCAACGGGGGTGCGGGAGGCGCGGGTACCGTGGACACCAATGACCCCATCGTCCCCGCGTGACACTCGGAACGCATCGGCCACAGCAGTTCTGAACTGCGGTTTTGCCGCGTGTCCACCACGGGTTCATTGGTGGACTGGTTTAGTGTGGGCCCATCGGCGCCGGGAGCGCAGCGAGCGGACCGCATGACAGCGGCACCGGGAGCACAGCGAGCGGCCCGAGTGGAATCGACGCCCCTGCCGCCCACGCAGCGCAGCGAGCCGAGATCCAGCCAAGCAGCCTCGCACCCATCGGAGGGAGGAGCAGATGCGTGAGCTCCGCGTCATCGGAGTCGAATCCGATGGCACCCATGTCATCTGCCAGGACCCCGAATCGGGCGAGAAGTACCGGATTGCCTCCGACGAACGTCTACGCGCCGCGGCCCGCGGTGACATCTCACGACTGGGACAGATCGAGATAGAGATGGAAAGTGCGCTCCGACCCCGCGAGATCCAACAACGCATCCGGGCGGGAGCCACGGTCGTCGAAGTCGCGGCGGTCGCCGGGGTCCCGGTCGACAAGATCGAGCGGTTCGCCCACCCGGTGCTGCTCGAACGCAGCCGGGCAGCCGAACTGGCCGGTCACGCACATCCCATCCGGCAGGACGGTCCGTCGGTGTCGACGCTCGAGGAGTCGGTCGCCGAAGCGCTCATCGCCTACGGGCAGAACCCGCAGGACGCCCACTGGGATGCGTGGAAGGGTGACGACGGGTACTGGGTGGTCCAGGTGGCGTGGCAGGTCGGTCGTTCCGACAACGCCGCGCACTGGCGTTTCCAGCCCGGTTCGCACGGCGGAACCGTGGACCCGCTCGACGATCTGGCCGACGAACTGAGCCATCCCGAGTGGATCGCGCCCCGCCGGCGACTGACCCCGGTGGCGACCCCCGAACTGTCCCCGACACTCGACGTCACACCCGACGGCCGCGAAGAGGTCACGGTGGACGCCAACACCGTCATCGGCGCCCAGCGAGCCCGGCACGACCGCGTCCTCCCCGACTCCGACGCCCACGGCACGGTTCCTCTCGACTTCGACGAGGTCGTCGAGCCCGAGCCGCCGCGTATCGCACCCGTCGCCGTGGCGCCTGCCGAGCCCGTAGCGCCCGCACCGGAGATCGAGCACACGCCGGCCGACGACACCGTCGAGACGCACACCGAGCCGCGGGAGACGCCCGAGGCGCCGGCCGCGGCGTCGTCGCAGCCCGAACCCGCCGGCGACGAACCCGCCGAGCAACGTCCGCGTCGTCGGAAGTCGCGCAAACCCGCGGTCCCGGCCTGGGAAGACGTGCTGCTCGGCGTCCGCAGCAACGGGAGCAGCTGACCGGTGTCCGCGCGTGCCGTCACGCTCTGGTTCATCGACACCGACAGACCCGCGGACGCGCTGGCGGAGCAGTCCGCTGACCCCGGCTTCGCCAATGACGTGGGCCACGCGCACGAACTGGCGGCCCGAATCTTCGGCGACAGCGTCCTGGTCCCACTCGTCGACACCGACCTCGCGACCGCCGCGGCGGCCGACGACTCACACGTGTACGCCGGGCAGTACGGCTATCTCGCCGTCGTCTCCTGCTCGCTGTTCGCGACGCGACGACCCTCCACGCTTACCCGCACCATCGCCTCGATCCGGCCGAGCGCAGCGGCCACCCTGCTGTGGACCGAACCCGATGAGGCGCTCGGTGTCTTCGCCCGCTGGGAGTCCGGCGAACTGCGGCGTTCCTTCGCGGCCGACCCGGTGACCATCCACGAGAACGAAGGCCTCCCATGCATCTTCGAGAAACCGTTCTGGGCGGGCGAGAAACCGTTGCAGTACATCGAGGGCGTGCCGGCCGAACCGATGGCGTTGCCGTTCCATCCCGCCGAACTCGCCGAGGAGGCCAACCGCGAGTGGCTCGGCTTCCGGTTCACCCCGCCGACGGGCGAGAACGATCTCGATCCGACGCGAATCCCGGTGACCGGCTTCGCAATTCACCCTGCCGACTATCAGCCCAACGAGGCCGACGTGGCCGCCTATCAGGCGAGTCGGGTCATCCCCTCGACGCCGGCGCCCGCAGCCGAGCCCACGCCGCGCAAGGGCCGGGTCAGGCGGTATTTCGGGTTCTGAGCCGGGGTTCTGAGCTGGGGGCTGCGTCCGCGGATTCCGGCTCAGCGTCCCATTGCGAACAACGCCACCGACGACGCGAATCCGGCGAGCATCCCGAGCAGCAGTCCCCACACGATCCACCGCCAGACCGGCCGAACCCGCAACTCCCACAGCGTCCAGCCGAGTCCACCGGCCACCACGACGACGGCCAACACCCCGAGCCAGCGCTGGGCACCGGCGATGAGTTCGTAGAGCCCCAGCAACACCAGCGTCGCGAACACCGCACAGATCACGGTGACGATGGCGCCGTATCCCCAGGGCGTGGGTTCGGCCCGGACGTAGCGCCGCGGCGCTGGGCGCGGACGAGGAGTCGGATCGACGCTCACGCCTCCATGGTGCCCGATCGGGCACGTTCGTAGAACGCGATCGCCGCGGCCGTCGCGACGTTGAGCGAATCGGTGCCGCGACTCATCGGGATGCGGGCACGGACATCGGTGGCGGCCATGGCGTGTGCGCTCAGTCCGGGGCCTTCGGCGCCGACGAGGAAGCCGACCTTCGTCGCCTCGACGGCCTGCGCGAGCGGCATCGCCGCGGGATCCGGGGTCAGCGAGATCAGCCGGAAGCCGCCGGCACGCAAGGCGTCGAGGCCGCGCGGCCACTCGTCGAACCGGGCGAACGGAACCAGCAGCGCGTGCCCCATCGACACCCGCACGCACCGCCGGTAGAGCGGGTCGGCGCACCCCGCCCCGAACAGCACGGCGTCGATGCCGAGACCGGCGGCGTTGCGGAAGATGCTGCCGATGTTCTCATGGTCGTTGACCCCTTCGAGAATCGCGACGCTACGCGCGTTCGCGAGGATCTCGTCGACCGTCCGGACCGGGGGCCGACGCGCCACCGCGAGCACGCCCCGGTTGAGGTGGAAGCCGACCACCGCGGCCATCACCTCCGCGCTCGCCCGGTAGAACGGCACCCCGGACACCGACGGTGTCCGCAGGTCGGCGTCGAGTTCGGCGAGCCGCTTGTCGACACCGAGGAAGGCGTGCGGGGTGAACCGCGAGGCGATCATGCGCTGCGCGACCAGCACACCTTCGGCGATGACGAGTCCCTTGCCGGGACGCCCACCGGGCAGGGCGGGCAGGTCGGGCCTGCGGTCCACCGAATTCAGGTCGCGGAAGTCGTCGACGCGAGGATCATCGGGATCGTCGATGTCGATGACGTCGATGGCGGGTTCCGGCACCGCAACAGTCTGTCATCACCCGTCGCCGAACCCGTCGGCACATGCCCCCGGGTGAGTGCCCGACAGTCGTCGATGTGCAACGGTGGTAGGCGTGACCAGCACCCCTGTGACCAATGCCTCCGGCCTGTCCTTGCGCCGCGCGACCGATGCCGACTGGGACGACATCATCACCACCGACGCCCGCGCCTTCGCCATGCGTAACCCGCTGCCCGACGACGAACGTGCCGATCTGCGCGGCAAGGTCGACGACTCCGACATCGTCCTGATCCGCGACGATTCCCGCAGTCCTGCACCACTTGTCGGGGTGTCGATGTTCTACCGGATGTCGCTGACCGTGCCGGGCGGGTCGGTGCGCAACGCCGCCGGACTGTCGTGGGTGTCGGTGGCCTCCACACACCGCAGGCGCGGCATCCTGCGCCGCATGCTGACCGAGCTGTTCGGGCAGTGGGAATCGGAGGGACAGGTCTTCGCCATCCTCACCGCGAGCGAGGGCACCATCTACGAGCGGTTCGGCTTCGGCCCGGCGTGTTTCTCGCAGCAGGTGCGGATCATTCCCGGCAGCGCCCGGATGCGCGCCGAGGCGCCGGCCGCCGCCACGGTGCGCTACGCCGGTGCCGACGAGGTGGCCGCCGCGGTGCCCGACCTGCATGCCCGCTGGACTCGCACCACACCCGGGGCGTTGGGCCGAACCCCGGCCTGGTGGCGGCCCATCCTGGCCGACCGCCCCTCCGAACGCCCGCTGGCCGGCAGCGGTCTGCACTACCTGCTGCACGACGACGGTTATGCCTCCTATCGCATCATCAAACCGGATTCGGGTCCGGTGCACGCCGAGGTCAACGAGGTCTTCGCCGCCACCGACGACGCTCACACCGAGCTGTGGCGGGTTCTGACCAGCCTCGATCTCATCCCCTCGGTGACCGCGTCGATCCCCGTCGACGATCCCCTGCCGGTCAAGCTGACCGATCTGCGGGCCCCCATCGTGACCGGTCGCTCCGACGACATGTGGCTGCGCATCCTCGACGTGCCGGCCGCCCTCGGCGCCCGGCAGTATGCCGCCGACCTGGATGCGGTGATCGAGGTCGTCGACGGGTTTCGCGATCACGGTGGCGTCTTCGACGTGACGGTCCGGCACGGCGGCGCCATCGTCGCACCGTCGTCGGCGACTCCGACCGTGCGGATGGATGCCTCCGTGCTGGCCGCGATCTACCTCGGCGGCACCCGGCCGTCGACCTTTGCCGCCGCCGGGCGGTTGTGGACGGCAACCCCGGATCTGTTGCACGACCTCGATCACGCCTTCGCGACGACGCGGGCCCCGTTCGCGGGCACGTTCTTCTGAGCCGACCCGCTTGGCTGGTTGCGCCGCCGAACGCCCGCGACCCCTGCTGGTTGAGCCGCCCACCACTGCTGGTTGAGCCGCGACGGGCGAGCGTAGCGAGACCGCCGCGCGTCGAAACCAAATCGCGAGACGGAGATGTTCGCAACCGCGGGGTGCACGTGGTGGTGGCTGACAGGCGTTGCCTCGCTTGTGGTTTCGACTCGGCTCGGTCTCGCTGCGCTCGCCCGTGCCGGCTCAACCAGCAGTAGTGGGCCGACGGCTCAACCAGCAGTAGTGGGCCGACGGCTCAACCAGCAGTAGTGGGCCGGCGGCTCAACCAGCAGTAGTGGGCCGCTGGCTCAACCAGCTGTGGTGGGGCGGCGGCTCGACCAGCAGTGGTGCGCCGGCTCGAAGCAGGGCGTCAGTTGTCGGTGGAGTTGATCATCTTGTTCATGATCGCGACCACCTGGCGCAGGGTGTCGCGCTCGTCGGAGGTGAGTTCGGAGAGCCGGTCGTCGAGCCACGCCTTGCGCGCGGCGAGTTCGTCGGTGACGACGTCGCGGCCGGCCGGGGCGAGGGTCACGATGGCCTGCCGACCGTCGGTGGGGTGGGGTTCGCGTTTGATCATGCCGAGATCGGAGAGCGAGGCGATGACCCGCGTCATCGACGGCGGGCGGACACGCTCGGCGGCGGCAAGTGCGCCCGGGGTCATCGGTCCCTCGTGATGCAGCGTACTGAGCGCCGACAACTGGGTCAGCGACACGAGCTTGTTCTCGCGACGCCCTCGAAGGCGTCGCGCAAATCGGACCACAGCAAGCGAGAGATCGCCCGCCAGGCTCCCGTCCCCGTACGGTTGATGCACCCGATCAGCGTAGATCACAACGGCGTTTGCGCAGCGCACACCGGGTCAATTGAACCATTCAGACGACAGCGGTTTCCGGATTGTCCGATCGTCAGTTGATCAGGTCGGAGATCGGCGCCCGGGCGAAGTAGGCCACGAAGACGGCGGCCACCACCCAGAGTAACGGATGCACGCTCCGGACCTTTCCGGCCGCGGTCGCCATCACCACCCAGCTGATGAATCCGACACCGATGCCGTTGGCGATCGAGTAGGTGAACGGCATGACGACGACGGTCAGGAACGCCGGCAGCGCATAGTCGAACCGGGTGAAATCGATGGAACGCAATTGCCCGATCATGAGCGCACCGACCACCACGAGAGCCGGAGCCACCGCCTCGAGCGGGATCACCTCGTAGAGCGGGGTGAGGAACATGGCCACCAGGAACAGCAGGCCGGTCACCACGTTGGCCAGCCCGGTGCGCGCGCCCTCGGCGATACCGGACGCCGATTCGACGAACACCGTGTTCGACGACGACGAGGCCGCACCGCCGACGATCGCGCCGGTGCCCTCGACAACCAGTGCGCGACCGATGCCGGGGAGGTTTCCCTTCTCGTCGGTGAGTCCGGCCTCTTTGCCCAGGCCGGTCATGGTGCCCATGGCGTCGAAGAAGTTCGACAGCACCAGGGCGAACACGAAGACGGATGCGGCGAGCACCCCGATCCGGGTGAACGCGCCGAACAGGTCCACGTCGCCGACGAGACTGAGGTCGGGCCACCCGCCGAGTGCCTTGGGCAGTTCCGGGATCGACAGACTCCAGCCGTCCGGATTGTCCATCGAGGAACCGAAATCGAAGATCGCCTCGAGGATGATCGACACCACCGCGGTGATCGCGATCCCGATCAGCAGTCCGCCGGGTACCCGGCGCACCACCAGTACGCCCATCACGAGGACGCCGATCGCGAAGATCAGGGTCGGGACGGTGGTGATGGAGTTGTCGAAGCCGAGTTGCACCGGCGTGGTGCCGGCCTCGGGCTTCCGCACGAACCCGGCGTCGACGAAACCGATGAAGGCGATGAAGCATCCGATGCCGGCCGCGATGGCGGCCTTGAGTTCGGCCGGTACCGCATTGAAGACCGCGGTTCGGAAGCCGGTGACCGCCAGCAGGACGATGATGATGCCGTCGATCACCACCAGCCCCATGGCTTCGGGCCACGTCACCTCGGGCGCGATGGAGACCGCCAGCAGGCTGTTGATGCCCAGCCCGGTGGCGATGGCGAACGGGTAGTTGGCGATCAGACCGAACAGGATGGTCATGACACCGGCGACCAGCGCGGTGACCGCGGCGACCTGCGCCAACGGCAGCACGTGCCCGAGGACGTCGGCGTTCTTGGCGGGCGCACCGTCGGTCGACGGGACGCCACCGATGATGATCGGGTTGAGCACCACGATGTAGGCCATCGTGAAGAAGCTGACCAGGCCGCCCCGGAATTCGCGGTTGAGCGTCGAACCCCGCTCGGAGATCTTGAAGTAGCGATCGAGCACACCGGTCGCTGCGGCCGGGCCGTCGGACTCCGACGAAGCCGGCACGTCCTCGCCCCGCTTGTCCTTGCCCGGTGGGTTCACCGGCTCGGTGGGTTCCCGCGACGGCTCGGTGGGGTCACTCGGGTTGGTGGGCTCGCTCGACGAATCGGTGGGCACCCCGAGAAAGTTACCCTGGGGTCATGACCGACGCAGCGCAGATCCCCGAACTCCCCCGCCTCCTGCGGGCGCCGGAACCCGTGATCGTGATCGGCATGCTCGCCTGGGCGGTCGCCACGCTGGTGGTGTGGCTGGCCGACGTCGGCGGTGACCGTGCCCTGCAGGTCTGCCTGGTCGGACTGGGCGTCGGACTACTCGGTACGACGATCGTCACCGTCCAGCGTGCCGGTGTGCGACGCGGTGATCGCGGCGCTCAGGAGGGACTGGACTGATCGTGGCGCCGGGTGGCGTCGTCGACCTCCGGCCTGCCAGTCCCGGGCCGTCGAAATGGTTTGAGCCGCAGTATATGTCGCAACACGAATGCGAGCACCGGGCGGATCAGTGGCGCACCCCAGCGCCATGGCAGGAATCCCACCCAGCGGGGTGATCCCGCGATCTCCCAGGTCACCGTGATCGTGTTCAGTCGTTCGCCGTCGGTGAGGGTGAAGCGTTCGGCGAAGTCCTTGATGGCCAGCGGTACCGAGACGCCGGTGCCGATCAGCACGATCCGCTCACGTTCGTCGACGGCGGCGAGGCGCTGGGCCACGGAGAGGAAGGTGCCGGACATGGTGCGCGTCGCCCCGACCGCGACGCGTCCCGTTCCGGACACCGACCACTCCGGCCCCGCCAGCATGGACAGGGAGCTCAGATAGGGCGCACCGGTGAGGCGTTCCCATACCTCGCGGCGGGACAGCGGCGTCGTCTCCCGAATCGTGATCGCGAAAGCCGCGCGGCGCTCGATGTAGTCGTCTACCTCGTCGAGCGTCATATCCCGTACCCGGAAGCGGTCCGGCCGGGACGCCAATCCGAACAGAACGAACAACGCCACCAGCCAGACCACGCCGAGCACCGCCAGGACGGCCACCACCCCGAGCACGATGACCGTCCCGCTCACAACGCGCTCACATCAAGTTTCATATATGAAGCATATCGAGCGAATTCGTCTCAGAGGAGAGGGATCGCGAATTTCTTCGCCGCGGCTTCGGCCCGCGTCAGCCGGCGGCGATGATCTCGGTCAGCCGAGCGCCGAGAGCGACCACCGCCTGGCCGAGACGCTCATAGGCCGGATTGGTGGTCTGACCGTGGTAGTAGCGGTAGTAGATCTGCTGGGCAATGACCACCGAGCGGAACAGGCCGAAGGCCTCATACCAGCGCCACTGTTCCGGGGTCATGTCGAAACCCATACGGTCGCAATACCGTTCGACGAACTCGGCGCGGGTGATCATGCCGGGCAGATGAGTCGGGACGCGACGGATCGCCGCCATCACCTCACCGTCGTCGGCCTGCACCCAGTAGGCCAGGGAGCCCGCGACGTCCATCAGCGGGTCCCCGAGGGTGGCCATCTCCCAGTCGAGGATGCCGATCACGCGCGTCGGGTCGTCCCGGTCGAGGACCACGTTGTCGAGCTTGTAGTCGTTGTGGATGACGCAGTTCGCTACGTCGTCGGGCTGATTGTCGGCGATCCAGGCGATCTCCGCGCCGAACTCGGGGACATCGTCGGTGTGGGCGTTACGGAACCGCGTCGTCCACCCGTCGACCTGCCGGCGCACGTAACCGAATCCCTTACCCAGGTCAGACAGTCCGGCCTGTTCGGGATCCACCGAATGGAGCTCGACGAGCGTGTCGATGAAGTTGAGGCACAGTCGACGGGCCTGCTCGGCGTCGAGGGGCACCTCGGCCGGCCATTCACGCCGCGGGATGACACCGTCGATACGCCCCATCACGTAGAAGTCGGCGCCCAGGATGTCCTCGTCGTCGCAGAAGGCGACCAGCGGCGCGATGTAGTCCAGTACCTTGCCCAGCTGCTCCTGGATCCGGTACTCGCGTCGCATGTCGTGTGCGCCACGGGCTTTGGTGCCCCGGGGCGCGCGACGCAGAATCAGATCGCGGTCGGGATAGCGCAGCAGATAGGTGAGGTTCGACGCCCCGCCGGAGAACTGGGCCACCTCCGGGACGCCGTCGACCCCCGCGTTCCGGCTCAGCCAGTCGGCCACCCGCCCGACGTCGAACTCGTCTTCGGCGCGGACCGCGGTGGCGCCGGTGTCGTTGTCTCCCAACCTAGTGTCCCTCTCGCATCCGCTGACCGTGAAGCCCCGCGGTCACTTGTACTTGCCGAGTTCGATCCGGGCGACGACGCTGCGGTGCACCTCGTCGGGGCCGTCGGCCAGACGCAGCGATCGGGCACCCACCCATGCCGCGGCGAGCGGGAAGTCATCGGTCAGCCCGGCACCGCCGTGCAACTGGATGGCGAGGTCGATGACGTCGAGCGCCATGTTCGGTACCTCGACCTTGATCTCGCTCACCGCCGACACCGCCTCGCGCGACATCCCCTGATCCAGCAGCCAGGCAGCGTGCAGCACCAGCAGCCGCGACCGGTTGATCGCGATCCGGCCGTCGGCGATCCGTTCCGAGTTACCGCCGAGCTTGGCCAGCGGCCGGCCGAACGCCTCGCGTGAAAGTGCCCGTCGCACACCGAGTTCCAGCGCCCGCTCGGCGAGCCCGATGGCACGCATGCAGTGGTGGACACGTCCGGGACCCAGTCGGCCCTGCGCGATCTCGAAGGCGCGTCCGGGTCCGAGCAGGATATTCGACGCCGGGACGCGCACATCGGTGAACGACACCTCACCGTGGCCGAAGGGTTCGTCGAAGTAGCCCATCGTGGACAGCATGCGGTCCACCCGCACCCCGGGGGCGTCGATCGGAACGAGCACCATCGTGTGCCGGCCGTGCCGGTCGGCGTCGGGGTCGGTGACGCCCATGAAGATGAGGATCTTGCAGTCGGGGTGGCCGACGCCGGTGGAGAACCATTTGGTGCCGTTGATGATGACGTCGTCGCCGTCGAGGACGGCGCTGGCTGCCATGTTGGTGGCATCCGACGACGCGACCGCCGGCTCGGTCATGCAGAAGGCGCTGCGGATGTCGGCGCGCAGCAGCGGCTCGAGCCACTGCTGGCGCTGCTCGGGGGTGCCGTAGCGCAGCAGGACCTCCATGTTGCCGGTGTCGGGGGCGCTGCAATTGAAGATGACCGGCGCAAGTTGCGAGACACCCATCGCCTCGGCCAGCGGCGCGTAGTCGACGTTGGACAGGCCCGCACCGCCGTCGGTCCCGAAGTCCGCGGCGTAGCTCCCGGCGTGCGCCGCGGGCAGGAAGAGGTTCCACAGGCCTTCCTTGCGTGCCTTGGCCTGCAGCTCCGCGATCAGCGGCGACGGCTCCCACGGGTCTCCCCCGCCGTCGCGGCGGCTCGCGATGTCGCGGTGGATGACCGGCTCCACGGGGTCGATCTCGGCGGTGATGAAGGCGCGAACCCGCTCGGTCAGCTCAGCCGACCGCGGTGACGGAGAGAAATCCATGACGATGACCGTACGTGCCGCACGTCGACGGCGCAGCCACTTGGGCGCCCGGGAATGTCGCGTCGGTCACGACCAGTACCTGGTCGATCCTTCGGGTCCCCGAGTGCTGCTGATCAGTTTCGCAAAACAGTGGTCCTTGGTGAATCCCTGTGCCCGACACCAATTGTTGGCAGCATCGGGCCCGGGGAAGGTGGCCGCGGCGACGGTCACCCACCAGCCGCGATAGTTGAACACCGGCCACTCGTCGCTGTAGAGCAGGCGGACGTCGCTGAACCGCAGCCGCAAGGCCAGGAATTCGTCGAGGATGGCCTGGTTGTCCCAGATCCGACCCTCCGCGTTGAGACCGGGACGTTTGGAACTCAGCTGGGCCACCCACCGGTTGTTCAGGTTCGTCAAGATGAAGGCGCGATCCGAATTCGCCTGCACCCGTAGGGCGTCGACGCTGGCGGCGGTGAGATCGGTGCCCGGCGGCAGCGACGGGCCGGTGGCCGTCGCCGTGGTCGCGGCCGAACCCTCGTCGGGGACCGTCAGCCTGGGTGGCTGGCCGGTGGTGGGTCCCTTGTCGCAATCCACCAGGAAGCGGTCGGTGCTCGCCTGCGTCGACAGCGTGTCGGGCAGCCGGTAGAACGATCCCGGCGGATAGGTCAGTTCCATCGTCAGGCCGGTCCCCGCGTCGTCGAGCGACGGAACCGCGACCGGGGTCTGCGAGAAGTCGAAGTTGCCCGACGCCACCAGGTCGTTGCCGTCCTTGATGGTGATGCGGGTCTGCGGACCCCACAGGATGTCGCCGCCCGGGCAGGTGGCCGACACCTTCATGGTCACGCCGAGTCCCCCCGAGCTGGTGCGGAACGACTGTGGGGTGAACTTCGGTGGGCTGCCGCACGGCGTCACGTATTCGGTTCCGCCGGAACCGTTTCCGTTGTCCGTGGACTGCTTGCGGGTGGTGCCCGGGACGATGGCGCGGGGGCCGGTGGGGGCGAAGGCGGTGATAGTGGCGGCAGTAAACGTCGCCAGGGTTCCGCCGCCGACCAGGACCTGCGGCGCCGACGGCGTGGACTGCCCGCCGATGGCCCGGTTCCCCAGAGTGGCGGCGTCCACCGACCACAGCCGTGAACCGGTCTCGAGATCGATGGCGGTGAGTCCCCCGTCGGTCGACGCGCCGATGAGGTGTTCGCCGTCCGTCACGACCTCGCCGACGTCCGACGCGGTCCAGATGACCCGGCCGTTGGCGGTGTCGACGGCACCCAGGGACCCGTTGCCGAGGCCGGAGACCACGACCTCACGATCGTCGGCGACATAGACCTCGGGCGAGGCGTACTCGTTGTCGCTCTGGACCGACCACACGGCCGTACCGTCATTCACGGACGTGTAGGACCGGCCGACCATGATGCGATCGCGCTGTCCGGTGGTCACCACTCCGGGAACGGAAAACGTCTTGCCACCAAGGCTTTGGGTGGTGCCGTCGGGTCGAACATGCACAACCGGTCCGTCGGTCGGGTTTCCACCGTCGGTGTTCCCGGTGATGACGGTCATCGAACCGTCGGGCAGCTTCCCTATGTCGGCCCGGCCGGGTTTCGCGAGAATCGTGCGACCGTCGTCGGCGGAAACGACAACGACAGTGCCGCTGCCGGTCGCCACGAGGTGCTTGGTGGCGGTGAACCCCGACGAGTCGCCCGACGGCAGGGGTTCGGGAACGGCCACCTCACGCTGCCACTGTGTACCGGTCGGCGAGAGCTTCGAGATGACCACCGAGTTGTGGCCTTCGAGGAAGGATCGCGTGAACACCGCAGACCCGTTGAACGCCAATCCAAATCCGCCGGACGGAAGCGGCATCGTCGTCGTACTCTCGCCGGTGCGCACGTCGATGACGTAAACGGTGCTGGTGTCGGCACATGCGACCGCGTTGTCGGCCACCGTGTCGGCGCACTGTGCGACACGCTTGCCGAATGTCCAGTGCCGACCGGTGTGTGTGTTGACGCCCACGAGCGGGTTCAGGTCGGCATACCCCGTCGAACTGTCGCCGACCAGCGTCACAAGCGTGGTGTCGTCGTGGATAGCACCGGGCCTCTGGTACTGCTTGTCCCACGGCAGGGGTGACACGAACCGGTCGCCGCCGAAGTCGCTGGGCTTCACCGTCCACTGCGGTGCGCTCGGCGCCGTCGGATACGACCCCGTGAGCTGCCCCGCGAGCAGCGCCGGCTGATCGTCGTCGGATGAGCGATGCTGCCACCACACCACGCCCCCGGCGACGAGTGCGGCGACGAGAACCAGGACCACACCGGACACGATCCATGGGGCCCGCGAACGCTTCCGGCGCGGTGGGGCGGGCGGCATCGGCGGGCCGCCCTGGTATCCGGGTGGCATCCCCGGCGGCGGACCGTACGGGGGTCCGGCCGGTGGGGGTCCGGCCGGTTGGGGTCCGGCCGGCAAGGGGCCGAGGGCCGGGATCGGTGTCGACGGGTTCACCTGGGTGGCCCGATAAGGCGCAGCCGGGCCCAGCGAGGTGTGTTCCACAGCTGGAGGTCCAACCGACGTGGGTCCCGCCGACGTGGGCGGCGCCACCTGCTCGGTGGGGTTCTGCATCGACTTGCGCAACGACAGCCGGTCGATGGGTTCGTAGACCGTGGGCGACTCGTCGGCCGGTGGGTGTCCGGGGATCACCGTCGGGTCAGCGACCGGTTCGATGACCGTCGGGGATTCCTGCGGATCGTCGGCGGGGTCGTCGGACGAGCCACGCCCAGGGTTCGGCATCGTTCCAGTAAACCGGCAGTGACCGCGATTCGCCTATCGTCCGGCCGAACCAACATCGTCGGATCGTCCAGGGACTCAACCTCGCACCGGATCGACGGCCCGACGTACCTCATACCGGTTCATGACCACAACGCAGAGCCCCACCCAGACCACGCCGAGGACCCACCCGACGAGCACATCGGTGGTCCAGTGCACCCCCAGATACACCCGGGTGATGCCGATGGCGATCGACCAGATCGGTGCGATGAGCAGGATCAGACGATGACGTCGCACCCACTCGAGGCGGCGGTAGGCGACGACGGCGAACAGCCCGAAGATGATCATGCTCATCATCGCGTGCCCCGACGGGAACGAGAAGGTGTCGATGTCGACCAGCCGGTGCACCTCGGGAGGGCGTTCCCGCTTGAACAGATGTTTGAGACCCACCATTGCCACATTGCCCAGCGCGGCACCGGCACCCACGAACACCGCATCGACGCGGTATCCACGTGTCGCGAGAACGATCACCACCACGAGCGTCGCGAGCGCCATCGGCAGGGTGTTCCCCGTGATCGTGATGATGCGCGCCAGGGTGAGCCACGGCTCGGTGCGGTGATCCATCACCCAGTCCAGGACCCTCTCGTCGAGCTCGGTGGGTGACACCAACACGATCAAGGCCCCTTCCGGTCGGTCGGCTGCTCGCCGGACAAGCCGAGCACAAGTACGCCGCAAGTACCGACACCCACCCTAACGGGGACATCACACCCCGAAAGGAACCCCGAAGATGAAGACCCCCCTGCTCTACCGGATCGGCCGCGCGAGCGCAGCGCATCCGTTCCGCGCGCTGGCCGGCTTCGTCGCCGCCGTGGCCATCGTCATGTCGCTCAACATGGCCTTCGGTGGCGTCACCCAGGAGAACTGGGACGTCCCCGGCACCGAATCACAGTCCGGAATCGACCTACTGCGCGAACATGTCCCCGGCGCCGGCAACGCCGACGCCCGCATCGTCGTGCACAACGACCACGGACCACTGCAGCAACAGACCGTCGACGATCTGCGCACCCGCCTCGCCACGCTCGATCACGTCGCCACCGTCGACGATGCACGGTTCAGCGCGGACCGCGACACCGCGATCATCGTCGTCGGTTACGACGTCCCCGTCACCGATCACGCCCTGATGGGCAACATCGAGCCGCTGGAGAAGGCGGTGGCGCCGACCCGCGCGGCGGGCGTTCAGGTCGAGATGAACGGCGGCGTCCCGGAGACCGCGGCCGCGCCACTCAAGGGACACGCGGAGATCATCGGTATCACGCTAGCGCTGGTGATCCTGGTCATCGCGCTCGGGTCGGTGGTCGCCGCGGGTCTGCCGATCCTCACCGCGATCGGCGGTCTGGCCATCGCGAGCGCCGCCATCGGCCTGTTGTCCGCGGCGATTGAGGTTAGCCCGTCGGCACCGCTGGTGGCGACCATGGTGGGCCTCGGCGTCGGCATCGACTACGCCCTGCTGGTGGTGTCGCGAAACATCGAATTCCTGCGTGCCGGAGTAGATCCCGTCGAATCGGCGGCACGCGCGGTGGCCACCGCGGGCCGATCGGCCACCTTCGCCGCGCTCACCGTCCTGATCTCGCTGATGGGTCTGCGGCTGGCCGGACTGGCCACCTACTCATCCTTCGGGTTCGCCACCGCCATCGCCGTGGTCGCCATGCTCGGGGCGACACTGGTCGTCGTGCCCGCCGTGTGCCGACTGTGCGGGCATCGGCTCCTGTCCCGCAAGGCCCGCCGACCGATTGTCGACGATGCAGCACAACGGATTCACCGGCCGGCGCTCACCGCGCGGTGGGCGGCGGCGGTCGGCCGACGACCCGTCGCGTTCGGTCTGGTGGCGGTGATCGTGATGATCACGCTGGCCATACCCGCACTCGGGATGCGTACGTGGCCACAGATTCCGGGGCGCAGTCCACCGAATTGACCACCCGTCGCGCCCACGACCTCATCGTCGACGCATACGGTCCCGGCGCCAACGCCCAGATCACCATCGTCGCTCCCACCGAAAAGGTGAGCAGCGGCGAAATCGCCGATGCGAGAACCAAGGTCGCGTCCATCCCCGGAGTTGCCGGATTATCGTCGACGATGGTCTCCCCCGACGGGAAGCTGGCCGTCATCACGGTGAACTCGGCCTATGATCCCGCCGCCGACGGCACCCCGCAGATGCTCGCCGCCATTCGCGGCGTCCTGCCCGATGGGGCGATACTGACCGGGGCGACAACGTATTTCAGCGACATCTCGGATAAACTGCAGGAACGTTTGTGGGTTGTCATCGGGTTCGTCGTCGCGGCGTCGGTGCTGCTGCTCACCATCATGTTCCGCTCCATCGCCGTACCCATCAAGGCGGCGTTGATGAACCTGCTGTCGGTGGCCGCTGCCTACGGCGTCATCACCACGGTATTCCAATGGGGTTGGGGTCTCTCGCTTTTCGGTATCGATCACACGGTGGCGGTGTCCAGCTGGGTCCCGATCCTGATCTTCGCGATCCTGTTCGGGCTGTCGATGGACTACGAGGTGTTCCTGCTCTCCCGCATCCGGGAGAACTGGCTGGCTACGGGTGACGCCAAAGGCAGCGTCGTGACCGGACTCGCCCGCACCGGCCGGGTCATCACCAGTGCGGCGGCGATCATGGTGGCCGTGTTCCTGAGTTTCGCCACCGAGGCCGACGTGGTGCTCAAGATGCTGGGTCTCGGGATGGCCACCGCGGTGCTGCTCGACGCGACACTCATCCGGATGGTGCTCGTCCCGGCGACGATGACGCTGCTCGGACGGTTCAACTGGTGGCTGCCCGGCTGGCTGGACCGGTTGCTCCCCGACTTCGACGTCGAGGGCAGCGTCTTCGATGACGCGCCGGCACCACAGCGTCGAAGCTCCGACCCGGATCCCGACGCGCAGTTGCAGCCGGCCTGACCGCCCGACGCGTCGTCGAACCCGGCCGCGGCTCACCACCTGGGTCGCGGTCGGGGTTTCCCGGACAAGTCACTCTCAAGTAGCTCACAAGCGTGCGCGCGCATGGTTGTCCCAGCACCCCCGCTCACACACCAGCAGAAGGCCGATCCCCATGATCACCACGACCCCGACCACCACCGCTGCTTACTCCGCGGCACATACAACCACCGTACCCGCCGCCGACCTCGCCTATCCCGTTCAGCTACGACTCCCCGGACAGGCGGGCGCACCGGAGGGACCGGTGGACCCGTTCATGATGTACGTGATCCACCACTTCTTCCGTCGCGAGCTGGCCGATTTCGCGGCGTGTGTCCCACACCCCCCCGTCGACGACATCGCCACCTGGGGCGCGCTGGCCGAACGATGGTCGCTGTTCTGCGAAACGCTGCACCACCACCACACCGGCGAAGACGAGGTCTTGTGGCCGCTGCTGCTCGAGCGCAGCAACCCCGCCGAACAGGTGGTGATCTATGCCATGGAAGCCGAGCACGAGGTCATCGACCCGCTGATGGCATTGTGCACGGCCGGATTCCTGCGGATGGCCACTCCGGATCCCGACTTCGGGGGCTGCGAGAGGATTCGCACCGACCTGGCGAGCGCCGTGGAGCGTACCCGCGTCGTCCTCGGCAATCATTTGGCGCACGAAGAGGGTGAGGCCATCGCGATCGTGCAGCGACACATGACGCCCGGTGAATGGACGGACTTCGAAAAGAAGATGGGCGACGGCTCCACTTTGCGCGAGGCACTCACGCTGGCGCCGGCCATGCTCGCCGGACTCGACGACGCCGACCGCGCCGCCGTCCTCACCCGGGTTCCGACGGCGCTTCGGGTCATTGCCTGGCTGGGCGGGCGGCGTTTTTGGCGCGCACACCGGCGGACGTTCTTCTACGATCCCCGCTGAAATCTGTATCAGTGGGGCAGGGCACGTGGATAGTCCACTCGCCGGTCGTAGGTACAGATTTCGGCGCGGCGCGTCAGCCGGCCAGCGCCCGACCGATCACGAGCCGCTGAATCTGGTTGGTGCCCTCGAAGATCTGGGTGATCTTGGCCTCGCGCATATAGCGCTCGACCGGGAAGTCGCGGGTGTATCCGTAACCGCCGAACACCTGCACTGCATCGGTGGTGACCTTCATCGCCGCGTCGGTGGCGACGAGTTTGGCGGTTGCCGCGGCACGCGAGTAGGTCATCCCGGCGTCGCGTCGTCGGGCCGCGTCCAGATAGGTGGCCCGGGCCGAATCGACCGCGGCAGCCATGTCGGCGAGCACAAAGGACAGGCCCTGGTGGTCGATGATCTTGCGGCCGAAGGTGGTTCGCTCCTGGGCGTACTCCACGGCGGCGTCGAGTGCTGCCTGCGCGAGTCCGGTGGCGACCGCGGCGATACCGAGTCGGCCGGAGTCCAACGCGGAGAAGGCAATCGGGAGTCCCTGACCTTCGGTACCGATCAGGCGGTCGGCGTCGACAAGCGCGTCATCGTAGTTGGCCGCGGTGGTCGGCACCGCATGCAATCCCATCTTGTCCTCCGGCTTGCCGAAGCGCAGTCCGTCGGTATCGCGGGCGACGAGGAAGCACGAGATCCCTTTGGACCCTTCGCCCGTTCGCGCGAACACGTTGTACACGTCGGCGATCCCCCCGTGCGTGATCCACGCCTTGGCGCCGTTGATCCGGTACCCGCCGTCGGCGACGACGGCGCGGCAGTTCAACGCGGCCGCATCCGAACCGGCTTGCGGCTCGGACAGGCTGTAAGCGCCGATGAGCTTGCCGTTCAACAGATCCGGTAGCCAACGCTGCTTCTGTTCGTCGGTGCCGAAGTTCATCAACGGATGGCACGCGAGCCCGTGCACGCTCACTGCGACAGCGACGGCCGCCCAGCGGGCCCCGAGCTCCTCGAGCACCTGCAGATACACCTCGTAGGGCTGTCCACCCCCGTCCCATTCGGTGGGGTACGGCAGTCCGAGCAGTCCCGCCTCCCCCAGTTCCGCGAACAACCCCTCGGGGTAGGTCTGCGCCTTCTCGTGCTCGTCGACGATCGGCGCCATCCGCTTGTCGGCGATGTCACGGACAAGGGCGATTAGGTCGCGAGCCTCGTCGCTGGGAAGAAGACGTTCGACGGGCATCAGACCTCCGATGGGAACAGAAACAGTACTCAGGTACGTTCTACAGTACTATATCGGCTGACGCCACGAAAGGATCGGACATGTCCGCACCGCACCGGTTCCCCACCCGGCGACGTGCCGCCCTCTTCGACGCGCTGCTCACGCTGTTCCTCGACGAGGGATTCGCCCATCTCGCCATCGCCGATATCGCCGCCCGACTCCGCTGCTCGAAGTCGACGCTCTACACACTCGCCGAAAGCAAGGAGCAACTCGCGACCCTCGCGGTCACCCACTTCTTCCGCACCGCCACCGATCAGGTCGAGGACCGCGTCGCCGCCGTCGACGATCCGGCCGAGCGGGTGAGCACCTATCTGCTCGCCGTCGGCGAGGCATTGGCACCGGCGTCGGCGGCGTTCATCCGCGACGTCAACGCCTTCTCCCCCACTCGCGCGCTCTACGAGCTCAACACCGCGGCAGCCGCGCGTCGGGTCCAGACATTGATCTCCGACGGTGCGGCGGCCGGGGCCTTCCGCGACGTCGACGCCGCCTTCGCGGCCGATCTGGCGGCGTCGATGATGAGCCGCATCCAACGTGGTGAGGTGGCCGAGGTCACCGGGCTCGACGACGCCACCGCCTACCGACAACTGGCCGCCATCCTGACCGTCGGAATTCATGCCCACTGAACGCAATCCGACCACGGTCAACACAATTCGACGCACGGTCAACGGAATTGGACGCACGGTCAACGCTGGAGGTGAGTGACTCCGCGGTCGTCGACCCACCAGGACACCCGGCGCTCGCGCTCGCCGTCGCGGCGGCGGACCGTGACCCAGAGTGCATCGTGCAGGCGCACCTGACCCGACGGTGGCACATCCCCGCGGAGCGCACCGAACCGGACCGCCACCGCCTCGTCCCAGGTCACGGCCTGCCCCTCGTCACGAACAACGGTCGTCAGTTCGTCGCTCGCACAGGGCAGTTCGAGTAGGTCGGCAAGAATCTCAGCGGCCGAGGAGTCGATCACGCGTCCGGCCAGAACCGCCTCCTCATCGGCGAGCACCGCCAGCAGCCACGGCTGGTCCACGACCATCGCGTCATCGCTCACGGTTTCCGCCAGAGTGCGCGCCCCGGAGGGGATTTCGACGTCGTCGACGCTGAACCGTCCGTGCCGGCAGGCGTCGATCACCGCGGCATGAACTCCGGCCGCGACGCCGGCACTGACGCGGCGGTCCGGATCGGCCAGGCGGGTCAACAGCAGCGAGGCCGCCGCCGCGTCAGCGGGGTCCCGGGTGGCCAGCGTGCCCGCCAACTCGTCGGCGTGCGGGTGCGGCAAGGGATCGAGCACCCCCTGCAGGGCTCGGTCGGATGGGGCCCGGTAGTCACCCAGCAACAGACCGTCGACCTCGGCGTTGCCCCGCAGCCACCACGCGGTGTACCCATCCCGGTCACGCAGCAGCGGAGCGATACGCTCGTCGGCGACAAGCAATTCCAGCGCTCGCGGCCAGCGATCCGGGTCCACCAGATCGAGATCGCGGACCGCGTGGAGTTCGGCGGGCGGCTCATCATGACCGTCCCACCACAATTCCTCGTCGGGCAGCTCGTGGTCGGGCGCCGTGGGCAGATCGTCGGAGATCACCATGAATCCCCATCCCACGCCGAGCCGGCGCAGCACGTCCGCGCCGTAGGCGTCCAGCATCGAGCTGTCGACGATGCCGAAGGGATGATCGTCGACGAGCACCGAGCCGAGTGGGCTCTCCGGCAGCAACAATTCGTCTGCTGGGCGCCAGTCGCCGGCATCATCGGGTAGCGGGAGCCCGGCGAGCCCGGCCGGCACCTTCGCATCCTCGTCGGCATGCAGGAGGGTCAGCACCTCATCGGCGAGACCGGCGGCGAGCTCGCCATCCGGCTCGTCGGCCGCGGCGTCGACGAGCTGTTCCAAGCCCGGATCGGCCAACGCCTGTGCCACGGTCAGCTCCTGCGCACCGAGCCGTTCCAGCAACGGATGACGGGCGACCGGGTCGACGGTCGGCAGCCAGCGCATTCCAGACGTGATCGACTCGGAGACGTAGAGTCCGCGCACACCGATGGCCATGCGGCCATCCGACCGGGGAACCGGCAGTGCGGCAAGCTCTTCGACCTCCCGCGAGCTGGCGACCAGCGGCGCCAGCGCAGCGTAGAGCCGATGCCACCAGTCCGGCGCGCGCTCCACACCGGCCAGCCGCTCGGCGACCGCGGCGAGACCGAGTTCGTCCACCCCGAGTCGCCGCAGTATCGGCAATTGTCCCGGGTCGGAGACCGCGGGATGGACGAGGTCACCGAACAACTCACCCAGCACCGCGGCCAGATCGTCGGAAAGTCCGGGCAGCACCACAGATCTCGCGGGTGCCAGATCATCCCCGTCGACGCCGGGCAACCAGGCCTGCGCACGCAGGTCCGCAAGGACGGCGTCGACGAGGCGGGCGTCGTCACGATTACGGGCCCGATGCGGCTCGGGCACCAGACCCAACCGTCGGCGGAGGTCGACCGACCGCATCAGGGCGACGTAACCCGGTGCAGCCGAGGCGATGTCGGCGTCCGGATGCAGATGACGACGGTCCGGGGTCAGCGGCAGGCCGGCGATCAGACGACACGGCAGGGACAGTTCGACGCCGGTCGGCGTGGGAGCCCGCAACACGTTGCGGTCGGGGTCCTCCGCCGGGCCGTCGAGACGCACCAGCCATCGCGTCGCGCCGCGCCGCGCCTGCAACCAGCGCCGCACCTGCACACCGCCCGCGGACGTGATCCGCACGGCGATCTCGCTGATGGTGGCACCCGCCCCCGACAACTCCGGGCGCTCGACCCACTCGGCATCGACGACGTTGTCGGCCACCGTGATCCGACTCAACCCCGACAGTTCGAGGAGGAGATCGGGCGCCTGGGCGAGCATCGAATCCAACAGCTCCTCGCCCGGCCGATCCCGCAGATGCAAGACCACCTCGGTGTCGAAGCCGTCGGCGGGTGGCTGCCCCGACGCCCACGGCAGCCGCAGCAACGGGAACGCACTCGACGACATCGACGACGAAAGGTCAACGCCCGCATCGACAATCGCCTGCGCGGTGGCCGCACGGTCGAAGACCACCGAACCCGTGGTGGATCGCAGCTCCACCCGGTCGGCGACCGTGGCGGTGGCGGTGAACCCGACACCGAAGCGACCCACCTGATCGCGGTGATCGCGGTCCGACGATTTGGCCGACACCCGCAGCGCCGACAGCGAACGCACCCCTTCGACGCTCAGCGGAGCGCCGGTGTTGGCCACGTGCAGTTCCGAACCCGACAGCCAGATCGTCAGTGCCCCAGGTTGTTCGGCAACGGCCGCGGCATCGGCGGCATTGGCGGCGAGTTCGGTCAGGAGCCGGTCGCGATAGCCGACGGTGACCAGATCGGTCTCGGCCGCGATGTCCTCGGCCAGCCGCGTCGGCGACGACCGCCACGCCTGCAGCGTCGCCGCCCGCACGCGCGCCGTGCCGAACGGATCTGGGTTGACCGGATCTGCGTCGGACGAGTCAGCGTCGGACGGGCTGGGGACCACCGGGCCGGTCAGGAAACGGACGGTTCGGCGACAGAACCGATCTCGGCCCGGACCACCTCGAGCGCACCGTCGTCGTAGGCGTCATAGGCCGGGGAGCCATCACCACCCTTGGGCGGCGGGACGTCGGAGTGTGCGCCGCAACCGTATTCGGCCGACACCACGCGACCGTCGGCGGCGAACTCGTTGGCGCACGCGCCGAAGGCGGCATGCAGCGCACCCGACAGCGGAATGTAGAAACCGCACGTGCAGCACGAGAACTGCGCGGCCTGCGCCATCGCCGAGCCGGGACCGAAATCGCCGTCGTACCACCGCTGAGCGGCGTCGTCACGGCCCTGCGGGCTCAACAGCCGACGACGCCCGAGCCCGATCTCACCGCTGAGTTGACCGAACTCGTCGGGATCGATCTCGTCGGAGGAGAACCGGAACTCGTCGCCGGTGTCGACCTGATTCGGCACCAGCCGCGGGTCGTCGGGTTCGGCGGCGAGCAGATCACCCGGGGTTAGGTCGCCGGTGGCGATGCGATCGACCCACGGCACCCACTCGGGCGCGAGCAACGAACCCTCTCCGGGCAGCAGGACGACCTCGCTGACGGTGATCTCTTCCGAGCCGGGCGAGGTGGCCAGCACCACACACCACTGCCAGCCGCGGTAACCGGCGAGGTCGGCGTCGAAGTAATGTGCGGCAGCCCAGTCGCCCTCGGCGACGCCACGACGGTGGGTACCGGGCACCTGACCGTCGTCGATCAACGCGTCACGCGCGATGTCGACGGCGGCGAGAAGACGGTCGGTCCCACCCGGCTGACTGCTGTCGCCGGACGGCTCGGCGGGCGTCTCGGCGGCGGGGTTCACATCGGGACCACTGGGTTCTGTCACGTTTCCAGTGTGCAACACCGCGCACGTGGCATACACAACGACCCACTTCAAGCGGGTGGCGGTCCCGATAGGGAACAATCGTTGTGTGCACCGACCGAGTTCCCGACAACACGACGAGGGGCGCGGGGCCCCCGGAGGTCCGGCGAACCCGCACCCTGGCCACCCGGCCGATGATCCCCGGCGACGCCGTGGGTCCGATCATCGGGGTGCCGCCCATCCCGGTACGGCCAACTACCCTGCCGAGGACCCTGCCCCGCGACCGCGACGGCCCGCACCCGGTTGGGGTCCCGCCGCGGCCCCCGGACCCGGCCGCAAGGCATATCTGCCGCCGCCGACCCACAATCCGCACCTGCCGCCGCTGGACGACGCCGACCAGCCCACCGATGCCCGCACCGGCACCCGTGCGATGCCGACCGAGGCCACCGGACCGCGGATGCCCAAGAAGCTCACCGTGATGCGCGTCGCCGCCTTGCGCAGCCGTGAACTCACCGGCCGCGGCATCGGCAAGATCCACCGCGCCGCAACCGCCGACGGCGCCGACCAGTCCGGGCTCACCGCGCTGACCCTGCCGGTGATCGCCAACTTCGCCGTCGACGCCGCCATGGCCGTCGCACTGGCCAACACCTTGTTCTTCGCTGCCGCGTCCGGCGAATCCAAGGTCAGCGTCGGGCTCTACCTCGCACTGACCATCGCCCCCTTCGCCCTGATCGCCCCACTCATCGGCCCGCTTCTGGACCGCTTGCAGCGCGGTCGGCGCATCGCGATGGCGACCACCTTCGGACTGCGCGTCGTACTGGCACTGCTGATCATGGCGAACGTCTCCTGGGATGAGGCAGCCAAGCAACTGAACTACGACCCCTGGGTCCTCTATCCGTGCGCGCTGGGACTGCTCGTGCTGTCCAAGTCGTTCGGTGTGCTCAAGTCGGCGGTCACCCCGCGCGTGGTGCCACCGACCATCGACCTGCCGCGGGTGAATTCGCGGCTCACCATGTTCGGCCTGGTCGGCGGGACGATCATCGGCGGCGCGATCGCCGGGTTGATCGAGATCCTCCTCGCCAAGGCGCTGCCGTTCCACCTGCCCGGCGCCATGCTGTGGCTGGCGATCGTCGCGGCGGCCGGCGCCTACCTGTGCATGCGAATCCCGTCCTGGGTGGAGGTCACCGAGGGCGAGATCCCGACCACGTTCACCTACCACGGCGAACCCGCCCGCTCGAGCGTCCCCGAACACGAGGGCGTCCTGGGCAGCGCCAAGGACGGCGCCAAGGGACTCGCGGCCAAGATGCGTCAGCCGCTGGGCCGCAAGGTGGTTGCGGGCCTGTGGGGCAACGGCACCATCCGCATCCTCACCGGGTTCCTCACCCTGTTCATCGCGTTCTACGCCAAGGCGCAGCAGACGGCGAACCCCGACGAGGGCGGGTTCACCCAGCTCCTGCTGATCGGTGCGGTCGGCGCGGCCGCGGGCGTCGGGAACGCCCTGGGCAACGGCATCGGAACCCGCCTGGAACTGAAGAATCCGCCCACCATCGTCGTCGGGTCGACGGCCGCCTGCTTCGTCGTCGCCGTGCTCGCCGCCATCTTCGGCAACGTGCTCGCCGCCTGCATCGCCGCGCTCGTCGCCTCCGGGACGAGTGCCATCGGCAAGGTCTGCCTCGACTCGTCGATCCAGGACGATCTGCCCGACGAATCACGGGCATCGGCGTTCGGCCGGTCGGAGACCGTCCTGCAGTTGTCCTGGGTGTTCGGGGCGTCGCTGGGCGTGCTGCTGCCGCCGTATCTGTGGCTCGGGTTCACCGTGGTCTCGGTACTGCTCGGCATCGGCCTGCTGCAGACGATCATGACGTGGCGCGGGTCGTCGCTGGTACCCGGACTCGGTGGCCGGCGTCCCGACCACGCGATGCCGACGATGGCCTTCGCCGCCCCGACCACCGATCGGCTGCGCGCCCATCCGCGCACCGAACGCGCCGCCGGCCCGTCCGGTGCGCCCACTCGCGCACAGCCACAGACTTATTCGCCGCGGGACCGCGGCGGGCACACCTCACACCCCGGCCACCGGCCCGACCACTCCGGGAAGCACTGACATGTACTTGCGCAGCGGCGAGAAGAAGGCGCTCGCCATCATCACGGCGGTCGCCGTGCTCTTTGTCGCCGTCGTGGGGACGGCGGTGTTCCTGCTGGTGCGCGACGCACCCCGCGAACACCAGCCCTACCTGCACGTGGCGACCGATGACGGACTCCACCAGATCGACCCTGTCCGGTGGTGCGACTTGTTCCTGCGGGGCTGCGATCCGCCGCTGGATCGGCCGCAGCGCGACACCCCGCACGTCCCGGTCCCGATCGGTACGACGGCGGTCCTTTCGGTGTCGACGAGCATCGGCGAGGGACCGTGGACGCTGATTGCGCTGTACTCCACGCCACGCGGGCCCTACGAGGACGAAAAAACCTACGCCTCCGGCAGCCGCTACACCGTCATCCTCCGGTCACGACCCGATTCGGTGCTGCTCGGGATCACCGTCAACCTGCCCTCGGCGATCATCAACCAGGACGGGACGCTCGGACCGGCCCGAGGGGTACTGGCCGTCGACACCAAACCGGCCGATTACATGGTCCCCGAGGCCTGACGGCCCGGGGACGCACACGCCGGCCATCCGGCCGGCGAACTCAGTGGTCGAGCTCTCGGGCGACCGCCCGGACCACCTCGGAGATCCGCTGAGCGGTCTTGCGATCGGGATAGCGTCCCTTGCGCAGATCCGGCTGCACCTTGCCTTCGAGCAGGGTGATGAGATCGGCGACCATGCCGTGCAGCTCGTCAGGGCTGTGCCGCTTGACTTCCTTACGCGCGGCCTCGCGCGTGTTCTTGGCGACGCTGGGCGCCGGCTCCAGAACGGTCACGCTCAGGGCCTGCGGGCCGCGTCGTCCCGCGGCCATGCCGAACTCGACGCGCTGTCCGGGCTTGAGCCCCTCGACACCGTCGGGCAACGCCGAAGAACGGACGTAGACGTCCTCGCCGTCCTCCTGTGCCAGGAAGCCGAAGCCCTTCTCCGCGTCGTACCACTTCACCTTGCCGGTCGGCACTGTGCTCACCCTCATCTGTTCGGATCGGTCACAACAAAAGGCACCGTCACCCATCGCGAGTGAGCCTTACATGAACAAGCTCGGACAAGATGAGCAAGGCGCCTGGTCGGTCAATGGTAGCCAACCGCCGCCAGACGAGTCACGGGCATTACCCGTCATGCGAGTGAGCCCACACCGGTTGGGCCGGCCGGGGCCGGGAAGTGATCTACCGTGGAGGTATGCAACGCACTGGAACCGCGCGCCGATCGGTGAGCCTGGTCGCGGTCGCCGGCGTGGTTTTCGCCATCGGAATCCTCGCCGTGATCGCCCTGTTCGTCACGCCGCTCGTCAGCCACGGCGACACCGCCCCGACCGCGGTCTACCTGCTGACGATGTGCGCGCCCCTCGGTTTCGCCCTCGGTCTGGTCGCGGCCCTTCGATCCGGGCGGCGGGTGCGATAACAGATGACCACCACCGACCGCATCGCCTTCGAGCTCGCTCCCGCCTCCGACGCGTCCGCATTGCGTCAGGCCTACAGTTGTTTCCCGTCCGGCGTCGTCGCTGTCTGTTCCCAGGACCCCGCCGAACCGGATTCGCGCGCACTGATCGGAATGGCGGCCAGTTCGTTCACCACTGTCTCCCTCGATCCGCCCCTGGTGTCGGTGTGCGTACAGAACGCCTCGACCACCTGGCCGCGTCTGCGCACCGCCCCGGCGATCGGCGTGAGCGTGTTCGCCGGTGAACAGTCGCAGCTGTGCCGGCAGATGGCCGGTACCGCCGAGCACCGCTTCGACGGGATCACGCCGCTGCTGGGCGACGACGGCGCGGTGTTCATCCCGGACGCCGCCGCCCACCTGTCGTGCACCATCCACAACGAGATCCAGGCCGGCGACCACACCGTGGTCCTCCTGGCGATCGAGACCCTGCGCGCCGACCCCACCGTCGAACCACTTGTGTTCCACGCCAGCACTTTCCGCGCTCTGGAAGCCAGACGGTAGTGACGACCGTCGCGCTCGGGTTGCCGACACGCCGCGTGCCCGACGCCGCGGCGTCGGCCCCGGGACGTCCGGAGGCAGCCGGCGGCGCGCTGATCGACACCTTCGGCCGGGTAGCGCGCGATCTGCGGGTCTCGGTCACCGACCGCTGCAATCTGCGCTGCACCTACTGCATGCCCGCCGAGGGGCTGGACTGGATGGATTCCGCGGAACTGCTCAGCACCGATGAACTGGTGCGGGTGCTGACCGTCGCGGTGCGGGACCTCGGCGTGCACCGCATCCGCTTCACCGGCGGCGAACCGCTGCTGCGGCGCGATCTGGAGGAGATCATCGCGCGCATGGCGGCGCTCCCGCAGCGACCCGAGCTGGCCATGACCACAAACGGTCTGGGCCTGACCAGGCGGGCCCGCGGACTGGTCGACGCCGGCCTCGACCGCATAAACGTCTCGCTCGACACCGTCGATGCGCAACGGTTCGCCGAGATCACCCGGCGCGACCGGCTGCACGACGTCCTCGCCGGGCTGGCCGCGGCCCGCGACGCCGGGCTCGACCCGGTGAAGGTGAACGCGGTCCTCGCCGACCACTCCGACCTCGCCCGGTTGCCCGACCTCCTCGCGTTCTGCCTGCGGGAGGGTTACGAACTGCGGATCATCGAACAGATGCCGCTCGACGCCGATCATGCGTGGGCGCGTGCGCGCATGGTGACTGCCGACGAGATCCTCGGCGCGTTGTCGGCGGCCTTCGACCTTCGGCCCGACGACGCGCCGCGCGGCAGCGCACCCGCAGCGACGTGGATCGTCGACGGCCATCAGCGGGCCGGGCGTCCGGCGCGGGTCGGCGTGATCGCATCGGTGACACGGCCGTTCTGCGGGGACTGCGACCGCACCCGGCTCACCGCCGACGGCTCGCTGCGCAACTGTCTGTTCGCGACGACCGAGACGGATCTGCGCTCTGTTCTCCGCACCCTGCCCGACGACCGAATCGACGATGCGATCGCGGCCCGCTGGCGCGCCAACGCGTGGGCCAAGGCGGCCGGGCACGCGGTCAACACCCCCGACTTCCGGCAGCCTGCCCGGCCGATGTCTGCGATCGGCGGCTGAGAGCCCCATGCAGCTGACCGTCCGCTATTTCGCTGCCGCGCGCGCGGCTGCAGGTGCCGAGAGCGTCGTCGTCGACGTGGAACCGGCCACGACCGTAGGCGAACTGGAAGCTCTGCTCGCAGCCGGAAACCCCGCTCTCGCCGCGGTTCTGCCCCGCTGCTCGTATCTGCGCGACGAGATCGCCGTCCGCGACCGGAACCGGCCGCTGGGCCACTGCACGACCCTCGACGTGTTGCCGCCATTCGCGGGTGGCTGAGACCACAATCGCGCTGTGACCTTGCTCACATAACGGTGAGGTAACAAGTAGGACACGAGACGACCACTGGTGCCGTGAACTGCGATGACGGCCCATCGGCGCCGAAAGTCCCGAATTCGACACCGAATTCAGGTTGTGCGAGACCTGTGATTCGACCGAATGAACGTCGTACTGTACGAGACGACCCCGCGGGGGTCACAGAAAAGCAGACAGAAAGATAACGTCTCGCCGGCCGCGCCGAGCCTCGCTCCGCCGACGAGACCGACACCGAGAACAGATTTCTAGGAGCGAGGACGGGGGACCCACCCTCATCCCCTGAGACCGGGCATCACACCGATGTCCTTGGGGTTAAGTCCCAGGGCTCACAAGGCCCCGGGACCGAGCAACCTCTCGCTCGAACCCGACAGCTGACTTCGTAGGCGCGTGGAGAGAGGAATTCGATTCATGTCCGGACGTCATCGCAAGCAGACGACCAACACGACCACCAAGACCCTCGCCAAGGTCGCGCTCACCGGAGCAGTCCTCGGCGGTGGCGCAGCCCTGCTGGGCACCGGCTCGGCCAACGCCGCCACCGATTCCGAGTGGAACCAGGTTGCCCAGTGCGAGTCGGGCGGCAACTGGGCCATCAACACCGGAAACGGCTACCATGGCGGCCTCCAGTTCAGCCCGAGCACCTGGGCCGGCCACGGCGGCACCCAGTTCGCCCCGAGCGCCGACCAGGCGACTCGCGAGGAGCAAATCGTCGTCGCCGAGCGTGTTCTCGCCGGCCAGGGCAAGGGCGCATGGCCGAGCTGCGGCGGACCGCTCTCCGGCCCGACCCCGCGCACCGCGCCCAACGACGTGAACCCGATCCGCAACCAGCCGCAGGCCCCGGAGCACAAGGACTTCAACCTGGCCAAGGCTCCCAACGCCAAGTCCACCGATGACGTCGCCAACCAGGTCGACAGCGCCCTGGACTCATCGAACGTGACCCCCGAGGTCAAGCAGATGTGGAAGGCCGCCAAGGACAGTGGCGTCAAGCTGAGCCCGGAGCAGATCAAGCTGTTCAACCAGAACAAGCACCTGCTGCCGCTGCCCTGAGCTGACCTGAATCAGCCCTGAGTCGCCCGGACCCGCGCAGTGGCCCGGATGGGCCCCTTGTCGAAGGGCCCCGCACGATGAATGATCCGTGCGGGGCCCTTTTCCATTCTTCTGCTCTCCCCCGGACGCACGGGACGACGGCGTCAGGCCGATCCGACCCACTCGTCGGAGCCGTCGTCGAAGAACTGGTGTTTCCACACCGGCAGACGTGCCTTGACCTCGTCCACGAGCCGCGCGCACGTCTCGAAGGCGGCCCGACGATGGTCGGCGGCGACCGCCACGATGAACGCGGCGTCACCGACCACCAGGTCACCCACCCGGTGTGACACCGCCACCGCGCGGATCTCCGCGTCGAGTGTCACCTCCGCAACGACCTCGGCGAGCACCCGAGGTGCCGTCGGGTGCGACGAGTAGGACAGTGCGCGAACCCCTCGCCCGTGGTCGTGATCGCGCACCGCGCCGACGAAGCCGACGATCGCGCCCGCGTGCCCCGCCGCTGCCTCGGCAACCCAGCGCTCGTGCTCCATCAGGTCGATCGCGGTATCGGCGACCTCGGCCCGGATCGGATGACTGTGCCCCATCAGTGATCTCCGCCGCGGATCTGGTCGATGGCGTGGTGGACGACGCCGTCGAGGACGCCGAGTCCGTCGCGCACGCCGCCGGTCGAGCCCGGGAGGTTGACGATCAGTGTTGTCACGGCGACCCCGGCGGTGGCGCGCGAGAGCACAGCGGTCGGCACGGCCGGCAGTCCGGCGGTGCGGATGGCGTCGGCGAGACCGGGGATCTCGACGTCGAGCAGCGCACGGGTCTGCTCCGGGGTCCGATCGGTGGGCGTCAGACCGGTTCCGCCGGTGGTGATCACGAGGTGCGCCTCGGCGTAGATCGCGGCGCGGATCGCTTCGCCGACGGGCGGGCCGTCGGCGACGACGACGTGCTCGTCGACGGTGAAACCCTGCGCGCCGAGCCAGTCGCTGATGATCGGCCCGGAACGGTCGAGGTATTGGCCGCGGCTCGCCCGCGTCGACGCGACCACGATCCAGGCGTGCAGCTCACGCCCTGTCCCGTCACTTACCGTCTCGTCACTCACTGTGGTCCCGACGCCAGGTGCCCGACTTGCCGCCGGTCTTCTCCAGCAAGCGGATATCCCCCATCGATGCGCGGCGGTCGACGGCCTTGACCATGTCGTGCAGGGTGAGTCCGGTGACGGCGACCGCGGTGAGGGCTTCCATCTCGACGCCGGTCTGGCCGGATGTGGCAACCGTGGCGGTGACGTCGATGTGGTCGGCACCGATGTCGAAATCGATCTCCACCGACGACAGTGCGAGCTGGTGACAGAGCGGGATCAGCTCGTCGGTGCGTTTGGCGGCCATGATGCCGGCGATACGGGCAGTGGCCAGCACGTCTCCCTTGGGGAGGCGGGCTTCGCTGAGCAGGTCGATGACCTCGGTCGTCGTCCGGAAGGTTCCGCCCGCGATGGCGCGGCGGCTGGTGGTGGCCTTACCACCGACGTCGACCATGCGCGCGGTCCCCGACGCGTCGATGTGCGTCAGGCCGGGGTCGCGGCCGGACGGGTCGCTCGCCGGCGGTGGCATGAAATCAGCGGTTGATGACCGTCTTGGACTGCACGAACGGCAGCTCGTCCAGCGGCAGCGGGAACTCGACATCGCCGTAGGGCGACAACGCGCCGGAGATGTTGGTCGCGAACTCCGAGACGGCGTGCTCACCGTCGTCGAAGGGCCAGCCGTTGTCGACGTAGCGCTTCTTGCTGTGCTTGGCCGTCGCAACCTGCTTGGTCACTGCGTCGTCGGACACTGCGTTGTCGGTCACTGCTTTCTCGGTCACAGCCAGCATTCTGCCATGACGCGTCGCGCCACAGTTGATGGCCGCGGACCTTGCGTACTGTGGCGCCGGACGGAATACGACGAGAAGAGGTTGGCCGGTGGTCTCGGAGAACGACGGTAAGGGGCACGACGACGACGTGAGCTCCGACTCTGCGCCGACGCAGGCGCAGCCGATGGACGTCCAGCCCACCGAACAGCATCCGGACCAGACCACGCCCGTGGGGTGGCCCGACCCGGGGCAGGTTCCGCATGATCAGATCCCCACGGGACAAGTCCCACCCGGACAAGTCCCGCCCGGCCAGTTCCCGCCGGGAGAATTCCCACCGGGACAATTCCCACCGACGGCGCCGTATCCGAACGGTCCGGCATTCGGCGCCCCGCCGGCCGGGCCGCCATATTCGGGAGCACCGAATCAGGGAGCACCATTTCCGGGTGCGCCGTTCCCGGGTGCGCCGTTCCCGGGCCAGCAGTTCCCCGGTCAGCCGGGACCGCCGGCAAAGCCGTCGAATCGAGGGCCACTGATTGCCGGGATCGTCATCGCGGCGGTGGTCGTCGTAGCCGCGGTCAGCGTCGGCGTCTGGGCCCTCGTGCGAAACTCCGACTCGGACTCCACCTCGCGCGGGGACGGAGCGGCGGCGTCGGCGTCGGCGACATCACCCGCGGCGACATCACCCTCGGCGTCATCACCATCAGGCACACCGGCCGCGGTGCGGCCGAGTGTCGCGACCGGTTACGCGTTCCGGGTCAGTACCGCGCCGCGCGGCAGCCAGCCACCTGCGGTCGTAACGGTGTTCGAGGATCTGCAATGCCCGTTCTGCAAGCAGTTCGAAGCCCAGTTCGGGGCAGCGTTGCGCGGTATGCAGGCCAATCCGCGAGTGGCCGTCGACTATCGGATCATCTCATTCCTCGACCGTGCTTCGGAGAACGAGTACTCGTCGCGTGCGGCCAACGCGTCGGCCTGCGTCGCTGAGTCGACGGCGACCGGTGGCGACTGGTCGAAATGGCTTGCCTTCCACACGCTTCTGTTCGATCGTCAGCCGGCCGAAGGTGGTGCAGGACATGACGACAACGCACTCAACGCCTTTGCCGTGCAGGCCGGCGCTACCGATGTGTCCGCGTGTATCTCGGAGCGTCGCTACGCCGCCTGGATCGCCGAGGCCACGCAGGCGGGCCTCCGCGAGATCGAGGGCACACCGACCGTAAAGATCAACGGCACTGACCACGAACTCAGCACCCCCGACGCCCTGATCGCCGCGGTCAATCAGGCAGCCGGCAGCTAATCCCACGGGAAGTTGTTGCCGCGCAGCCGGATCAGTGATCTGGTTGCGCGACAACAACCATTGACGCTGGTCAGCGACCTAAATCGCGTGTGCGTTCTGAGTGATCTCACGCCTCAGCAGTCACACGAATCACCACACCCACCTCAAGGGCCACGCCGTCGAACGACTGGATGAGTAAAACCCCTGATGGCCCCTTCATTCGGTAGTGTCCGATTCGTTCATGGACCGCCATGACCAGAAACGAGGGAGGCCACGGTGGCGTTGAGTCCGGGTACCCAGATCGCCGACTACCGCGTTATTCACAACTCGGCCAGGGTGGAATGGGTGAGGTCTATCTGGTCGAGAATCCCCAGCTCGAACGTCGGGAAGCACTCAAGGTCATCTCGGTGGCCGGGGGCGGGGATTCCAGTTTCCAGCAGCGGTTCACCAATGAGGCGCGGACCGCGGCCAAGCTGAACCATCCGAACATCATCACGATCCATCGGTACGGCATCGCCAACGGGGCGCCCGTGGTTCTCGATGAGTTTCGTCGAAGGTAAGGACCTCGCGACCGAGCGCCTGACCCCGGCGGAGACCGCCACGGTGATCACCGATGTCGCCGACGCCCTCGACTACGCACATCGCCATCAGGTCATTCATCGAGACATCAAGCCCGCCAACATCATGGTCACGCGTGAGCCCGGGACCGGGCGGATCGAACGCATCGTGGTCCTCGACTTCGGTATCGCGAAACTGGTGAACTCGGCATCACTGACCGGCACCCATGCGTTCATCGGGACGCTCGCCTACTCGGCACCCGAGGTCATCGACGGAGCCGACGCGTCGCCGGCGTCGGACCAGTACGCGCTGGCCTGTACCGCTTACACACTGATCACCGGGCAGGCACCGTTCCCCGGCGACACGCCGTCGGCGATTCTGATGGGCCAGGTCCGCAACGCAATCGTGCCGGTATCGCGGCTCCGCCCCGACCTTCCCGGCCTCGACCACGTCTTCGCCCGCGCCTTCGCAAGGAATCCCACCGAGCGCTTCCCCAATTGCCGGGCCTTCGCGGCCGCGCTCCGTGCCGCCATCAGCGCTCCCGTTCATCACGGTCAACGTCCGGTCACACCACCGCCCCCTCCGGTCGTGAATCAGCCGTTCTCGCAGTCCTTTCCACCGCAGGGCCCGTCCGGGCCGCAACCGGTTGCCGGTTTCTACGGACCACCACCGACCCCCGCCGGGCCCACGAAGCGCCGGACCGGCCTGATCGTTGGATCGGTACTCGCGGTGATCGCACTCCTCGTCGCCGCCGGTGTCGGTGTGTTCTTCTGGAATCAATCACGCTCGGGCTCCGACGATTCGATCACCACGACCGCCCAGCCCCTGATCGCAACCGACCTGGGCACCACCTGCGCGGTGTCGAAGGGGAAGGTCAGCTGCTGGGGCGACAACTCCGGCGGCCAGCTGGGCAACGATACGACGACGGACAGCACGACACCGGTTCAGCTCGCCACACTCGACAACGTCACCGCTGTCGCAACGGGCTCCTACCAGACCAACAACGACACCTGGAATGTCACCACCTGCGCCGTCGCGAACGCCGAGGCCTACTGCTGGGGCAACAATCAGTTCGGTCAGGTCGGCAACGGTCAAACACAGGGCGAAGCGCACGCACCGGTCAAGGTACCCGGCCTCACCGACGTCACCTCGATCTCGACCAGCTACGGCACCACGTGTGCGGTGGCCGCCGGCGAGGCATACTGCTGCGGCGACAACGACCGCGGCCAACTCGGCACCGCAACCCCGGAACGTTCGGCCACCCCGATCAAGATCGCGAATCTCTCCGACGTCACGATGATCTCCACCGGGTACGGCACCACCTGTGCAGTCGCCGATGCCACGCTGTCCTGTTGGGGCGACAACAGCAACGGTCAGGTCGGCAACGGCAGCACCACCACCAATCCAGCCACACCCACCAAGGTCTCTCTCAACAAGGTCACCGCGGTCACCGTCGGCGGCTACTACTACGACGACGACACCAACGACGACGAGCCAGGCGTCTACCGCCGCACCAGTTGCGCGATCGCCGACGACAAAGGTTACTGCTGGGGCGACAACACCTACGGTCAGATCGGCGACGGAACCACGGACAGCCGAAGTGCCCCCACTACGATCAAGAACGTAGAGACCGCCACCTCAATCGCAACCGCGTGGGGCACCACCTGCCTCGCCTCCGACGGTGCCGCCTACTGCTGGGGCGACAACAAGCGCAGTCAACTCGGATTCTCCGGCACCGGCGATGTCTCGGTGCCACGCAAGGTCGACGGACCGTCGGACGTCACTGCGGTGACCACCGGCACCGGAACGTCGTGCGCACTCGTCACCGACGGCGCGTACTGCTGGGGACAGAACGATCAGGGACAGGTCGGCGACGGCACGACCACCAATCAGTCGACGCCGCACAAGATCACCATCTGAACGGACCGTCCGCGGGCACCGAAGCCGCGCGGTCCGCACCGGTAGACTCGATCGAATGAGTTCGGATGACCAGCGGCGAAGCCTGGCGCAGTACCTGGCCGGACTGACCGACGACGCGCTGGCCGACCTCCTCGCCGAACGTCCCGACCTCGCCTCGCCGCCCCCGCAGGGCACCGGCGTTCTGGCCCAGCGGGCGCTGGCACCGGCGTCGTTGACCCTTGCCGGCGAGAACCTCGACGTGCTGAGCGTCGCGGTCCTCGAACAGGCACTCGCGCTGGGCGTCCGGCGCAGCCCGCACAACAGCCACGTCACCGCCGACGACATCGTCGCCGCCATCGCCGATCGTGCCGACCCCGACGAGATCCGCGCCCGCATCGATCTGCTCCTGCGCCGCGCAATCCTCTGGCTCGACGACGAATGGCTGCGTAGTGGCGGGCAGGCCGACGCGGCGTTGCCGTGGAAGGCGTATCACCTCACCGGGCCGGCATCGCACCGGACCACCGACGAGGTGGCCGCCCTCGTGGACGAGCTCGATGACCGGCAACGTGAACTGCTGCAAACGCTTTCGCGCGGGCCGGCCCTGGGCCGCAGCCGTGACGCCGCACCCGACGCCGACCCGGCCGCCCCGATCCCCCGACTGATCGCGGCCGGCCTGCTCGACCGAATCGACGACCAGACAGTCGAATTGCCACCCACCGTCGGAGCGTTGCTGCGTAGTGAGCCGCCGTTGCGAACCAATGATCTGCGTCCACCGCAACTCCACGACCCCGGGGCCAAGCCGCGATTCGCCGCACGCGCGGTGGACGACGCCGCCGGCGGCGAGGCACTGGAACTCATCCGGCACATGACGTCACTGCTCACCGCGCTGGGCAACACCCCGGCGGCGGTACTGCGCTCGGGTGCACTGGGAGTCCGGGAGCTGCGCCGGCTGGCCAAGGTCACCGGACTCGACCAGAAGCGCCTCGCCCTGCTCGTGGAACTGGCCGGCTACCTTCGGCTCGTCGACGCCGGATTCCCCGATCCCCCACCGGCCAACGACACCGGCGAACAGGTCTTCGCGCCGACTCCCGCCGCGGACACGTGGCTGCATCAGCCACGCGAAAGGCAGTGGGCCGCACTGCTCGACACCTGGTTGCGGATGCCGCGCCGAGCGTGGCAGGTTGGCGAACCCGATCGTGACGGCTCGGCGATGGCCGCCCTCAGCAGCGAACTCCACGACTCGTATGCCCCCACCCAGCGCCACCTCATCCTCGGCGTCCTCGCCGACGCCCAACCCGCGGTCAATCTCACCCCGGAGTCCGTGACCGCTGCCCTGCACTGGCATCGGCCCCGACAACTGCGTCGGTTCGGTCTGCGGCTGGTGCGCGAAACCCTGGACGAGGCACGTCAACTCGGCGTGGTGGCGCACGGCGCACTCACCTCGGTGGGTCGCGCGGCGTCCACCGAGGGTGATCCCGACGAGGTAGAGGCGACCACACTCAAGGCCATGCACGCCGCGCTCCCCGAGCCCGTCGATCATTTCCTCACCCAGGCCGACCTCACGCTGACCGTACCGGGACCGATGACCCCCGAACTCGCCGAGCAGGTCGAGTTGGTCGCCGACCTCGAATCAGGCGGCGCCGCATCGGTGTACCGCATCTCCGAGGACAGTGTGCGCCGCGCACTCGATGCCGGTCGCAGCAGCAGTGAACTCATCGCGATGTTCACCACACATTCGCGCACACCGGTTCCCCAGTCGCTCACCTACCTGATCGAGGACGTCGGGCGCAAACACGGACAGCTGCGCGTGGGTATCGCGGCGTCGTTCATCCGCTGCGAGGACGCGGCGACGATGACGGCGGTATTGCGTTCCCCCGCAGCCGAACACCTCGCCTTGCGGGCGCTGGCACCCACGGTGGCCGTGTCGCCGTCGGAGGTGCGCGACGTGATCGATCAGTTGCGGGCGGCGGGCTTCGCACCGTCCGGTGAGGATTCCTCCGGAACCCTTGTCGATCTCCGGCAACGCGGCAGCCGGGTGGATGTGGCGCGTCAGCGCCGCCACCCCGCACCCCGGCGAACCGCTCCGTCCCGCGAACAGTTGACCATCGTGGTGAGCCGCATGCGTTCGCACGATCGAGCCGACGCCGCCACCCCCGCCCCGACGACACGGTCGACACCCGTCCGAGCCACCGGCGGCGGCGAATCGGCAACTGCCCTCATCCAACTCGCCCTGCGCGCCAACCGTCGCCTCCGCGTCGGTTACGTCAACGCGCAGGGATCGGCGAGCCGGCACGTCGTCACGCCCCGAACCCTTGGTGCCGGCCAGCTCGTGGCCGCCGAAGAGGGCAGCGACGATGATCAACACTTCTCGCTGCACCGGATCACCAGTGTCGAACTCCTCGACGCGTGATCGGCGCCGTCCGATCGCCCGCTGAGCTCGGGGAGCGTACGGGTCGGGGTCACCCCAACTGGATCGGGAAGAACACGGTGTAGACAAGGGTCAGAACGAGATTCACGCCAATGATCCCGACCGTGGACACGACGACGGTCGCGTTCACTCCGTCGGCGACGCCGCGCGGACCGCCGCGCGCCTCGAGTCCACGCTGGCAGCCGACGACGGCGATGATGAAGCCGAAGACGACCGCCTTGAACAACGCGAGGAAGATGTCCCGCACCGACGAGAACGACCCGAAGGACTGCCAGTAGCTGCCGGGGCCGACGTCCTGGAAGGTGATCGCGAGGTAATACGCCGACAGCACGCCCACCAGCACGATGAACAATGCGATGAGCGGTGCCACCACGACGGCGGCGAGGACACGCGGAACCACCAGCCGGGCAACCGGATCGATGCCCATCGTGCGCATCGCGTCGATCTCCTCGCGGACTGTCCGCGCTCCCAGATCGGCGGCGATGGCCGACGCCCCGGCCCCGCCGAGCAGCATTCCCGCCGCCAGCGGTGCCGCCTGCTGGATGACGGCGAAACCGCTGCCGGCGCCCAGGAGTGATTGGGCGCCCAGCTGATTGATGATGTTGCCGATCTGGACGGTGACGATGATCCCCAACGGGATGATGGCCGAGGTCGGGTCGCCGACCGAGGTGATCGTCCAGCCGTTGCCCTTGTCGATCGTGAGGCTGTACACCGCCACGGTGTTGGACCCACCCGGCAGCTGTGCGGTCTTCATGTCCATGTTGACGGCGGCCTGAACGCGGAAGTTGTTGCCGGCCACATCAATCGTCTTCGCCGAGACCAGGGCGGCAGTGGTCTGCATCCGCAGCGGGGTGAGCACCTGCTCCATGGCGGACCCCACGACGTCGTACTGCCGCTGCAGTTCCGGACTCACTCCGGTCTTCATCGCACTGATCCACGGGGTGAGGTCATTGTAGTCCAGTGTCGCGGCATGCACGGCATAGTCACCGGCGATCTGCTCGGCCCGGTTCCGGTCCTGCTGCTCGGCCCGCAGCTGCTCGAGGTCGTCGCGGGCACTCACGTCACGGAAGACGAAGACCACCAGCGCCGCGACGAGCGCCCCCCGCCAGCACCACGGCCGCCGTCCCGGTGGCCAGCGACCGCACGGACAAGGTCACCTCGCGGCGCGCCGTCGTCGTGCCGGTGGCCCGGTCGCTGCGCCTGAATCGACGCCCGGTAACCGCATCACCTGCGCGGTCGTTTTCGGCGTCCGGTGGTGAGTCGGAATCCTTGTCGGACGGAGAGTCCCCGTCCGGCGGCACCGACTCGGCCACCCGGTCACCGTCCTGCGTCGGTGAAACCGCCGTCTGTTCTTCGATTTCCGGCTTGTCGTCGTCTGTCGTCATCGGGTCATCTCCCATCAGTTTGTCTTCAGGTGCGGGTGTCGTGTCGGATGCCGGGTTCACGGTGGGCCCGACGGCGCGGGGGTGATCACCAGCCGTGCCGCATCCCCCGCACCGAAGATCGCGAGGGCACGGGACAGCAGGTCGCTCATGTCGATCTGCGGCAGGGTCTCGTTGAGCGCGTTGGCTATCGGCAGCAGCGGACCCACCGCGTCCAGGGTATTGGGCAGGATGTCACTCATGTACGGGTTCAACCGGGCCAGGAACGGATGGACCAGGTTGCGCACCGTGTTGTCGAAATCCGTTGTGTAGACTAGCTTCTCCAAACCGACCAGCGCGGACTTGATGTGGATCAGCACCGCGCGCAGCCCGGTCGAGAACTCCGGCAGGGTGTTCACCAGCCAGCCCAGATCACTGGTGTACACCTGCGTGTTGGTGAACATGGTGCGCATCTGCGCCGAGCGCGACAGCAGCACCGAGGCCACCAGACGACTGCCGAGGCTGATCTGATCGAGAGCGGCGTCGGTGCCGTCGAGGGACTGCCACACCGAGTTAAGCACCCCCGCAACGGGATCGACGGACACGACCTGCGACAGCAGGGAAATCTGCCGGAAGATGCCGGGAATCGACTCCGGCTCCGAGATCTGATTCGCGTCGACCACCGCTCCGTCGGGTAGCGGCGGGGACTCCGACGGACCGGGTACGAAGTTGATGTAGGGCTCCCCGAGCGCCGATTGCAGGCCGATCGCCACCGTCGCATTCGACGGGATGTTCTGCGCCGCCGGATATCGCAGGGACAACTCGGCTCCGTCCGGGGTCAGCGTCACCCCGTGCACTGCGCCGACGGGGACCCCGTTGACGCACACTCCGGTCTCGGTGAGCACCAGGTTGGTGTTGTGCACCCGCATGGTCACCGTCTTCGACTTCTCCCAGGGAGTCCAGTCATACACCGACGTCGCCAGATACCATCCCGCGAGCGCGATGACGGTCACGAAGACCACCGCGTTGATCACGATCTCGCGCCGCGTCGAAGTGCTCATTGCGTCATCCCCAGCATCCGGAACACCCGCACCATGCGATCGGCGAGCTGTTGATCCGATACCCCGTTGTCGATGGACAGTCGGCGAATATTCAGTGCGGGTGACTGTTTGAAGTACGGGATGAGTTTGTCCTGTAACAACCGCACCATCGTCTCGGCATTCGACGCCTGCCTGTGATAGGCGGGCCAGCCCGGGATGAGAAACGGGATCAGCACCTTGTCGATGACCTGGCGGAGTGAGGTGATCACCGGGACCGACGGCATCAACGGCAGGATGCTGCGCTGCAGTCGGGCGAGAATGTCGGCGAGCCACAGGATCTCACTGACCACCTCGGCGTAGTGCACACCAGCGGGACTGAGTATGTGCTGCAGCGATCCGCGCGCGTCGGCCAGTCGCGACGTCAGAACGGTGATGTTGCGCAGCATTCCGTTGAGGTCATCGGTCTCCTCGGCCCAGGTGTTCAGGGTGTCGACGAGGACCGCGAGAATCCGTCGGACCTCGGCCGGATCGTCGGGGAACTGGTTGTTGACCGCGGCGAAGGTCCCGCCGAGCTGCGGGAGACTCCCGCTGCCCAGGAAGTTGGCCAGGCTGATGAACAGGTCCTCCACCTGGACAGGCTTTTTCACGTTCTGCCGGCCGATCGTGCCGCCCGTCGGTACGGCCTGCCCGAAGTTCGGCGGATTGGTGATCGCGACGTACGTGTCGCCGAGCAGGGTATCCTGCTTGAGTTCCACCGACGCCGCCGTGGACACCGCCACATCGTCGTCGACGACGAGCCCGATCAAGGCGCGGTTGCCGTCGAGACGCAGGGAGCGGACAACGCCGGCGTCCATCCCGTTGACGGTGACCCGGGCGTCGGCCGGCAGGTTGACCACCGTGTCGAGTTCCACGGTGAGGGCGCGTCCCGAGCGGACCGACTGTGGGGTCGGCAGCCGTTCCGGCGAGAACTCCTCCGTGCATCCGGTGACGAGCAGCAGCGTCACCACGCTGAGCAGTAGCGCGCCGAAGATGGTGCGGGAACGGATCATCGGGCCGCTCCGGTCAGGAGCAGGGCCAGGCTGATGGCGTCGACCTGCATGGTGTGCGGGTCGAGGACGTGGCATTGACCGGGCACGATCCGGTTGATGTTGGCGCAGGTGAGATCGGGGTTCTTCGCCGGAATACGGGTGGAAGGCGGGTGGTAGGTGATACGCACCCCCAGGGACTGCTGGTCGAAGTTGACGTCGAAGGCGCGGATCAGCGGCGGCACGATGCCCAGCAGGTCGCCGAAGTTGCGCATCCCGGCCCCGACGAGCCGTGCGATGGGGACCACCACATCGGTTGCCGGCCAGATGAAGTGCTGACAGTGACTGATCAGGCGGGCGGTGACGTTCAGTGTCTCCGGTAGGGCGACGACACTGCGGGTCAGCTCGTCGACGGTGTCGATGGCCAGCGGCTCGATGAGGGGGGTCGTGGTGGTCACGAACTGCCGCAGCAGCCCCCAGTTCGAGGCGAGGCCGGTGGACAGGGCGCTCACGTTGTCGATCAGCCGGGCCATGTCGCCGACGGCGCCGACCATCGGGGTGCGGCCCGGCATCGCCAGTTGCCGGATCAGGGCGTAGAGCATCGGTCCGGTGCCGGCCAATTCGCGGTCGAGGGTTCCGGTGGCCGCCAACACGCTGCGCAGTTGTTGAGGCCCACCGTCGGAGATCAGTTGCCGCGACACCTGCGACACGGCCTCCAGCGACTGCGACAGCGACACCGGTGTGCTGGTCGAGTCCCGGTCGATGCACTGTCCGGCAGGTAGTTCCGGTCCGCCGTGATAGTCACCGATCAACGCGACCTGGCGTACCGCGATGATCGACGGCGCCACCGTGGCCGCCTTCACGTCCACCGGCAGCCGGTACTGTCCGTCGACGTCGAACCGGATCACCGCGTGGTCCCGCTGGGATTCGACACCGGTGACCGTGCCGATCGTGACCCCGCGCCGGGTGACGGGGTTGCCGGTGAAGACGCCGATGCCGTCGGCCATCACCGCACAGTATTGCCGGGCGGTGGGAGCCGATTCACGCGTGCCGACAGCGACGACCACGGCGCCGACGCCGACCACGAGAACCGCTGCGGTGACGAGCCATTTGGAGCCCAGGATTCTGGCGAACATCAGCACCCCGCGCCCGGGATCGGTACACAGATATCCGACGACAGGATGATGGGACTGCTGTCGACGGTGATGGTCCCGTCGGGTTTGACCATGCCCTCGAGCCGTTTGATCAGGTCCCGTCCCTGCGTGATGAGCGGTGTGTATCGCGCCAGCGCCGGACCGAATTGCCGTCCGATGGAGTCGATCTGGCGGACCAGCGGATCGATGTCGGCGTCATAGAGCAAGGCCAGTCCGCGGACTCGTTCCAGCAGCGATCCGAGCCGGGCGAGGACGGCGTTGAGCCGTGCACCGAACATCGCGTACTCCGAGACGAAGGTACTCAGGTTGCGTCCCATGGCGGTGATGAGATCACCACTGGCGTTGAGGGTTTGGGTGTAGTCGGCGGCGAGTTTCAGCATCGAGCCGAACTCGTCCTGATTGCGATTGAGGTTGGCCAGCATCGATGAGAGCACCTCCACATTGCGGCGCAACGCCCCGGATTGGCCGACAGGCCCTGCTGGAACTGGACGAGGACCTCGCGCAGCGGCGCGCCGTCGATCTGGCGCACCTTGGGCGTCACGATCTGGAAGGTCGACATCAAGCTGTACGGGATGGAGGTGTGCGAGACCGGGATCGACCTGTCCCCCAGGGACTGCTGTCCCATCGAGGCGATGTCGACGAAGCTGCCACCGACCACGGTCAGCATCTTCACGTCGACGCGTGAGTCGGCACCGATGAACACGCCTTTGCGCAAAAACATCTCGACGTCCACGTGGTCGTCGCGCAGTGTGATCTTCTTGACCGCACCGACGCCGACCCCGGCGACCCCGGCGACCCGAACATCGTCACCCACGCGCAACTGCCCGGCTTCGGCGAACTGGGCGACCACACGCACCTGTCCCGGTGTGAACACATAGATGCCAATCGCGATGAGCGCCACCACCAGGGAGACGACCACGGCACCGACGCCCCAGAACAATTCGTGGCGCGAGCGTTGACGGGCGGTGCGCGCCGGCGGGTCGACGACGGAGCGCACGGCGGCCGTGGCCCTCGAGGTCACCAGACGCGGAATCGACCTCAGCGCTTGTGTTCTCACCAGTTGTGATCTCACCGCTTGCACAGCGTCACCTGCGTTCCCTTGATGAAGATCGCCACCGCCGGCGGAAGATCGGCCCGGCCGCGGGAACACGTCATGGTGGCCGGTGAACCGGGCGCGGGCATCACGGTGTTGATGGCGTTGAGGATTCCCGGGGTGAGGCCGAGCAGACCGATCGTCGCCCGGGCGAACGGAAGCGCCTGTCCCACGAAGTAATTGAGATCGGGGGTGCCGTTCTCCCGCAACCCGAGGGTGGCGAGCAGCTTGTCCACTTCGACGATGAAGGCGCCGGAGACGTCGGCAAAGGTGCGCAGTTCCGGTGTCACGCGCGCCAGTACCGAGCCGAAGCGGCCGAGGTAGTTGACGATCGGGGTCAGATACTGTGCCCCGCCGGTGATCGACGAGGACAGTTCGGTCAGGTTGCGCACCAGGGTGTCGATCAGCGCGGAGCGGTCGTCGGTGAACTGCACGACCTTGGACAGCGATGCGATGAAGCGATCGAGTCCGGTCCCGTCGCCCTGTACGAGGGCCAGCATGCTCTCCGAGAAGTGGTTGATGTCGTCGGGACTCATCACCGCGAACACCGGTGCGAGACCACGGAACACCCGGGTGATGTCGAATGACGGTGTGGTGGAGTCGGTTCCGATCACGCTACCGGGTGGGCGGGGAGCACCGGCCCGCGCCTGCTGCTGCAGGTCGAGGTAGCGGATTCCGGTGAGGTTGAGGTAGCGGATGGCCAGCCGCGAGTCGCCGAAGATTCGTTGGGAGTCGGTCAGGGTGAAGTCCACCCTGGCCAGTGTCACGTCGGCGCCGGCCGGCCGGTACAGCTCGATGCCGGTGACCTTACCGACCCGGACGCCCAGCGATCGGACGTCGTTGCCCGGTCGCAGACCCGCGACGTCGGTGAACTCCGCGGTGAACTCGTCGCTCGCACCGGAGACGGGCCGGGTGATCGCACGCGATGAACACGCCGCCGGCGACCGCGAAGGCCGCGAACACGAGCAGATAGACGATGGCGCGCGAGAATCTGGTCATCGGGGCGCTCCCCGGGTGCCGAGCGCGGCCGCCACCGACGGCACTGCCCGCAGGACGACGTCGACGGTGAAGACCGGTCCGTTCGGCCCGTCGGGCAGGGCGCGGCGGATACGCTCGAGCAGGGTGGCGATCTGCAGTCCGTTGCGTTGTGCGTCCGGGAAGCTCGCCTGCACCCGGCCCAGCAGTGCCAGCGCCGTCGGCACCACCGGCACCAGTGTGGAGGCTGATCCGGCCGATTGCAGGGAGGCAATCTGCTTTCGTATAAGAAATGTGAAGTATGCAACATATGCTTTGAATTGCGGTTCGAGTCATCGGAGCGGCGCGGTTCGCGGCCTCGTCGTCATCGACCCGCTCGGCCCGCGCGACGCCGTAGGCTGATCGTCGTGCGCGAGACCTCCCGATCGGCCGACGATGTCTGACGACGATCCCGATACCGCAGTCCCGACCAGCGAGGGCCCGTGGGAACTGCCCGGTGACCTCGACGCGACCGCGCGCAAGATCGTGACCGCGGCACGAATCCGCTTCTCCGAGAACGGGTTCTCCGAGACCACCATGGAGGACATCGCCGCACAGGCCGGCGTGGGGGTGGCCACGGTGTACCGCCGCTTTCGCCACCGGCGGCGCCTGGTGCGGTACGCGATCATCGACGAGGCGATCCGCCTGGCGAACACACTCTCGGCCGCGGGCGCATCGGCCACCGGCCCGGAGGAGCTGATCGTGGAGACCTTCACGGCCTTTGTCCGCGAGGCGTCCCAACCCAAACTCCTCACGCGTAGCCTGCGCGACGCGGGTGAATCGTCGGAACTGTCGGCGTTTCTCACCGACGCGACCATCGTCCGCCTCGGCCGGACCACGATCGCCGCCAGCCTCCGGCCGTGGCAGCAGACGGGCCGGCTGCCCGCCGATCTCGACATCGAGGTGGTCGGCGAGATCATCTCGCGTCTCATGAATTCGTTGATCGAGGCTCCCGGTGGAAGTGTCATCCCGATCGGCGACGCCGCCGAGGCACGCCGTTTTGCCACGACCTACCTGGTGGGACTGCTGACAGCGACAGCGCGCTGACCTGCGGTTACGCCGGCCCGCACCGACACCCGCTGAGATGTGATGTGCTCTGCGTCTCATTTTGATAGAGTCAGGGTACTCCATCTATCACGACGTGAAGGCGGGACCGCGACGATGCGGACAGATGAGTTGATCGATACCGATACTCCGACGGTCACTGTGCCTGCGGCACAGGACATCTCGCGAGCACCGCTCGGACCGGACTCGGCCAGTTGGCGCCACGGCAACGATTGGCGCGCCCTGCTGGGTGCGCGGTCGACCATCTGGTTGGAGGTGGCCCACCCCGTGGTCGGGGCGGGTGCGGGCCAGCACTCCAGGTTCGACACCGACCGCTGGGGAACACTCACCCGCCGGTTCCAGACGATGTTCGCCATCTATGGAGGCCACTGCGACGCGGGCGCCCACGCCGCGGCCGAACACCTGCGCGCTGTCCATAGCAACGTCAAAGGCGTTGACGTGCATGGCCGTTCATATCACGCACTCAACGCGGATGCCTACCTGTGGGTCGCCGCGACCGGATACTCCACGCAGGCCGACATCCGTCGGGTGTTCGACGGTGAGGTCGACGTCGAGCTCGAGGACGCCCTCTACGACGACTGGAAGCGCACCGCGCGCGCCCTCGGTGTTCCCGAGCGTGTGATCCCGAAGACCCGCGAGGATTTCTGGGAGTACTACTGGCACGTCGTCGACGATGTGCTCGAACGCAATCTGAGCACCGGCCGGGTACTCGACGTCGACAGCCGGCCCCTGCCCCGGCATCCGTCCTTCCGCGGCCCCACGTTCATCTGGAATCTCGGTGCCCGGCCGTTTCAGCGGCTCATCGTGCTGTCCGGCGCCGGCCTGCTGCCGCCGCAGACCCGAGAACTGCTCGGCATCGAGTGGAACAGCCGCCGCCAGAAGCGATTCGACGCACTCGTGCACACCGTCCGGGTGATCGACCGGTTCTTGCCAGACTCGGCGCGATACCCATTCCGGCGGATCACACCCAATCCCAAGCTTCCCGACTTCTTCATCACCCGGCAGGAGGGACGGTCATGAGCGCCGCACCGGAATACACCGATCTGCCCGAGCCGGTCGCGCCCTTTCAGCACGACCTCGTCGCGGACATGCCGCGCGCGCGACGTCGTCGTCCGATCCGTCAGCCCGCCGACCTGATCACCTCGCTCGGCCCGACGATCGCCGGGTCCAACGTCATCATGCAACTGGCGAACCCGAAGGTCGGTTACGGCGTCAACGAGAGCCGGGTGGATTCCGGCAACGCCATCAAGCGGCCGATCAAGCGGGGCCGCACCACCGGTACGTTCCTCGCGGTCGCGCTGCTCGGCAACGCCGACGACCAGGCCTTCGTTCATCGCGAAGTCGGCAAGATCCACCAGCAGGTCTACTCGACGCCGCAATCGCCGGTCCGCTACAGCGCCAGCGACGCGCGGCTGCAGCTGTGGGTGGCGGTGTGCCTGCTCAAGTACTTCATCGACCAGTACGAACTGCTCTACGGACCGCTCACCGCGCGGGAGCGGGAACTCGTTGTCCAGCAAGCCCATCCACTGGGCACCGCCCTCAACGTGCCGCTGTCGAAGTGGCCGCGCAGCTACGACGCACTGGTCGCGTACTGGAGTTCGGAGGTCACCAAGCTCCGCATCGACCCGCCGGTGCGCGCGGAACTCCAGAGCCTGTCCGACCTGTCGTTCCTGGAGTACCGCGCCGGCCGACTGGGCACCCTCGCGCACCGCACGCTGGGTCCGAGCATGGCCTACGTCATCAGCGCCGGCCTGCCCGACGACATCCGCGAGCTGATGGGATGGCGGTGGTCGGAGCGGCATGCGCGCCGCTACCGCGCGACGCTCGCCGGCTTCCGGCTCATCGACCCGGTGATGCGCCCGGTCGTCAAGGGGATGCTGCATCTCAACCTGCTCGATCTGCGTGTTCGGCGACGCCTGGGGCTTCGGGTCTTCTGAGCGACCGTCGGCGGGACGCGTGAGGCTGCTGTGGCGTTCGCGCGAAGCGTCGTCGATGCCGGGGTGGCTGGGTGCCGGTCTGATCTGGACAATGGACAGGTGACCGATGGACCACTGATCGTGCAATCCGACAAAACGCTGCTGCTCGAGGTCGACCACCCCGACGCGCCGGCCGCCCGCGCAGCGATCGCGCCATTCGCCGAGTTGGAACGCGCGCCCGAACACGTGCACACCTACCGGGTGACCCCGCTGGCGCTGTGGAATGCCCGGGCCGCCGGGCACGACGCCGAGCAGGTGGTCGACGCGCTGGTCACCTACTCCCGCTACGCGGTGCCGCAACCGCTGCTCATGGACGTCGTCGACACCATGGGCCGGTTCGGCCGGCTGCAACTGGTCAAGCATCCCGCCCAGGGGCTCACCCTGGTCAGCCTCGACCGCGCGGTTCTCGAGGAGGTGATGCGCAACAAGAAGATCGCCCCGATGCTGGGAGCGCGCATCGACGACGACACAGTCGTGGTCCATCCTTCCGAGCGCGGCCGCCTCAAGCAGGTGCTGCTGAAGGTCGGCTGGCCGGCCGAGGACCTGGCCGGGTACGTCGACGGTGAGGCGCACCCGATCGGCCTCGATCAGGGTGACTGGCATCTTCGGGACTATCAGGAGATGGCCGCCGACTCGTTCTGGGCCGGTGGTTCCGGCGTGGTGGTACTCCCCTGCGGCGCGGGCAAGACGATGGTCGGTGCGGCCGCGATGGCCAAGGCCGGTGCCACCACCCTCATCCTGGTGACCAACACCGTCGCCGGACGGCAGTGGAAGCGTGAGCTGATCGCCCGCACCACGCTGACCGAGGAGGAGATCGGCGAATACTCGGGCGAGCGCAAGGAGATCCGGCCGGTCACCATCGCGACATATCAGGTGATGACGCGAAAGTCGAAGGGCGAGTACCGCAATCTCGACCTGTTCGATTCCCGCGACTGGGGCCTGATCATCTACGACGAGGTGCACCTGCTACCCGCACCGGTGTTCCGCATGACCGCCGACCTGCAATCCCGCCGCCGCCTCGGTCTCACCGCGACACTGGTCCGTGAGGACGGCCGCGAGGGTGACGTGTTCAGCCTCATCGGCCCCAAACGCTATGATGCGCCGTGGAAGGACATCGAGGCGCAGGGCTGGATCGCGCCGGCCGAATGCATCGAGGTCCGCGTCACCCTCACCGACAACGAGCGCCTGCAGTACGCCGTCGCCGAGCCGGAGGAGAAGTACAAGCTCTGCTCCACCGCACACACCAAGGTCAACGTGGTGAAGTCGATCCTGGCGCGGCACAGCGATTCTCAGACGCTGGTGATCGGCGCGTACATCGATCAGCTCGAGGAACTCGGACGTGAGCTCGACGCACCGGTGATCCAGGGTTCCACCAAGAACAAGGAGCGCGAGGCCCTCTTCGACCGGTTCCGGTCCGGCGAACTGCAGACGCTGGTGGTCTCCAAGGTCGCCAACTTCTCCATCGATCTCCCCGAGGCGTCGGTGGCCGTCCAGGTGTCGGGCACCTTCGGTTCACGACAGGAAGAGGCGCAACGCCTCGGCCGACTGTTGCGGCCCAAATCCGATGGCGGTCAGGCACACTTCTACTCGGTCGTCTCCCGCGACACGCTCGACGCCGATTACGCCGCGCACCGGCAACGCTTCCTCGCCGAGCAGGGCTATGCCTACCGCATCACCGACGCCGACGATCTGCTCGGACCGGCGATCGGCGACGAGGCGACGGGCTGAGCGCAGCCGCCCATTCGTGAGGCGCCGCCCGCACCTGGCCGTCGAGCCGCCCATATGCTGGTTGAGCCGCGACGGCGAGGAACGAGCGCCGCGCGTCGAAACCACCGGTGAGACAACAATGTCCGCAAGCACCGGTCCGGCGGGGTGGACTGCACTGGGGCCCTGACATTCTCGACTCACCAGTGGCTTCGACACGCCTCTCGCCTAGCGGCTCGTGGCGGCTCAGCCAGCAGGAAGGGGCGGCTCAGATCGAGATCGACCCGACCGTACTGGTGGAGCGCGTCGAAACCACCCGCAACCCGACAATGTCAGCGCACCAACACATTCCACAACCCTAGAGCCAAACCGGAGGCAGGTTCACACCTCGTCGAGGCAGTACCCGATGGACTGCGGTTCGGAGAAGGTCCAGCGGGTCTCCCCCGCGGCGCAGCTGATCGACTCGTCGGAGCGTCGGGTCACCTTGGCCAGCACCGTGTTCCGCGCCGGCGGCCCAGAACACGACACCTCCTGATAGTCGGTGAGCGAGCCCCCGCCGAGGGGCACCTGATAGCACAGCGATTGGACGAAGTTCGGTGTGATACACAGCTTCTCGTTGGAACCCGGGAAGGTGATGATCGAGTTGCGGGTGCTGGCACACGACGAACTCGACGCGATGACCGATGCCGCGTAGAAGTTGAGGCCGGCCGAGTCGCAGTCGACCTTGGAGGCCAGCACGCTTCCCGTGTTGCCCGGCTGCTCGGCGATGGTGAGACATTCCCCGGGTGAGATCTGCGACGGACCGGTGATCGGCTCGGGTGAGGAATCGACCGTCCGGGTGGCCGGATTCCCCGCCCCCGGTGGCGTCGACGGACTGCCGTCGTCGGTGCCGGTGACGGTTCGGCTGGTACCCGCGGCGGTCTTGTCCGCGGCGTCGGAGATCGATTTCCCGACATAGATGACGCCTGCCACGATGCCGATCAGGAGCAGCACTGCGGCCACACTCAGGCCGATGAGCACCCCGGAACTCCGGTCCCGCTCCGGCACCGGTGCAGGCCCGGTGAACGGTCCACTCGCCGGGCCGATGGGACCCGACGGCGGCGGCTGATACGGGTAGGGCTGATGCTGGGGTGGCGGCTGGGGTGGTGGCACCGGCTGAGGTTGCGGCTGGGGGCGCTTCTGGAGACGTGGTGGCGCGACGGTGCTCGCGGCCGGAGCGGTCAGCGCCCGCTCGAGCGCGGCGGCGAAGGCCCGGCACGACTCGTACCGGTCGGCGGGCGGCTTGGCGAGCGCGCGGGACAGCACGTCGTCGACGGCCGGCGAGATGCCGCGTCGGAGGTCGCTGGCGTGCGGGGCGTCGGTGTGCAGGTGATGGGCGATGATCGATGCCGAGTTGGCGCCCTGAAACGGCGGCCGGCCGGTGATCAGTTCGTAGACCGTCGCAGCCAGCGAGTACTGATCGGCCCGGCCGTCGACCGGATCGCCGAGGAGTTGTTCGGGTGCCGCGTAGGCGACGGTGCCCAGGAACATGTTGGTCGACGTCAGATTGCTGACATCCTGCTGGGATTTCGCGATGCCGAAGTCGGCGAGCAGGACGCGCGGCTCGGGCCCCTGCGGATCCTGCAGCAGGATGTTCGCCGGTTTGACGTCGCGGTGCAGCAGCCCGTGGGCGTGCGCGCGGTCGAGGGCCGCCCCGATGGAGCGGACCACCGCGACCACCGTCGGCACCTGCAGTCCACCGGGATGCTGCCGGAGCAGTTTGAGCCCGTCGATGCCATCGATGTACTCCATCGCGATCCACAGATGACCGTCGTACTCACCGGAGTTGAAGATCGTCACGATGGACGGATGCACCACGCTGGAGGCGAGTTCGGCCTCCCGGACGAAGCGCTGCCGGTACATCGGATCGCGGCTGAGTTCGGCGGGCAGCACCTTGAGGGCCTCGTTGCGTGGCAGGTGCGGGTGGCGGGCCAGGTAGATCTCGCCCATGCCGCCGCGGCCGATGAGCCGGATGATGGTGTAGCCGGCAAAGTGCTCACCCGGATTGCGCGGCATCCACTCTCCTCAGCCCTTTCCCAACACGCGACCGTCCCAGTCTGTCATCCGAGTGTGACCGGATGCGAGATGACCGGCGATAAGTGGTCAACCGAACGATGTGACAGCCTGGGCGTATGGCAACCGTGCAGCGCCTAGCGCCCTTCGCGACGACGATCTTTGCCGAGATGTCGGCCCTGGCGGTCGCACACGACGCGGTGAACCTCGGACAGGGCTTCCCGGACACGGACGGCCCGGCATCGATGCTGGCAGCAGCGCAGTCCGCCATCGCCGACGGCCACAACCAGTACCCGCCCGGTATCGGCATCCCAGCCCTGCGCCAGGCCGTCGCCCGTCACCAGCTCGCGCACTACGGACTCGACTATGACCCGGACACGGAGGTGCTGGTGACGGTCGGCGCGACGGAGGCCCTCGCCGGCGCCGTCGTCGGGCTGGTGGAACCGGGCCGCGAGGTCATCATGATCGAGCCCTACTACGACGTCTACGCGGCGACCGTCGCCATGGCCGGTGGCGTCCGGCGCACCGTGGGGTTGATCGGCGACGGGGACGGTTTCGTCCTCGACCGCGATCGGCTGGCCGCCGCCTTCGGACCGGAGACGGCGATGATCATCGTCAACTCGCCACACAATCCCACCGGCACCGTGCTGCACGACGACGACCTCGCCGAGATCGCCCGACTCTGCGTCGAGCACGACGTCATCGCCGTCACCGACGAGGTGTACGAGCACCTGTTGTTCGACGGCCGCAAACACACACCGCTGGCGACGCTGCCCGGCATGCGCGAACGCACCCTACGCATTTCCAGTGCGGGTAAGACCTTCAACTGCACCGGCTGGAAGGTCGGCTGGATCAGCGGCCCGCGCGACCTGGTGGCCTCGGCGCGTACCGCCAAGCAGTACATGTCCTATGTGGGTTCGGGCCCGTTCCAGCCGGCCGTCGCGCATGCCCTCGACCATGAGATGGACTGGGTCGCTTCCTCCGCCGTCGCCCTCGAAGCGCAACGCGACCTGTTGTCGGCGGCGCTGAGGAACGCCGGCTTCAGCGTCCACCGCAGCGAGGCAACCTACTTCGTCTGCGCCGACCCCCGCCCCCTCGGTTACACCGACGGCATCGAGTTCTGCCGCTCGCTCCCCGAACGGATCGGGGTGGCCGCCGTACCGGTGAGCGTCTTCGCCGACGACCGCGACCCGTGGAAACACATGGTGCGCTTCGCCTTTGCCAAACGTCCCGAGATCATCGCCGAGGCGGCGGAGCGACTACGGGGATTGTGAGATAGGAGCGAGCGAAGCGAGGCGGCAGCCCGCTACTGCCGCTCGACCGCTCCCTCTTCTGCTCGTTGAGCCGCGACGGTCGAGCGAAGCGAGACCGCCGCGGCTCAACCAGCAGTATTGAGACTCGGCTCACCGCAGCGCCGGAATCACCTTCTGCTGGAACAGTTCCAAGTCCCCACGATCGCGCGCTACATCCGGGAAGTAGCAGATTATATACGAAAGCCCCTTGGCGGCAAGGGCACTCAGGTTCTCGGCGACCTGCTCGGGGGTTCCGACGCCGGGCATGCCGCGGAAGGCGCCCATCGTCGCGGCCGCGGAGTCGGGTCCCACGAACTCGGCGTAGCGCGCCTGCAGGTCGTCGAGCTTGCGGGTGACCTCCGCCTCGGTGGCGCCGAGCATGATGTTGTAGTTGGCCGAGCGGGTGATGGCATCGAAGTCGCGTCCAAGATCGGCGCAGTGCTGTTGCAGCACAGCGGATTTATGCGTGAAGCCGTCGGGCGTGCCGTCGAAGTTGGTGTAGTCGGCGTACTCGGCGGCGATCCGTAGCGTCTTGCGTTCGCCGCCGCCGGCGATCCACATCGGAATGTCCCCGCCCGGGGGTCGCGGGGCGCAGATGGCGTCGTCGACGGTGTAGTGCTTGCCGGCGAAGGTGGCCCGTCCTTCTCGCCAGGCCTGACGCATGATCTGCACACCCTCGTCGAGGCGGGCGAGACGTTCGCCGGCGGAAGGGAATCCGTATCCGTAGGCGCGCCACTCCTGCTCGTACCAGCCGGCGCCGATGCCCATCTGCACCCGCCCGCCGGAGATCAGGTCGGCGGTCGCGGCCACCTTGGCCAGATACATCGGGTTGCGGTAGCTCATGGCGGTGCACATCTGACCGATGTCCACGCGGCTGGTCGTCGCCGCCAGCGCCGACACCAGCGTCCAGGCCTCGTGGGTGGCCTCGTCGGTGGGGAGCGGGACGGTGTGGAAGTGGTCGTATACCCAGACCGAGTCCCACCCGCCGGACTCGGCCGCCGCGGCGACCGACGACATCGCCGCCCACTGTGCGGCCGGCTCGATGCCGGTGAGATCCAAACGCCAACCCTGTGGAATGAACATGCCGAATCGCATGAACCCAACCTACGCGGACGCGGCCCGCGCCGAAATCTGTACCTCTGAGCCCCCACGCACGCACCACGCAGACCGCAGCACCACCACGACCAGATTTCGTACGCGATTTACAAGCAGTCTGGACTGTTTGTGGAATCCTGGCTAGCATCAGCGCCGTGACCGACGACACCCCAGATGATCCAGCCCCACGTCGAACCCAGGCGCAGCGCAGTGCCGCGACCCGCGTCCGAGTGCTCGACGCGACCATCGAATCGCTGGTCGAGGTGGGCTATGCCCGCACCACCACGCAGGAGGTCAACCGGCGGGCCGGGGTCTCCCGGGGTGCACTCCTGCACCAGTTCCCCACCCGCGAATCGCTGGTCGTCGCCGCGGTCGGGCATCTCGTCGAGCGCCGCATGACCGAACTGCTCTCCCGCCCGCGCACCGGCGACGAGGACATCGAGATCCTCGTCGAGGCGTTCAGCGGACCGCTGTTCGACGCCGCGCTCGAACTCTGGGTCGCCGCACGCACCGATCCGGTCTTACGAGCCGCGATGGTCCCACTCGAGCAGAAGGTGTCCGATGCCATCGCCACCGGCGCGCTCGAGTTGTTCGGTGACCGCTACTCCCCCGGTCAGATCGAACTCAGTGCCGAGCTCGCCCGCGGCATGGCCGTCTCGGCGATTCTCCGCACACCCGAGGCCAACCGTGACGTCATCAACCGCCTGATCCCGCTGTGGAAGGACACCCTCACGTCATGAGCACCCTTGAGCACTTGCCCCAGTGCGCCGACGTCCTCGTCGTCGGTGTGGGTTTCGGCGGACTGGCCGCGTTGCACAGCCTGCGCCGCGATCATCCCGACCTCACGGTCGTCGCCATCGAGCGGGCGGCCGGCGCCGGCGGCGTGTGGCGCGACAACGACTACCCGGGTGCTGCCTGCGACGTTCCCACCTCGCTCTATTCGCTGTCCTTTGCCCCCAATCCGGACTGGTCGCACACGTACGGTCGCCGCGACGAGATCCACCGATATCTTCGCGGTGTCGCAGCCGGATTCGACGACCAGATCTACTACGACTGCGAGCTTCTCGAGGCCCGATGGGAGGACGACGATCAGGAGTGGTCCGTGCTCACCTCGCGCGGGCGTCTCCGCTGTCGCCACCTGGTCGCCGCGCCGGGGGCACTGTCGGAGCCAACGGCGCCGACGCTGCCCGGCACCGATGACTTCACCGGGACCGTCTTCCACAGCGCCGCTTGGGATCACAGCCGAAGCCTGGCCGGACGACGCGTCGCGGTCGTCGGTAGCGGGGCGTCGGCGATCCAGATCGTGCCGGAGATCGTCGACCAGGTCGCCCATCTGACCGTCTTCGCGCGCACCCCCGCGTGGGTGGTGCCGCGCCTGGACCGCTCGATCGGCCGACTCGAACGGACCCTGTATCGCCGAATCCGTGTGGCACACCGAATCGTCCGCAAGGCGGTCTGGGCTTATCGCGAGTTCTACGTGTTGCTGATGGCGCGTCGCCCGCAGCTGCTGCCGATTGCCACGGCCATCGCGAAAACTCAACTGCGAGTGCAGGTCCGCGACGAGGAGCTGCGTCGGCAGTTGACGCCGTCCTACACCATCGGCTGTAAGCGAATGCTGCTCACCAACAAGTGGTTTCCGGCGCTGCAGCGTCCCAACGTGACGGTCACCGGCGCCATCACCGGCCTCACCGCCACCGCGGCGGTGGATGCGGCCGGCACCGCACACGAGGTGGACACCGTCATCTTCGCGACCGGGTTCACACCCACCGAGCCGCCGATCGCGTCGGTCATCCACGGACGCGATGGAAAGACACTCGCCGAGACCTGGGCGGGTTCACCGAGCGCCTATCGCGGTGTGTCCGTTCATGGTTTCCCGAATCTCTTCTTCCTGTACGGCCCCAACACCAATCTGGGCCACAGCTCGATCGTATTGATGCTGGAACCGCAGGCCGACTATGTCGCAACCGCCCTGGCCGCCCTGCGCCGGCTCGACAAGGTGACCGTCGAGGTGACGCAGGCCGCGCAGGATCACTACAACGCCGAACTCGACAACGAACTCGACGGCACGGTGTGGAATCGGGGGGGCTGCTCGAGCTGGTATATCGATGCCACCGGCCGCAATTCGGTGATGTGGCCGAACTACACCAGCGAATACCGCAGGCTGATGGCGACATTCGATCCCGCCGATCACGTGCTCGGTTCCACGCACCGAACCGCGGTGCCGCATCCCGACGAACTGAAGGTCGTGCAGTGACCGCAACGCCCGCCTCCACCCCGCGTGACCACTTCGACGTCATCGTCATCGGGTCCGGCTTCGGCGGTTCGGTAGCCGCGCTCCGGGCGGTGGAGAAGGGTTACTGCGTCGCGGTGATCGAATCCGGCCGTCGCTTTGCCGATCATGAACTGCCGAAGACGAGTTGGCGCCTGCGCGACTACGTCTGGGCACCCGCGCTGGGGCTTTTCGGGGTACAGCGGATGCATCTGCTGCGCGACGTGCTGGTGATGGCCGGCGCCGGCGTCGGCGGTGGATCGCTCAACTACGCCAACACCCTGTACCGTCCGCTTCCCGCATTCTTCGACGACCCGCATTGGGGCGCGATCACCGACTGGGCGGCCGAACTCGACCCGTATTACGACCAGGCGTCCCGAATGCTGGGTGTCACAACTTATCCCGGCGTGACAGCCGCCGACGAGGTGATGCGGCGGGTCGCGGGCGAGATGGGCGCGGCCGACACCTTTGTTCACACGCCGGTCGGCGTGTACTTCGGCGAGCCGGGACGACGGGTCGCCGATCCGTTCTTCGGCGGCGCGGGACCCGATCGCACCGGCTGCACCGAATGCGGGGCGTGCATGACCGGGTGCCGGGTGGGGGCAAAGAACACCCTGGTGAAGAACTATCTCCACCTCGCCGAACGCGCCGGCGCCGAGATCATCCCGCTGACCACCGTGCACGGTGTCACCCCGGACGGCAACGGCGGGTACGTCATTCGCGCGCACCGCACCGGTCGGCGCCGCTCCCGGCGTGGCGCGCGGACCTTCACCGCCGATCAGGTGGTCTTCGCCGCAGGCACCTACGGCACCAACAAACTCCTTCTGGCCATGCAGCGCTCCGGCGACCTACCAAGACTGTCCGCGCGGCTCGGCCGGGTGGTGCGCACCAACTCCGAGGCCGTTCTCGCGGCCACCGCGCGGACCACCGACACCGACTTCACCCGGGGAGTCGCGATCACCTCGTCATTCCACCCGAACGATCACACCCACATCGAGCCGGTCCGATATGGCAAGGGCAGCAATCTGATCGGGCTTCTGCAGGCGGTCCTGGTCGACGGCGGAGGCCGGACTCCGCGCATCCTCAAAGCGCTCGCGGCGATGCTCCGGCACCCGCTGGTCGCCCTGCGCGGACTGTCGGTACGACGATGGTCGCAGCGCACGATCATCGCGCTGGTCATGCAGACCCGGGACAACTCGATCGAATTGACTGCTCGCCGCGGACGTTTGGGGCCGATCCTGCGCAGCCGTGCCGGCGACGGTGATCCCCCGCCGCGCTGGATTCCCGAGGGACACGAGGCCGTTCGGGCCGTTGCCCGCGAGATCGACGGCGATTCGGGCGGATCCGTCGTCGACCTGCTGAACATCCCGATGACCGCCCACTTCCTCGGCGGCTGTGCGATCGGCGCGTCGGCACGCGACGGTGTGGTGGACGCCTACCATCGCGTCTTCGGCCACCCGGGCCTACACGTTGTCGACGGTGCGACGGTGTCGGCGAATCTGGGCGTCAATCCGTCGCTGACCATCACCGCGCAGGCCGAGCGCGCAATGGCGATGTGGCCCAACGCCGGTGAGCGTGATCCCCGACCGGCCCTCGACGCCGGCTACGTCCCGGTCGATCCCGTGGAGCCGGCCCGTCCCGCGGTGCCCGCCCATGCGCCCGGCGCACTACGACTACCGCTGACGCCGGTCCGACGGAAGGTAGAACATTCGTTCGACTGCGCGTAGGCTGCCGGTATGTCCATCGGCATCCAGCCCTCGTTGTTCGACCTCGACGACGCCGCGCCGACGCTGGGTGGGTTGACCGCGATCCGACGCCGTCGGCTCACCGACGGTGCGTGGGTTGACTTGCGTCCCGGCTGGCTCGGGTCGTCGACCCGGCTCTTCGACTCATTGTCCGAGCATGTGCCCTGGCGAGCCGAACGTCGCCGCATGTACGACCGCGTCGTCGACGTCCCGCGGCTCGTCGCCACCTACCAGGCGACCGCACCGCTCCCCGACCCACTGCTCGTCGACGCCCGGCAAGCACTGACCGAGCATTACCGCGCCGAACTGCCCGAGGGATTCGCCACCGCCGGACTCTGCCTCTACCGCGACGGCTCGGATTCGGTGGCCTGGCACGGGGATCGGTTCGGGCGCGGAGCCACCCACGACACCATGGTGGCCATCCTCTCCCTGGGCGCCCCGCGCGGACTGTTGCTGCGCCCGCGGTCAGGTGGGCAGTCGCTGCGCTTCACCCTGTCCTCCGGGGATCTGCTCGTCATGGGTGGCAGTTGTCAGCGCACCTGGGAGCATGCCATCCCCAAAGCGGCGGGCGTCGGGCCACGCATCAGCGTCCAGTTCCGCCCACCCGGCGTGTGGTGACGACCGACCGTTCGGCGCCCGGGGCCAGGCGTGCTTTAATCGAATCGTTATAAACCGACCGAGAGAGTTCGATGAAGCGCACGTACCTGGCTCCGATGACCGCCGCACTGCTCGCCACCACCGCGATCACCACCACCGCGATCACCGTGGCTGCGTCGCCTGCAGGCGCCGACCCGCTGTCTCAGCTTTTCGGTAGCGCCGGCAGCTCCGACTCGGGTAGCGCCGGCTCATCCGGCGGCGACAAGCCCCAGCACTACGGGAAGCTCGGTCGCCCCGACGCCGCCAACGGCGTCAAATCGATCAATGTGTGGGTCTACACCCCCAACAAGACCGCCGCGATCAGCCCCGGCGTGTACCCCCGCAATACCCGCATCGGGGTGCGCTGGAACTCCACGATCGACGCCGGGCCGGTCGTCGACGGCAACGAGTGCAAGATGACGATCCGGCTGACCGGCCCGAAGATCCCGAAGAAGGCCGCCGTCACCAACACCGCCGACTGCTCGGCAGTGAAGTCGTATCAGCTGCGGACCGCCGGTGACTACAAGATCAGCGTGACCGACGGCATCTCGGGCGCGTCGAACTCGATCACCTTCAGCCTGCAGTAGGCGCCTGCGTCTCAATCCGCCGAGCATCGGGGTGAGCGTTGATCGGGTCGCCGGCTCAGTGCGCAGGTGCGCTCACAGCCCGAAGCTCACCCCGGTCAGTTCCTCGGACAGGCTCCACAGCCGGTCCCGGAATGCCTCGTCGTCGGCCTGCTTGGTGTAACGCGAATGTGCCGGGGGCCCTTGCATTCCGAAGAGCTTCTTGGGTCCGAAGAAGGTTCCGGTGACGACGTCGGGGACGGTCGCGGCGAAGAGGGTGGGCAGGGACGGCGGCGGATTGGAAAATCGGCAGCTTGTTCCCGAGTTTCATCAAGCCGTCACCCAGAGTCTCTGTGCGACCCTGCAATTCGGTTGCGGCGTACCCGGGGTGTGCGATCAGCGACCGGACGCCGGAGCCCGCGGCGGTGAGCCGGTCGGCCAGCTCCTTGCCGAACATGAGGTTGGCCATCTTGGAGTCGCCGTAGGCACGCCAGCGCCGATAGCGCCGCTTCTCCCAGTTCAGGTCGTCGAGGTCGATGCGGCCCCCACGCTATTGACGAGGGCCCGGCCCCGTCAACGCCCCACGGTCCGGACCGTTCCGCTCACGCTCGCCGATCACCACCCGATCATGTTGAGCGGCAGGCGCAACGGGTTGCCGACCATCCGCCGCGCGGGTTTGAACAACCCGGACAGGAGACCCTCCGACGGCGCTCGCGCCACCACATCGACGGGTGCGAAGAGCTGGGTGGGCTCGGTCCGGCCGCGCACGATCCGCGTCCCCAGCAGCTGCCACTCATGCGCTTCGCTGCCCGCGGCATGCACCGCCGAACCGCTGGCGAGCACGGTGATCCGCCCGGTCTTGGCCATGTCGGACAGGCGAGCACACTCATTGACCGGATCGCCGATCACGGTGTACTCGTAGCGGCGTTCGGCACCGATGTTGCCGGCGAAGGCCTCACCGTAGGACACCCCGATCCCCCACCCGATGTCGAGTCCTTCGGTGAGCCGGTCGGCGAGGTCACGGGCCGCAGCGAGTGCCGATGCCGCCGGATTCGCGAGGTTCACCGGTGCGCCGAAGACGGCCAGCGCGGCATCGCCCTCGAACTTGTTCACGAACCCGGAGTGGTGATCGACCACGTCGGCGACGATCTCGAAGAACGAATTCAGCAGCGCCGCAGTCCGATCCGGCCCTTGCTCCTGGGCGAGCGCCGTCGAACCGACGATGTCGACGAACAGGACCCCGACGTGGGCGTTGGTGCCGTGCAGACCGGCGCCGCGCTCCATCGCGAGGTCGGCGACGGTGTCACCGACGTGGCGGGCGAAGATCTCCCGCATCCGCTCGCGCTCGGCGAGCCCTTCCACCATCTCGTTGAAACCGTGTTGGAGCACACCGAGTTCCGACGAATCGTAGACCGGCACCCGGGCTTCGAGTTGCCCGTCGTCGACGCGTTCGACGGCCCTGCGCAGTTCGGTGAGCGGATCGGTGATCGCTTGTCCGACAAGAAAGATGACACGGGCGCCGGCCGCGAGGCCGACGAAGGCGAGCACGACGGTCGCCCAATCGACCTGCCCCTCGACGGGCGGCAGCATGTCGGCCCAGCGCCCGCCGTTGACGATGAGCAACCCGATCATCGGGACCGCCGAGCTCACCGCCCACACGGCGATCATGCGCCCGCGCACTCCGTGCATGACGCGCGTCGTCGGGACGTCGTGGAGTGCGGCCACTGCCATCGGACGCGCCGCGCGTTCGGCGAACAGGTAGGTGAGGCAGCCGCTGGACAGTCCGGCCAGGGTGAAGGCCACCGCCACGCCGACGACCGTGTTGCCGGTGAGGTCGTCGGCGGCCAGGACATAACCGATGACCGCGGCGCTCCACGCGATCATCGTCCCGAAGACCTGATGACGCGGAATCCGCTGAACCGCCCGGCGTCGTTCGTGATCGGCGGGCGCACAACTGACGAACCACCGTAGATGCGGCCGCAGCACCAGGACGCCGAGCAGCACGTTGATCACGATGCCGACGATGACCGCGAAGATGACCGCCGGGAAGTTCGGCGCACCCAGCGTGGTGGCAAAGGTCAGCTGACCACCGTTGTAGGCGACCTGAACGAGCAGGAAGGTCTCGAGCCCGATCAGGGCGTTGCTGCCGACGATCGCGAGGACCGCCACGACCATCGCGTAGCGGGCGATTCGCGCCCGCATGACCGGGCCGATGCGCGCCCAGCCCCGGGGCGTCGACACCTTCTCCAGGCTCCACGCCAGCGAGTCGCGCCGACGCCGCAGGCGCGCGAACAGCCCACGAGCGCGTTGCCGGCGCGTCCGCACCATCGGCTGGCCTGCCTTTCCCCGGATAGTCGCAGCGTACCCAAGCCGCGCCGGGGGCGGACACAGTCAGAAGTCCCACGACGACGAGACCGGCACCGGGGTGTGCGCGATGCCGGTCTCGTCGTCGTGGAGGCGGGATCAGGCGGGCTGACCGGCCTCGATCTCCAGGGTGATGGTGATCTTGTCGCCCACGACCACGCCGCCGCCCTCGAGCGGCATCTCGATGTCGATGCCGAACTCCTTGCGGCTGATCACGGTGCTGGCCTCGAAGCCCGCAACCGGTCCCTGGCCCATGCCGGGGTTGACGCCGTTGAACTCGAGTGCGAGCGAGACCGGCTTGGTGACGCCCTTGAGGGTGAAGTCACCGTCGAGGACGTAGTCGTCACCGTCGGCGCGCACCGCGGTGGACACGAAGGTCGCGGTGGGGAACTTCTCGGCGTCGAAGAAGTCGGCGGAGCGGATGTGGTCGTCGCGCTGATCGTTGCCGGTGGTGATCGAGCGGACGTCGATCTCGGCCTGTACCGACGGGGTGCCGTCCTCGGCGACGGTGATGGTGCCGGAGAAGGTGTCGAACTTGCCGCGCACCTTGCTGACCATGAGGTGCTTGACGGAGAAGCCGACGGTCGAGTGGACCGGATCGATGGTCCAGGTGCCTGCGGCGATCGGTGCGGTGACGGTAGCGGTGGTCATGTGGTTCTCCTCGAAGACGTTGATGCGGGTCTCGGTTGCTTGTGGGCCCGTTCGACCCATCACCACTCTAAACGGACCGTGGTCCGATTAGATTCCCTCCCGGATCAGATCATGGTGTGATCCGTGTCACTTGTCGTTATCGCCAGGCAAATACCGGTTGCTCGAAGCCGTCGACCCGGGTGTGCCGACCGCGCAGGACCACCTCCGCGAACTGATAGATGACCGCCGCGGTGGGTGCATGGACCAGTGCACCGACGATGGGCAGCTGGATGACCGGGCGCGGTGACTGCGGAATCGTCAGGAATCGCGGTTCGACGAGGAGTTCTTCGAAGGACACGAAGAACAGCTGCGCCACCTCGTCGGGATTGGGGACCGGTTCCACGTCGGGCTCGCCACCCCAGCACACGACCGGCGTCATCACGAATCCCGAGCGCGTGCGGTAGTCGTCGAGCAACCCGATCACCGACGACGGGCCCAGCTCGATACCGAGTTCCTCGTGCAGTTCCCGCAGTCCGGCGGTGATCTCGTCCTCTCCCGGGTCGAGCCGACCACCCGGCAGCGCGTACTGCGCAGCATGCCGACGCATCGTCGCCGGGCGTTTCATCAGCCAGATGCCCTGCACCCCGTCGCGCTCGGCGATGACCAGGGTGACCGCCGCGGCACGCGCGTCGGGATCGGTGACGGGACGACGCTGCAGACCGGCGACCCGGTCGGCCACCTGCGCGCGGTCGAGATGCTCCATTCCCTCAGTCTCACAGATGCGGCGGCGCCTGCTCCTGTGCGGGCGAGGCCGCCGCTCGGCCGAGGTGATAGCCGATGACACTGAGCGCGAACAGACCCAGGGCGAGATTGGTCAGCGCACCGAAGCCTTCCAGCGCGAAGTCGACGAGCGCGTTGGACAGGGTGAACACCAGCGCCCCGAGCCGTAGTGAACGCAACGGCCACAGCGACGTCGAACGCCGTCGGGCGATCATGGCCGGGAAGGTCAGCAGGAAGGTGAGGACACCGCTGATCAACAGAATCCAGGTGGCCACATGGCTGCGGCTGAGTTCGAGATAGACGTCCACGTCGCCGCGTCGACCTTCGTGGAAACAGAAGCTCAGGGTGCCGGCCACGATGGTGACCGCCGACAGCGCCGCCATCCCCCCACCCGACGATCGACACCCAGCGCGGGCTGCGCAGGAAGCCAGGCACCAGCGCAACCGCCCGCGACCGCCACTGCATCAACCGATCCGGGGAGTCGGCACTCGCGGCGAGCAGCCCGCGGACGTGGGCCACCACGGCCTCGTCGCCACCGGCCTCGGCCGCGAACGTCAGCAGTTCGTCGGCCTGCCGGCGCCGCCGGGACTGAAGTCCGTGCGAGACACCTTCGGCCGCGATCGACGCGGCGTTGGCGAGCGCCTCGGCCGTCGTCGGCTTGCGCACATCACGCACGATCCGGCTGATCAACAGGATGAGCACGACGAGGATGTACATGATCTCGGCGGCCGGACCGTAGAAGTAGTCGTTGTCACGCGTGACGAACTTGCCGACCTCGTCGAGGAACAGACCGAAACCGATGCCGCCCATGACGATTGCGACGACGCGCGGCGTCGCACCGAGGAACAGCCAGCCGGTGACCAGCGCGAGCATCATCAGGGCACCACCCCAGAGTGCGTGCGCGATATGCAGATGGGCCCCGCCCACCAGGGGGTAACCCGTCGCGGCCAGATAAACGCGGGTGATCAGGATGGTGATGATCGCGACGATGATGAACCACTCGACCGCGACGGTGCCGTAGGCCGACCGCACCACCACCGTGGTTCTGCGCGCGTTCATGGCTCAGAAGTATTCCCGGCGACACTCAGAACGGGGTGGGAATGCGCCGCAATTCGAGATCGGGGCTGCGATAGCGACCGGTCTTGCGCTTCGGCAGTTCGATCGCAGGTCTGGGCAGCGGGGTGTAGGGCACCTGGTCGAGCAGGTGGCTGATGACGTTGAGGCGGCCCCGCTTCTTGTCGTCGGTGTTGGCCACATACCAAGGTGCCCAGCCGGTGTCGGAGTAGCGGAACATGTCGTCGCGCGCCTGCGAGTAGTCGTCCCAGCGGGTGTAGGACTTGAGGTCCATCGGCGAGAGCTTCCAGTACTTGCGCGGGTCGTCGATCCGGCCTTGCAGACGCAGGGTCTGCTGTTCCTCACCGACCTCGAGCCAGTACTTGAGCAGGATGACGCCGGAGGCCACCACCGCGCGTTCGAAGGCGGGGACGTCTTCGAGGAACTGTTGGGTCTGCTGCGGCGTACAGAATCCCATCACCTTCTCCACGCCGGCGCGGTTGTACCAGCTGCGATCGAAGATGACGACCTCGCCGCCGGACGGGAGATGCTCCACGTAGCGCTGCATGTACATCTGCGACTTCTCGCGGTCGGTCGGCGCCGGCAAGGCGACCACCCGGAACACGCGGGGGCTGACGCGCTCGGTGATCGCCTTGATGACACCGCCTTTCCCGGCGGTGTCGCGGCCCTCGAAGACAACGCACCTTGGCGCCGGTCGATTTCACCCACTCCTGCATCGCGACGAGTTCGGCGTGCAGCTTCTTGAGCTCGGCGTTGTATTCCTTCTTCTTCATGGGCTTGGGGTTGGTGGGCTCGAGGCCGCTGGTCGCGTCACGGTTGTGGTGCTTGTGATGCTTCTTGCCCATGGAGGCCTCCTCGACCGGTGCGCCCGACTCTACGTCCTTGACCACCTCGTGGGCTCCGAAACCCGGGGTGGAGCGGCCGATCATCGTGACGGGGTGATGGTGACATCCGGGAAGGTGTGTCGGTTGGCGCGTTCGGTCGCGTCCTCGAGGGACTGCATGGCGTTCGCCAGTTCGCGGAGCGCGCCGGCCATCGTCTCGTCGGTGATCCACTGCAGTCGCTGCAGCGCTTTGAGTTTCTGCGGCAAGGCTTTTCGGCAGCGATTCGTGGTGGTGTCGCCCGCGGTGTCCACGTGCACGGCCATGAGGAACCCCGGCGGCGTCCGGGGCACCGACACCACCGCATCACACGGGCCGGTGTTGGCGGACGACAGCTGGTAGCCCGTCCCGTCGCCGACGCGGTATCCGGGAGCGCGACCCACCGATGCGACGTCACCCTCGATCACCCCGATTCGCAAGAACTCCGATCCGCGGGCGATCCGCCAGCGACACGCGGGCAGCCCGTGGCGCCCCACGTCGGGTTGCCCCGGTCCGTATCGACCGCCATCACTCAACGCCTCCAAATCAGTGGAAGTCATTGCGCCGCAGAGTTGTTCGGACCTCCCTAGGGCCACGGGATCGACCGCCGCGGTGGTCATCGCCGGTAGGTGCGACGGACCGGGCTGCTCGACCGGGGCGGCGCATGCCGCGGCGACCATCGCCATTACCGCGACAAGCACTGCCCGACAAGCATTTCGGTGACGGATCGCGATCACCGGTCGCCGCCGAACTGCCTCAGCTGTTCGGTGAAGTGCACCCGCACGTCGACGACGATCTCGTCGAGCCGTGTCTGTGACACCATCGCGCCCATCGCCTCCAGTTCCGCGTCGACGGCCTCGTCCACCCGCCACCACAACTCGGCATCCCGGGCGGCCGGGTCAACGGCCCAGCGCCGGAGGTCGGCGAGATCGTCGCCGGTGCGGCCGGGATCGGGTTCGGGGGCCGCCGACGTGGTGATCTCCACCGGCGGGAACTCGACGTTGTTGGCGCGGATCGTCGCGGTCGCGACGTCGTCCATCGCGCGCTCCAGTTCCCGAAACGCCTCTTCGAACGCCTCGATCATCAGCTCACCATCCCAGCGCTCGAAGGACTTTGCGGGTTTGCGGGATTGCCTTGCGGCACAGGTTCGCCTCGGCACCACTCACCGGCGCATTGACCATCGCACGGAGGGTGTACCCGGTCGGCATGCGCGGACTGCGCACGACACTCAGGCATTGGTGCAGTCCGTCATTCCGGTCGCTGCTCCACCCGACCGCGTCGCCATCGACGGTGTAAGTCCACACCGCAATCGATTGCAACACCTCGACGCTGACCGGCCGGAACACCGACAATTCCAGCCAACCCCAGCCGTCCTGCACCGGCCATTTGCAGCCGGGAAGACCGTCAGGTGAGTTCACCGGGACAGGTGGTTCAGTCACCGCACCATCGGTCAGCGGAGCCATGTCCCGAGGTGTGAGCACCGCGCAGATCTCCGCGGCCGTCAACGACACCGTTTCGTCCGGCAACGATGTGGCAGCCGGGCTGGACGGATTCGCCCCCGACGAGTCGGATCCGTTCACGCCCGACCCACCACACCCAGTGCTGACTGTCAGCACCACCCCCATCAGTGCGACGATCGCGAGTACGCGTGTTCTCACGACGCGTCCTCCCATACCTGGGGGCCCGTGCCCGGCACGTAGGGCGTCATCGGGCGGTCGGCCACCCGACCGGCCTGCCCGGCCACCACCAGGTCGTCGGCGAGATCCACCTTCTTCAAGAACTCCCCGAGTGGCTGCAACTGCTTGTCCACCTCGGCCTGCGCCTTTCCCTTGGCCCACGCCACCGGGTCCTTGCTGAACTCGATGAACTTCTGCAACGCCTGTACCCCCTGTTCGATCTCGGTGACGAGCGGCACAACCGTCTCTCTGATCTCGTTGAGCAACAACGCGACCTCGGCGACTGCGGTGGCCTGCCCGAGCCCGGGCACCGCCTTCGCGGCCAGCTTGAGAATCCCCTGCCAACTGTCGACCTTGATGAATCGGGACAGCCCGTCCTTGAGAAGGCGCAGTACCGATTTGGCGGCATCCTGGAGTTTGTCTGCGGCGAGCTGCAATCCCCGGGACAGCAGTCCGCCGGCGGCCCCCTCCCATTCGAGGCCGCGACGCATGGCGGTGCTGTAGTGCGTGTAACTGACCGCCGCGCGACCGTTCCAATGTGCGTCGATCTGCCGGTCGCCGACTGCGAGGTCACCGGCAACGGAGTCGAAGGCCGTTCCCGATTTGCCGTACACCAGTCCGATCCGCCGCAGTTCCATCCAGTTGCCGGACACCGGCTGTAGCGCGTGCTCGAGCGGGCTCCATCCGCCGGTCAGCGTCTTGATCGCCTCGTCGGCATCGCCGAGCCATCCCGCCGTGTCCTCGATGACCGCCTGCCAGTCGACCTCCTGCGCCGGTGGTGGACTCACATCGACAGAGCTGACGGTGCCGATGGACTCGACCCCCGGAACATCAGCGACGGTGGCCCGCGGCTGGGAGGGCACGGGACCCGCCACCGACAAGGCCCACGGCATCCCAAGCACGGTGTGTCGAATCCCCACCCCGGCCTCGTGATCGGTGCTGGTGTAACCCCAGGCGGCCTGCTTCAGATGGATACCGGAATCGAACAACGCCGGTCCGATCGTCTTCTGCCGCACCTTGGTTCCGCCGTGCAACTGGTCGATGGGACCCCTCAGCACACCCATCAACCCGTTGAACTCACCTGTCGAGCCGGCGTGGCCCGACACGAGATTCGTTGCGCCCTGGGCATTGAGTTCGAGCCCCAGAACAAAATTGCCGAGCCCGCCGATCCACGCCGGCTCGGCAAACACCTTCTCTCCCATCATCTCCCCCTGTCAGCGTCGTGTGCGGTGCGACGATGACATTAGGGCGGTGCGGGAGTGGCGTCGGAAATCTATCCACATGCGGGTGGTCTGGTTCAGAAGCGGACCGACGGATCGAGCCGATCCTGAGAATGTGGGTGCTGCAGCACACACATTGCCGAGATGGGCCCACAAGGTCCGGAAAAGAAAAAACCACCCAATATCGGGTGGCTTTCGAGGTGGCCAGGGCCGGGATCGAACCGGCGACCTTCCGCTTTTCAGGCGGACGCTCGTACCAACTGAGCTACCTGGCCGGACGGTGCCGGTAGAACCGAAACCATTGCGACCCTGACGGGACTCGAACCCGCGACCTCCGCCGTGACAGGGCGGCGCGCTAACCAACTGCGCCACAGGGCCTTGCTTGTATTGCTTCTTCAGTTGTGCCCCCCGGACCGCAAGGGGCCGGGCAAGCGTACCCCCTACGGGATTCGAACCCGCGCTACCGCCTTGAAAGGGCGGCGTCCTAGGCCGCTAGACGAAGGGGGCCGGTTCTCCGTTGGGAGCCGACTCAGCTTAGGACACCGCGTCGGGAATGCACAAATCGTATGGTCAGCGGGCATATCGACAGTTGGGGTCACCTTGACGCGAAGCCCGTCGCCGAACCGTCAGAACCGCATCCGAAAGCGGTACCAGTCACCACTGTGGTGGGTGAAGGTGACGCCGTCGAGTATCGGCGCACCGCCGGGCGAATAGGCCCAGCCGACCGGATCGATGCCGCCGCCCGGCGTGTACAGAAGACAGCCACCGGCGATCGGCGTCGACGACGAGACCCGAACCAGGCCGATCCAGCGATCGTCGAACCGGCTCTCGCACTCCCTGGCGACGGACTCGAGCTCGCCGCGTGAGGTCGCGAAGGCGATCCGTGACGGCACCGCCGCGCCGAGCAGCGCAACCGTGATCATCGCGAGGATCACCGGAACCGTCGACAACCGCCAGACCCGATGGCGAACCAAACCGACGACGGCCAGCACCATCCACGCGATCAGCAGCACCAGAAGCGGCCACACTGCCACCGCGACAAGGAAAGCCGAGTCCCACTCGAGCTCGACGACGACCAGCAGCACGGCCATTCCCAGTGCACCCGCAGCCACCACACCCATTGCGACGTACCACCACCGCGGCGCCCGCGTCCCGTCCCCCATCGCCCCACCATACGAACCGGGGGTGTGGGCGATGGCGTCGTCGGCCATGGGTAAACTCGTCACCGCCCCGCGAGGGGCACGCCCCTTTAGCTCAGTTGGTAGAGCTACGGACTTTTAATCCGCAGGTCCTCGGTTCGAGCCCGAGAGGGGGCACCATCTTGACCAGGCGATTCGCTTTCGAGCGGGTCGCCTGTTTGGTGTTTTTGGTCCTCGGTGGTCACCGATTGGTCACGTTCGCTGTGCGAAGTACTTTCGTGGTCACGCTTCTGGTCACGTCCCGCACGTGGCACCAGACCGGCTGCCGCCTCTGCTGCCGCCGCGCCAACGCCGTCGAGAAGATGGCTGTAGGTGTCGCTGGTGATCGAGATCGACGAGTGCCCGAGGCGCTTCGACACCACAGCGATCGGGACACCCGCCGCGAGCATCAACGATGCCTGACCGTGCCGCAGATCGTGTAGTCGGATACGCCGCAATCCTGCCTCGTCGGTGAGGGCATGGAACTTGGCAGTCACGTCGGCGGGCGGGATCGGCGAACCGTCCTCGCGGGCGAATACCAGTTGGTGGTCGTTGTAGGCGTCACCCCACTGCTCACGTTCTTGCTCCTGCCGTAGGCGCTGCGCCATCAGTACGCCGAGCGTGCCGCTGTCGAGGTCGACGATGCGTGCTTCGCCGCTGGCGGTCTTGCATGGACCGAAACGGAACTGCTTGTGCTCGCCACCGCAGAACGGGCAGTCAATCCCGGTGCCGTCGACCTCGACAAGCTGTTGGTTGACGGTCACTCGCGCCTTCTCGAAGTCGACATCGGGCCAGCGGATGCCGAGCGCTTCGCCCCGGCGTAGACCTGTCATGGCGATGGTTTCGAAGAACGCGCCGAGGCGGTCTTTGGTGGCGTGGTCGAGGAACGCACCGAGGTCTGATGCTTCCCAAGGCTTGACCTTTGGTCGGCTGGCGCGTGGGAGTTCCATGTCGGCCGCGGCATTGAAGCTGACGAGGTGTTTGCGTTTGGCCGAGGTGAGCGCCGATCTCAGCGTGGCGTGGACGCGCCGCTGGGTGGCTGGACTCAATGCCTTTGGGTTGCGTCGCTTCCCTTTCCCGATGGCTACACCCTTTGCCGGCTTCTTCGGGGGCTTCGCGATCTCGGAAAGCATGTGCTCGACGTGGGTCGCGCGAAGGTCTCGTAGCCGGACGTTGCCGATCGTCGGCACGATGTAACTGTCGACGTGCTGACGGTAGGAGCGCAGTGTGGTTGCGCGAATCCCGGCCTGCTCCTTCGCGGTCAGCCATGATGCGAGGTACTGGGCGAGTGTGAGGCGTTGGTCGACTGCGACGATCCCGGTGCGCACCTCACTCAAACGCTCATCGAGCGCGTCTACCGCCTCCCGCTTGGTGCGGAATCCTCGTTTGCGCTCTTGCCGGCGTTTGTTGGTGGCTGGGTCTCGCCCGAGGTCGACGACGTAGTACCAGCTTCCGGCGTCCTTCTTAACGCTGCCGCGCATCGCCTACACCTCTCGCCCGTCGAGATAGCTGTGTGCGGGACCTAAGTGCCCAGGCTCGCCACCCAAGCGCCGCACGGTCTCTCTGATCTCGCGAATGTCCTTTTCGAGCGCGCTTATGTCCGTTGCAAGTAGCGCCATCTCTGCATCACTAGCGCCGCGTTCTTCCGCTTTGTGACGCTCCCCCTTCTTCCGGCTCAGCGTTGCGAGCTTTTCGCTTTCGCGCCGGCCTAGCCGAAGTAGGGCCGCCCCATCCTCGAAGTCTGACCAGTCGTCTCCCCAGTACGTGTAGACCTCACCACCGCCCGGCAACGGAAGCAGCACCCCGTGCGGACTTTCTCCCGCGAACCACATCGCCGCGTCGATTGATGTCGTCTCACCTTCGGCAGCAGGAAACGCAACGACTCGTTCTCCTGGGACGCCTGGGTACAGCAATGCCAGCGGTGGAATCATCAACGCTCTCGCGAGGACGATCAGCTCCGCGACTTTCACTTCCCCGCCGCGCTCTCCGCTCTCCAAAGCAGCAATGCGCGCCCGCGACACTCGCATTCCAACGTCGGCTGTGCGGTCGGAGACTTGCTGTGCCGACATTCCCGACGACTCGCGCTTTTGCCGCACGCCCTGTCCAACGCGTCGCGTCAGCTCTCGTGCCCAACTATCGCCTTGCTCCATACAGAGCAATGTACGCCTAGTGTTGCTACATGCCAAGCTGTCCGCTACAGTTCCTTACGTAGCAGAATACAAACCTATTGCTACATCCCAAGCAAGGAGATCGGGCATGGCAACCACCACTTGGACCCCCGCAGATGTTCGCGCACTCGGTGTACGGACTGATCTTGAAACCGCCAACAGCGTTCTCGGACTCGGTCGTCAGAACGGGTACGAACACGCGAAGAACGGCACATATCCAGTCCGCGTGCTTCGCGTGGGCCGCAAGTACGTGGTCCCCGTCGCCGGTCTCCTCGATGCCCTCGGCATCGATGGTGCGGCGTGACCACTGACGCAACCACCGCAACGGCGTGGAGGCTGGATGCCACTGCCGAACGGGCACGAACACGAAGACAGCAAACCCCAACCGATCACGGCCAGTACGGAATGATCTGCGCGCTCGCAGAAGCCGCACAGGCCCGAGCGGACGAGTACCGAAATGCAACACCCCCGATGACCGACTCCTCCAAGAACCAGGTCACCGAGGGCGCTAAGACCACCAAACCGGAAGGAAGGCAATCAAATTGAACGCAGAGAAGTATACCACCGCCAGTGTTACGCAAGGCGCACTGTGGGAGCGGCTGGATGAGGAACTGGCCGACGCCTTTTACGCCCTCGATGACATCCGCATGACCGTCCCCGAAATGGCAATGCTCCTGGCTGTCTGCGATCTCGTACTTGGTCGCACCGCTGACCGCAGCGCCACATTCGCGGAGGTGTACCGCAGCGAAGGCAACGCCCGCGCCGTAATGACGTGGGAGCAACTCGACAATGAGGTAGGAGACGCACTCTATGCCCTCGGTGATATCCGCATGACCGTGAGGGACATGGGCCTACTACTAGCGATCATCTCAGTCGTCCTCGAAGGCCAGAACCACCACACCAAAGGCGCGGCATCCCCCTACCGTCCCACGCCGCGCCGTCTCCACCTCGTCCCCGTTGGGGTCGACTCATGACTGGACTGACACCTGCCGAGCTGCGATACCTCCGCGACCGACTCGAACTCATCACCGGCGACTTCCAACTCTGGACGGAACTCGAAGACGCATTCACGCGCCAAACAAGTAGGCCAGGACCACCCGACAAGCTTTGCCGCACAAAACGAGTCGCAACACCGCTCCCCTACACCCCTGCCGCAAGCAACGCCCGCAGACGCCTACGGTCCGCACTCGCCGAGATAGCACCCAAAGGCGATGTCGTCGCCATGGCCACCTGGACAGCCCGCAACCTGCACATGGTCTCGGCCCGTCCCGATGCCTACACCGCCTACGAAAGGGTTTGTGCCGGTGTGGCCGAGGCACTTGCAGCCATCTCGAACGAGTCCCCCCAGTCACAGAATGAACCGATGACGCCCGCCGAGATCGAACGGCAGGCCAGGAAGCTGGGCGATCCAGGCCGTGGTCTCACACGTCGCCGGCTCCACACACTCCGTGAGGCCGGTTACATAGCGCCACATTCACCTGGCCGCTATCTTCTCGCTGATGTATTGAAAGCGCATAATTCATTGCCCCGGAGAAGAAAGAGCCCAAGTAGCAGTCACGCGTAATTCTCTTACGGTGTATCCCAAATCATTTTGTGATACGCTAGCGCTAGCGGAGATGTTTACATTTGGCACTTTCCGTTACTTGCAGAAAGCCCCGGCTGGCCCACACTCGCCGGGGCTTTCCGCATTTCAGCACCATCCCCCGAAAGGAACGACCATGGCAGCCACAGCCTCGGTCCAAGAAATAGCCGACCAGTATGGCGTCTGCGCAATGACCGTCCGACGATGGATTTGGAGCGGTCGGATACCCGCAACACGCCTCGGCCCCAAGCTCATTCGCTTGGACCCCGAAGAAGTCAACGAGGCGATCACGCACGCCGTCGCCTAAACCCTGCAAGCAAAAAAGAGCCTCGACCCTGACCGGCCGAGGCTCTTGTCGTTCACCCTCTCCTAAAGGAAGAACACCATCGTGACACTAGTATACCCGACAGGATTGTCAAACACCGACATAGATCGACGCCGCAGAAACGCCAGTCGACGCAGCCAACCCGCACAATGCGGATGCCGCGACCACTGGACCTGCCACCACAACCGCCGAGAACCAACACAGAGAGACCTCGACGCACTCGCACAAGCAGTCGACCACATTCTCCACGCAGGAATGACCCCCGTCGTATCCACCAATGACGCCCGCAACCTCTGGCAGCACAACAACGACTCACGCAGAAACCTCGAGACCATCGCCGAGAACGGGGGGCTCCGCTGAATGAAACCCCATCACTCCGCAACCGCACTCGAAATCATAGAGCGATACTCGTCCGGTTCGACCGGCTCGTCCAGTCCGTCCGGTTACATAAGGACCCCCCTACCCGAAACCGGACCAAGCATCCTCGACGAGGTTCGCGCATGGCTCGACCGATACGTGTGCACCGTCGAAGGATCAGACCTCGACCTACTCACACTCTGGGCCGCACACACCCACCTCGTGAACGAAACCTACACAACTCCAAGGCTTGTCATCGACAGTCCCGTACCCGGAAGCGGCAAAACCACAGTCCTCGAACACCTCGAACGACTCTGCGTCCACCCCATCCAAATGGCCGCAGTCTCATCCTCAGCCATGCTCGCCCGAGTCCTCGCCAACGGCGTACGAACAATGCTCATCGACGAAGCGGACCGCTCACTCGACCCCAACAAACCCGGTATCGAAGACCTCCTAGCCATCCTCAACTCTGGCTACAAGCGCGGCGGCACACGCCCAGTCCTCACCCCAGGAAAAAACGGTGAATGGGGCGTCGACGAAATGACCACCTTCGCGCCAGTAGCCATGGCCGGCAACAACCCCAACCTCCCCGACGACACACGATCCCGCTGCATCAGAGTCCTCCTACTCCCCGATATCGAAGGACGAGTAGAAGAATCAGACTGGGAACTCATCGACGACGACGCCCGCAACCTCGGTGCCCGACTCGGCACCTGGGCCAACAACGTCTCCGACAGCATCCGCACCAACCGACCACCACTCCCAGAAGGAGTGAAAGGCCGTGCACGCGAACGATGGCTACCACTCAAACGAGTAGCCGAAGCCATCGGCGGACGCTGGCCCACCGTCGTCGACGACCTAGCCATCAACGATGTGAAACGAATCGAGGCCGAGCGCGAAGAAGGCATCACCGCCGAAAGACGGCACGTCACCCTCCTACGCAACATCGCCGAAGTGTGGTGCGACGACGAAACGTTCATACCCACCGACGACCTTCTAGCGCGTCTCTCCGCAAAGTACTCCCACATGTGGGGAACAGCATCCAAGTTCGAGAAGGCGCTCACCCCGCAAGGGTTGGGACGCCTACTTTCGCGCAACTACAACATTCACTCATCGCGAAGGCCAGGCGGCGACCGGGCTCGCGGGTATCTCGTAGACGCATTTCAGCCAGCGTTCCGCGGAGATCGACCGCCCACAGCGTTGATCGTGGAGTTCGTCGCCGCTTCTCGCGACGAACACGGAGTCGATCCGATCTGCGCGGCCCTACGCGACACGGCCGCCCAGATCGCTCCGTCCACGGTACGAGCCCACCTGAGTGCGAACAAGACCGAGGCGCCACGCACGGTGCGTGACCGGGAGATGCTCGGCGAGATCCGCACCGTGCACGCCGACAATCTCGGCGTCTACGGTGCCCGCAAGGTCCACGCCGAACTACGCAGAAAGGATATCGACGTGGCGCGCTGCACTGTCGAACGATTGATGAAAGCCGATGGACTGCAAGGGATACCGAGGTTGAAGACACGCAGGACCACCCGCAGCGATGGCGCCGAAACCCCGCAACCGGCCGACCGAGTCGGCCGGCAGTTCACCGCCGAGGCGCCGAACACCTTGTGGGTGGCGGACCTGACCTACATCCGCACCCACTCCGGGTGGGTGTACGCGGCGTTCATCCTCGACGTGTACTCGCGCGTGGTCGTCGGCTGGCAGGTCTCGACCACGATGCACACCGACCTCGCATTGGACCTGACTTAGCTCAAATTAGTGTCCACGTCTGGGGCGAGGTCGCGCAGAGCCTGAGCCAGGTCGTCGGGGAGCGGATCTGCGGCGGTGACGGTCTGACCGGCGGCTTGGATCTCGATGGTGCGGTAGCGGCGTGCGGTGGTGACGAACTTCTTGATCGACCATCCGGTGCGGGCTTCGACGATCCGGGTGATCGCGAGTGCGGCGAACACGATCGTCAGGTGCGCCCGGATCGATCCCTCGAGGTGGTGGAAGATCGGGCGGGCGGCCAGATCAGATTTCGACATGCGGAAGCTCTTCTCGATGCGCCACAGCTGGTGGTACGAGCCGATCACGAAATCCGGTGTTGGAGAGTCGATGTTCGTCGCATACGCCTTCCATCCCGCGAGGGTCTTGGCCTTCTTAGCCAACGCAGTGTTGACACTCTTGTCCGCGCCGGTCAGGGTGACGAACCGGTTACGTTTGACCGGGATCTTGCCTGCCACAGCCTTTTCCGCCCTCTCCAACTGCTCGGTGATGCCCCGCAGGCTGCGTCGGGCACGATCAGCACTGTAGCGGTAGTACACCACCCGGTCCCTGCGGTAGCTGGTCTTCGAGTTCGCCGGTTTGCGTTGGGTCAAGGTCAACCCGTCCGGCGGTGTCGATCCGGGATTGTCTTTGTGCCACTTGCTGATCAGATAGGGGACCGTCGGGATCTTCTCCCCCAGAATGAACGTCAGATCGGCATCCTCGATGGCTTTCATATTGTCCGTCGAGATCATGCCGGCATCGGCCACCACGGTCACATCGGTGAGCTTGTGGGCGGTCATGAAGGCGGTCAGCGTCGGCATCATCGTCAATGTCTCGGCCCGGTTTCCTTCGAACGCTTCCATCATCAACGGAAACCCCGACACGTCGGTCAACAACCCGACCGTGATCTGCGGTTCCAGGCGCCGTTCCTTGGAGAACCCCGGTTCGCGAAACCCGTCGGCCTTGTCGGTCTCGAAGTACAGGGTCGTCACGTCATACAAACACAGCGTCGCCGGCCCGAGGCGGGCGTGCTCGGCGCACGCCCGCGACAGCTCACGCTGCCACCGCGGCTCGGCAAACATGCGCAGGTGGCGGGTGACCGTCGCATACGACGGTGCATTCACTCCCGCTTCATCCAGGACCCGCAGCGAATCGAGTTTGCTCGTCGGCTCGATGATCCTGGCCAGTACGAGATCACGAAACACGTTGTCGCCGTACGTCTTCTCGGTGAATCCGAGTTCGTCATAGATTCTCAGCAACGCATCGACCAGCACCGCCATCCGCGAACTGGTGATCGGTAGTGGCCCAGCCCCATCGACGGCGGCGATCCCCAGGTCCAGTTGCTGCTGCCCCTGCGACAGCCGCGCAGCAGCCGCCGCTTTCAACGCGGCGACCTCCTGTTCGTCATGACCAGATCCGATGTGCTCGATCCTGCGCGCCCCACCACGATTCGAGTACACAATCTGGACAGCCGTTGCCCCCGACTTCGTCTTCACCGTCCGCACGAACGCCACATGACCAGCCTAAGCACCGCCGGTTAGTGTCCACCTCCGAACCCAACACCCCAGGTCACAGCCCCGCAAACCGCGAAACAGACGAAAATGAGCTAAGTCAGGTTTCAGCCAGCGTTCCGCGGAGATCGACCGCCCACAGCGTTGATCGTGGAGTTCGTCGCCGCTTCTCGCGACGAACACGGAGTCGATCCGATCTGCGCGGCCCTACGCGACACGGCCGCCCAGATCGCTCCGTCCACGGTACGAGCCCACCTGAGTGCGAACAAGACCGAGGCGCCACGCACGGTGCGTGACCGGGAGATGCTCGGCGAGATCCGCACCGTGCACGCCGACAATCTCGGCGTCTACGGTGCCCGCAAGGTCCACGCCGAACTACGCAGAAAGGATATCGACGTGGCGCGCTGCACTGTCGAACGATTGATGAAAGCCGATGGACTGCAAGGGATACCGAGGTTGAAGACACGCAGGACCACCCGCAGCGATGGCGCCGAAACCCCGCAACCGGCCGACCGAGTCGGCCGGCAGTTCACCGCCGAGGCGCCGAACACCTTGTGGGTGGCGGACCTGACCTACATCCGCACCCACTCCGGGTGGGTGTACGCGGCGTTCATCCTCGACGTGTACTCGCGCGTGGTCGTCGGCTGGCAGGTCTCGACCACGATGCACACCGACCTCGCATTGGACGCCTTAGCCTCGATCCACCGATTTGCTTGTGATCGGTCGGTGAGGGATAAACGAAATGCCCTGTCTGAGTGACAGAATGGGACTTCTCTAGGGTTCCATCCACACACACAGGAGGGCATGTCGTAGATGCGATTGTCTCACACTCACCCGGTCCGGTCTGCATCCTGTGACGATCCGAATCTCCTCGCCGCTGCGGGGGTGGTGCCGGTGATGGCGCTGGCCGAACGCGCCAGCCTGTCGGAGTTGGCCCGCGAGCATCTGAGCGTGCCCACCGACAAGGGCGCCCATCCGGATCGGAAAATGTTTTCCCTGGTGGCGGGGATGGTGGCGGGCGCCGACAGCATCGACGACATGGCCGTGTTGCGACACGGCGCGATGGGCAAGGTGTTCGACCATCCTTACGCCCCGTCGACGTTGGGATCGTTTCTTCGCGAGTTCCGGTTCGGGCATGTCCGCCAAGCCGATGCGATCGCCACCCGGCTGTTGGCGGGACTGGCTCGCCATACTCCGGTGCTGGCGGGGATCGACGGGCCGGTGATGATCGATATCGACGACTCGATCATCGAGGTCCACGGCCCGGCCAAGCAGGGCGTCGGATTCGGCTACACCCGAGTGCGTGGGCTGAACTCGGCGATCACCACCCTCACCTGTGGTGACGGTGCGCCGGTGATCGCCGCTCAACGCCTGCGCAAAGGGGCGTGTAACTCCGCGCGCGGGGCGCATCGGTTGATCGCCGACACCCTGGCCACCGTGCGGCGGCTACGGTCGTCCGATGCGTCGGGACCGATACTGCTGCGAGCGGATTCAGCGTTCTACGGCCATCGCGCGATCACCACCGCGCTCCGGGCCGGTGCGCAGGTGTCGGTCACCGTGCGTCAGGATTCCCACGTCCGAGCAGCGATCAGCGAGATACCGGCAGATGCATGGACGCCGATCGAGTACACCGACGCCGTCTTCGACGAAGACAGCGGCCAGTGGGTCTCGCGGGCCGAGGTCGCCGAAGTACCGTTCACCGCGTTCACCTCCAAAGCCAAGCGCCTGCAGGTATCCGGACGGCTGGTGGTGCGCCGTATCCCTGACTTCGCAGCCGAGGGAGACGGCTTGTTCGACGTGTGGCGGTTTCATGCGTTCTTCACCACCAGCGACCTGGACACCGTGACCGCCGACAAGACTCACCGCGGTCATGCGATCATCGAGCAAGTCCACGCCGACCTCAAAGCCTCCGCATTGGCGCATCTGCCCTCGGGAAAGTTCTGCGCGAACGCCGTGAACCGCCCCGGGTTCGTCGGAGGCTCTCGAACCTGTGAAGGATGGAGAGCATGGCAGCACCTCGGAAGTACAGCATTGAGCTGAAGGAGCGAGCGACGCGGATGGCGGTGGAAGCCCGCAAGGACCCGGCCACACGGCCGGGAGCGTTCAAACGGATCGGCGATCAACTCGGTGTGCACCCGGAGGCGCTACGCACCTGGGTCAAGCAAGCCGAAATCGATGGCGGGCAGCGGCCGGGTACCACGAGCAGCGATTCCGAGCGGATCGCGCAGCTCGAGCGGGAGAACCGCGAGCTGCGGCGGGCGAACACGATCTTGAAGCAGGCGTCGGCTTTTTTTGCCGCGGAGATCGACCGCCCACAGCGTTGATCGTGGAGTTCGTCGCCGCTTCTCGCGACGAACACGGAGTCGATCCGATCTGCGCGGCCCTACGCGACACGGCCGCCCAGATCGCTCCGTCCACGGTACGAGCCCACCTGAGTGCGAACAAGACCGAGGCGCCACGCACGGTGCGTGACCGGGAGATGCTCGGCGAGATCCGCACCGTGCACGCCGACAATCTCGGCGTCTACGGTGCCCGCAAGGTCCACGCCGAACTACGCAGAAAGGATATCGACGTGGCGCGCTGCACTGTCGAACGATTGATGAAAGCCGATGGACTGCAAGGGATACCGAGGTTGAAGACACGCAGGACCACCCGCAGCGATGGCGCCGAAACCCCGCAACCGGCCGACCGAGTCGGCCGGCAGTTCACCGCCGAGGCGCCGAACACCTTGTGGGTGGCGGACCTGACCTACATCCGCACCCACTCCGGGTGGGTGTACGCGGCGTTCATCCTCGACGTGTACTCGCGCGTGGTCGTCGGCTGGCAGGTCTCGACCACGATGCACACCGACCTCGCATTGGACGCCTTAGACATGGGATTGTGGGCGCGTGATCGTGCCGGCCAGGATGTGGCCGGACTGATTCACCACTCGGACCGCGGAGTGCAGTATCGAGCGATTCGTTACACCGAGCGTCTCGCCGAAGCTGAAGCGGTGACTTCGGTTGGCTCCAAGGGTGATTCGTATGACAACGCGATGGCCGAGGCGTTCAACTCGTTATTCAAGGCGGAATGTATCCGCAACCCGATCATGCGCCCGAAGAGCGGGTGGGGCGGTGTCGGCGACGTCGAGATCGCGGTCGCCGAGTACATCGAGTGGTTCAACCACCGCCGTCTGCACGGCGAGATCGGACACGTCCCGCCGGTCGAGTACGAGGCCGCCTACTGGGCGGCCCACACGGTCACCAGCTACCGTGAGAACCCGGTCCCAGCAGAGGCCGGAACCAACTAACCGAGCCTCCAGCAAACCCGGGGCGATTCAAAGCCGCACGCCGCGCTGCTTGTCGTTATCCGTGCGCGCACGTGCTGGGGTATCAAAAGGTGACGGCGCGCTGGGAGCCTACCGAGGACCAGGAGGCGGCGATTCGTGCCGCCCACGCGGCGGGTCAATCGCAGAATGCGATTGCTAAGGAGCTTGGGGTCAAGCAGCCCGCGTTGTCACGGTGGTCGAAGCGTATGGGTTTGGCCTGGTCGGGGGTGCCCGTTGGTGCTCGTGCTCAGCATGAGCGGATCAAGGCCGAACGTCGTGAGCTTGCGTCGCGACTGCTGGCGGATGTGATGAATCTGCGTGAGCGGTTGTGGTCGACGGACGACCCCGCAGATTCTCGTGCCCTCGCTGACATTGCGAATGCGATTGAGCGGTTGATCCGTTCGCACTCGATTCTTGGTGAGTTGGCCCCGTCTGGGGCTGATGCCGATGAGGCCAAGTCTGCGATCCTCAAGTTGCAGGACGATATGGCGGCGGTGATTGCTGCTGAGGAACGCGAGCAGCACGCGGAGCGCGTGACCAGGACGTGACCAACCGTCCTTCTACCAGCACGTTTCTTCAACCTGTCGGATACCTAATCCGCAGGTCATTTTTGATCGGAGTCTTTGATGGCGTTAAACGTTGGTGAGCTTGTCGCCTATCTGCGGCTTGAAGGTGACCAGTTTCGGGCTGGGTTGGCGGCTGCGGAGGGGCAGGCGGGGCGGGCGCAACGATCGTTGACTGGCCTGTCCGGTGCGGCGACCCGCGTATCCTCGGCGCTCAAGTTTGTTGGTGTGGCCGGTGGTGTCATGTCGGTGGCGGGGGTCCTCAAGTCTGCTGTAACGGCTGGTATGGATTTCACCACCGCTTTGAACACGATGCAGGCGGTGTCGGGGGCGTCGGCGTCGCAGTTGCAGGCGGTGTCCGCGGCTGCCCGACAGTTGGGCACCGACAGCTCGTTGGCGGGCACCTCGTCGGTGGATGCTGCGAACGCCATGCTCGAACTCGCTAAGGGTGGTTTCACTGTCGAGCAGTCGATGCAGGCCGCGAAAGGCACACTCCAGTTGGCTGCCGCCGCGCAGATCGAAGCCGCTGAGGCCGCAACCATCCAGTCGCAAGCATTGCAGGCGTTCGGGTTGCAGGCTGACTATGCGGGCAAAGCATCCGATATTCTGGCGAACGCCGCGAACGCTTCGTCTGCGGAGATCACCGATGTGGCGTCGGCGCTGCAACAGTCCGGCGCGGTGGCGAACCAGTTCGGGTTGTCGATGACGGACACTGCCGCGTCGATCGCGTTGATGGCGAATGCGGGTATCCAAGGGTCGGATGCCGGCACCCTGCTGAAGTCGGCGTTGTTGGCGTTGACGGATACGAGTGACCCGGCGCAGACGGCGATCAAGGAACTCGGGCTAACCGTGTATGACGCGAACGGCAGGTTCGCGGGCATGGAAACGCTGTTCGGGCAGTTGCAGGCCGCGTCGAAACGGATGACCGCCGAGCAGTATCAGGCCGCTACTGCCACCTTGTTTGGTTCGGATGCTATGCGGCTTAGTGGGATTGCGGCGCAGCAGGGCGCGGATGGTTTCGCGAAGATGCGTGTCGCGATGGATCAGTCCGGATCGGCGGCTGCGGTGGCTGCGGCGAAGATGCAGGGTTTGCCGGGTGCGTGGGAGAACCTGAAAAACAACTTCGAAGAAGCGTCGTTGACGATTTATGACGCGATTAAGGGGCCGTTGACGGCTGCGGCGAATGGTGCGTCGTCCGCGATTGACGGCCTGGTGTCGAAGTCGAAGGAGATGGCTGCGGCTATCTCGGCAGGATTGAACGACCCGAACAACAAGGCTCGGTTGTCGCAGTTGGTGGAGTCGACGCGGGACGCCCTGACAGGACTCGTGTCTGCCGCTGCCGCCCTGGGTCCTGCTCTGGGCACTATCACAGCATCGTTGGGGAAGGCTGCCGCTGCGATTGGTGTCGGGGCGTGGCATGTGTTGTTGACAGTCATGCAGGCAGCGACCGGCGTGCTGCAAGTGTTGGAGCCGCTGCTGTCGTCGGTTGCTGGTCTGATGTCGAACAATCAGGTGGCGGTGACGGCGTTGGCTGCCGCGTTCGTGGCGTTCAAGCTGATTCCTCCTGTGATGGCGCGGGTGACGGCGACGATGGCACCCCTGGCTGCGAACGCACTGTCTGGTGCTGCCGCGATGGGCCGGTTAGCGACCGCGAACAATGCTGTTGTGCAGGCCGGTCGGGTCGGTGCGGTGCAGATGGGACGCTTCGGTTCCTCAATCGCACAGCTAGGGCAGCACGCGCCGGTGGTTGCCCGTATGCAGTCGTCGTTTCTGCAAGGCGCGGCCGGGGCGGACCGGTTCGGCCGGTCGGCGGGTGTGGCTGCCGCCTCGATGACGGGGTTGCGTGCGGCCGGGTCCTCGGTTGTGAGCCTGTTTGGTGGGCCGTTGGGTGCGGCGTTTGCGGCGGCGAGTGTGGCGGCGTTGATGCTGGCACAGCAGCACGCGGAGAACACCGCGAAGGCTGAGGCCCATCGTGAGGCGGTAGAGCGTCTAGAGGACAGCGAGATCGGGTTGCGGGAGGCGTTGCAGGCTACACGTGGTGAAATGTCGAACGAGGTGTGGTCGAAGGCTACGGGCGAGTTAGACAGCTATCTCGAAACGTTGGATACGGCGGCGGCTAAGCAGAAGTCGACGTGGGACACGCTCAAATCGGTTGGTGGCGTGTTCAAGCTGGCGTTCCACACCGAGGATGCGACGAACGATGCGGCCAAGCAGGCTGATGAGGCACGTAAGGCCATTGACGACCTCGGGATGTCGACCGAACAGTTGTCGCGGAGCGTGTATGGCTCGGATGACCAGTTCGCTTCTCTCGCTTCGCGTCTCGCGCAGACGGGCGATTCGGGTTCGTTGGCTGCGGCTCAGTTGTCGGAGATGCGGGCCAAGTTTGTGGAGCAGCGAGAAGCTGCGCGGCGGGTAACTCCTGGGTTCGAGGAGGCTGCGACTGCGGTCGCCAAGTTGGGGGATGAGACTGCTTCGGCTGCGGATAAGGCTGATGCTTTGAAGGCTGCGATGGACGCCATGAATCCGGCGCGTACGGTGCAGGAGGCGACCGCACAGTACGCGGAAACCATCGCCCAAGTGAATGAGCAGTTGGATCAGGCGATTGACCGGACGCAGGGGTTTGGTGATTCGCTGGTCGCCGCGAACGGCAGCATTGATACGTTCCAGGCCAACGGTGCGAATCTGCATGGCACGTTGAAGGATATGGCTGATGCTGCTGCTGATGTGGCCGCGAACAACGGCGACATGGGTCGCGTCAATCAGGAGAATGAGAAGACGTTCGCCCAGTTGGCGCAGCAGTATGGTGTGTCGATTGATCGTATCCGTGCCGCGTACCAGAACTTGGGCGGATCGACGATCGACCTGACCATGAACTTGCGGGGCGCAGACACCACACAACAGCAGCTTGGGTTGGTGTACTCCCAGTTGGAGCGTATCCAGCCGGGGCAGCCGAAGACGATCGAGGTTCGCGCGGATGACATCACCGACCAAACCCGCGTCGCCCTGGAACAACTCGGCTACAAGTTGGAGGAAATCGACCGCAACGGCGTGAAGACGATCCGTATTTCGTCTACGGCGGTCGCTGTTGGTCGTGAGTTGGAAAAGCTGGGAATTCAAACTCAGGCATTGCCTGATGGGAAGGTGAGGATCACCGATACCTCACCTGAGGTGATGGCGCGTCTACAGCAGCTCGGCGTGCAAACCGAGACATTGCCGGATGGATCGGTGATCATCAAGGCCTCCACGGATGCGTTTTGGCGTGAAATGCAGCGAGTTACCCGACCGGAAACGAAGTATGTGTCGGTCGTCATGCAGAACACGCAGGGCTACACCCCGAATAACGGTGTGGCGAATGTGCCTGGCGCGGCACGCCAGTTCCATTCTGCTGGTGGTTGGACAGGTCCGGGGCACAAGTATCAAGAAGCTGGCATCGTGCACGCCGACGAGTACGTCATCAAGAAGGAATCCCAGAACAGGATTGAGCGGGAGAATCCGGGTGCCCTGGACTACATGAACCGGACCGGGCAGATACCCACTCTCGGCGGATACGCCGACGGCGGTTTGGTCGCCGGTAGCTACGGACTGCAACCCGGCACCGCAATCTCCTACGGCGGTAGCGGATTCCCACCCTGGGTGGGTGAACTGGGCTCCAAGTTTGGGGTTCAGGCGTCCACGTATGCGGGGCATCAGGAATCGGACCGGGGCGAGGCCGGTTACGCACCGAACCCACAACAACTGAATCGGGGTATCGACTGGTCGGGTGCGGTGGATGCGATGCAACGGTTCGCCGAGTATCTGATTTCGGTGGCACCGCAGATGCCGCAGTTGGAGCAGATCATTTGGCAGAACCCGCAGACTGGTCAGCGGATTGGTTGGGCAGGTGGGAAACCCGACACGGACGGCTCCTACTTTGCTGCCGACTACTCAGGCCATACGGATCATGTGCATACGCGACAGTCAGCGGCGTTGGTTGAGGGTGTGAACTCGGATCAGCAGCAGCAGGGTACTCTGAACCGCCCCGGGTTCGTCGGAGGCTCTCGAACCTGTGAAGGATGGAGAGCATGGCAGCACCTCGGAAGTACAGCATTGAGCTGAAGGAGCGAGCGACGCGGATGGCGGTGGAAGCCCGCAAGGACCCGGCCACACGGCCGGGAGCGTTCAAACGGATCGGCGATCAACTCGGTGTGCACCCGGAGGCGCTACGCACCTGGGTCAAGCAAGCCGAAATCGATGGCGGGCAGCGGCCGGGTACCACGAGCAGCGATTCCGAGCGGATCGCGCAGCTCGAGCGGGAGAACCGCGAGCTGCGGCGGGCGAACACGATCTTGAAGCAGGCGTCGGCTTTTTTTGCCGCGGAGATCGACCGCCCACAGCGTTGATCGTGGAGTTCGTCGCCGCTTCTCGCGACGAACACGGAGTCGATCCGATCTGCGCGGCCCTACGCGACACGGCCGCCCAGATCGCTCCGTCCACGGTACGAGCCCACCTGAGTGCGAACAAGACCGAGGCGCCACGCACGGTGCGTGACCGGGAGATGCTCGGCGAGATCCGCACCGTGCACGCCGACAATCTCGGCGTCTACGGTGCCCGCAAGGTCCACGCCGAACTACGCAGAAAGGATATCGACGTGGCGCGCTGCACTGTCGAACGATTGATGAAAGCCGATGGACTGCAAGGGATACCGAGGTTGAAGACACGCAGGACCACCCGCAGCGATGGCGCCGAAACCCCGCAACCGGCCGACCGAGTCGGCCGGCAGTTCACCGCCGAGGCGCCGAACACCTTGTGGGTGGCGGACCTGACCTACATCCGCACCCACTCCGGGTGGGTGTACGCGGCGTTCATCCTCGACGTGTACTCGCGCGTGGTCGTCGGCTGGCAGGTCTCGACCACGATGCACACCGACCTCGCATTGGACGCCTTAGACATGGGATTGTGGGCGCGTGATCGTGCCGGCCAGGATGTGGCCGGACTGATTCACCACTCGGACCGCGGAGTGCAGTATCGAGCGATTCGTTACACCGAGCGTCTCGCCGAAGCTGAAGCGGTGACTTCGGTTGGCTCCAAGGGTGATTCGTATGACAACGCGATGGCCGAGGCGTTCAACTCGTTATTCAAGGCGGAATGTATCCGCAACCCGATCATGCGCCCGAAGAGCGGGTGGGGCGGTGTCGGCGACGTCGAGATCGCGGTCGCCGAGTACATCGAGTGGTTCAACCACCGCCGTCTGCACGGCGAGATCGGACACGTCCCGCCGGTCGAGTACGAGGCCGCCTACTGGGCGGCCCACACGGTCACCAGCTACCGTGAGAACCCGGTCCCAGCAGAGGCCGGAACCAACTAACCGAGCCTCCAGCAAACCCGGGGCGATTCAATCCCTCTTGTGCAAAACCCGGACGGGACGTGGACTTCCACTGATCCGGCGTGGGCTGCGCTCATCAAGCGTGAGTCTGGCGGCAACCCAAGCATTGTGCAGGGTGTGCAGGACGCCAACTCGGGTGGCAACGAGGCCAGCGGTCTGTTCCAGATCGCTAAGGGCACGTGGGCGTCGAATGGTGGTGATGAGTTCGCCCCAACGGCGGGTCAGGCCACTCCGCAGCAGCAGGCGATTGTTGCGGCTCGCATCTTCGACAAGTCGGGTGGCGCGCCGTGGGGTGCGGGTATGTCGGGCCGTGAGGATGAGGATGCGTTGCGGGCGGGGATCGTAACCACCATCATTGGCACCAACGGTGTCCCCACGGGCACGGACGGCACTGATGGTGCCGGCACACAGCAACAGATCGTGTACCGGGACAAGCCGGAAGACCCCAACGTGTTTGAGTTGACATTGAAGAATCCGTTGGAGCCGTTCTGGTGGAAGGGTGAGAAGGAGTATCGGGACCGCCTCATCAACGACTACAAGAAGCAGCAGGAGTGGAACGACTACATCAATGGGCGTGGCGATTTCGCGCCGCAGAAGGATGGGACTTCTACTCGTCGGTCGAAGGTGAAGACGGTTGCTGAGGCGACCGAAGACCTGGAGAACGCGAAGACTGCGTTGGCGATCGCGGAGCAGCGGCAACGTGAGCTGAAACCGGATGCTAAAGAGTCGCAGAAGATGTCGGCGGAGCAGGCGGTGGAGAAGGCCAAGCAGAAGCGGGACAAGGCTGAGGCCGATCTGAAGGAGGCGCAGGCCAATCCGTCCGGGTATAAGACGACGACGATTCCGAAGCACGCGGCCGGCGGCACTGTCGCCGGGAGCGGGAATCAGGACTCGGAACTGATTTGGGCGATGCCCGGTGAGGAGATCATCCGTAAGCAGGTTGCTGAGCAGCCTGGGGTTCGGAAGTTCCTGAAGCAGTTGAACGCTGGGCAGCTCGGCAAGTTCGCGGCTGGCGGGTCGGTCGGGTTCGGCGGATATTCGGCGGACACTTCTGACTACATGAAGCCCACCAGCTTGAACGATTGGCTGTATTTGGCTGCCGGAGCTGGGTTCTCGGGCTACAACTCGCTCGAAAAGTATGCGCAGATGGTGGCGACCGGCAATGTTGATCTTGGGAATTTGACACCAGAGCTGAACACGTCGAGCAGTGACACAGCCATGCTGTCCAGTCTCGCATCGGACATTAGCGGCCAGTTCTTGCCGATCATGAAAGACATTCTGTGGGCGATCAAGGAAGGCCATGACGTGCGGGTGAAGATCGAATCGGACAACGCCCCATCGGCCGCGCGGCCCGCTCCGCGGTATGCAGACCGTGAATACCGGCCTTCGAGTCGTGCATCACGCTGCCGTGCAGGTACCCAGGCATCGACTTGGGTTCTCCGGTCGTGCCCTCGTGGATGGCGGCATTGAGCCAGTCGGCAGGCTTGAACGACTGCACTGTCACCCGTTCGTCGATCCTCGGCCTTTTCCACACACCCAGTCGGGATGCGCGAGACTCCAATTCGGTCGCGGTCTTGGCTCGTGCGGTGAGGGCGCTGTGGAAAGCACCGACAGCATCAACCACAGCAGCGAACTTCCCCTGTAGATCGGTGATGTCGGTGAGGGTTTCAGCCTCAGCCACGAGAGCATCAATCTTTGCTTGACGCTGCGCTACCTCGTCCTTCTCGGCCTTCTTCGCTGCGGCCTTCTCGCGGAGGCGGGCGAAGTCGAGTGCGTCGCGGGCCTTCTGGAACACGGATGAGGTGATGGTGGTGTCGCCGTCCGCGATCTTCGCTTCGAGTTCGGTGACAGCGTGTTCGGCGGCCTGTACTTCCTGGGCGGCTTCGTCGATGGTGGGGACAGTCTTGGCCATGTGGTGATCTCCCTATTCCTGATCTTCTGCAGTGGTGTCGTTCTTCAAACTGGCCAGCCAGGATGCTTTGGCGTCGTCGGCGATGCCCAGTTCGGTGAGCGTCGCTTCAACAATTGCTGCGGCATCGGGGCCTCCCGCTTTCAGGACGGCCAGAGTGCCGAGGGTGGCGTCTCGTGTGACGAACTGGTTCATGGGTTCCGTTGGTGCTCCTGTGCTACTTGCGGATTCGTTGTCCGCTCAAAGAGATATTGACGGTGGTGAGAGACGTGTTGGTCACGTGCTGGTCACAAGGTGTTGATTGCGTGTCTGAGCGACGCGGCGAGGTCGGCGCGGCTCGCCACAGCCGGACCGTCAGAGAGGTCCATGAGCGCGTGAGCCTGCTCGTACCACCCCGCAGCCAGACCGGCGAGGGCGACCAGCACAGCGTCGCGATCAGATGCGGAGGCCAGCAACAGCTCTGCGCGTGACGTTTCTGGGTCGAGGTAGTCCGCAACCAGTCCGAGAGCGGCGGCGAAGTGTGTGTCGGTCAGGTCATCCCTGGAAGCCATTGGGTGTTCCTTCTGTTCAGGCCGCGGAGATTGAGGCCCGCAACATTGCGGTGCGAGAGGCCACGCTTGCACGTGAGGAAGCCAAGCGGGTTGAGCGTGAGCGGGAAGAGGCCGAGGCGCGTGCAGCGGAGACCGCACGGTTGAAGGCACAGGCCGAGGCCGATGAGAAGGCCAAAGCTGAGGCTGCGGCTTGGCACGCGAACATGGCACGGCATCGGTGATGAACGTCCGCATCTTCACACCCGCGACCCCGACGACGAGCCCCGGTTTCTGCGACTGACCGACGAGGACATAGAGCAAGCCCGCACCCGCCCCCACGTCCTGCGGCTCCACACCAGCCGCCACGACCTGAACCCAAACAGCGGCGTCGACCACCCCGACGACGCCGCCTAACACCCAAGGAGAACCCCTGATGGCACATGCGAATCTGACCCCCGCAGATGTACGACGCTACCTACACCCAGAACCGGATACGGGCGCGATCGTGGATGCCGTGATGAAGGCCCTCGACATCGACGACGACACTGTTCGAGACACCGTGAATCAGGCGGTACGCGGCGTCCTGCTCGACACCGCCACACCGAACCCCGCATCGGTGGGACGCAAGATTCACACCAGCAGCAGCGAAGGACCCTTCCGGGCGTGAGCAAATCTACGCTACTTCACCCTGATCCGGACTCCCTCGCGAATCTGCTCGGCCCACTCGGTCAACTGCTTGCGGTCGATGCCGGTGACACCAACAGCCGCAAACTCCTTCTCCAGCAACCGCACCAAGCTCGTAACAGACTTGCCCTTGCCAGTCCGCTGAGCCTTGTCCACAGCGCTTTGCATTGACGCCTTGACTTGCTTTTCGAGATCGCGCTGCCAGCCCATGAAGGCGATACTAAGGCGACAACTACAAATGGCTACGGCGATTGCCAAAATCACTGGCCCCAGCGGTTGAAATCATCCGCTTGGCCGACACGGCACCCACTTCTACCAAGCATAAAATACCCCCATGAACCCCATCGATGACGCCCCGCGCGACTCGCATGGTGCTCGTAAGAATTGGGTGTGGTTTGCATTCGGCACCCTCGCGGTAGTGGTCACCATCGCGCTCGCTGTTGTTGTCACTGCTCTACTGCTCACTGATGGTCGCAACGGGACGGGTGAAGCCTCAACTACCACGGCCTCTACGCCCGCAACTCCGAGCTGGGATAGTGATGGACAAGACCAGTCATTCTTGTCGCAGTTCCGAATTATCGACGGTATGGACGATCTGACTCATGCAGAAGCTCTGTCACTCGCACACAGCACTTGTCAGGCTCTACGAGCGGGCAACAAGATGGAGCTTCTGAGGGTGCTGACTGACCGCTACGGGCTTGCGGCGGCCGCGAAGTTCATGCACCTTTCGGCGTCGATCTACTGCCCCGAACAACTCACCCCATGAGCCATGGTCTAGAACGTTTCGAGGACTGGCATCTACAGGCTGATCCGGCTGGCTCCATGCAGGCAGGCGAACAACGCCCGTGGTCACGCAGTGGTCACGCACCACCCAGAACCCACTGACACCCGCCGATAGTCAACGGTGGCCTTTGCTCGCCTCTACCTGCACAGATAGGCACTGCCCCTCATTGCCCATCTTTGTCCGACACGGGCGGATTCCGTCTTTTAATCCGCAGGTCCTCGGTTCGAGCCCGAGAGGGGGCACCACCAACTGACTGTCAGCACTCGACGTCATTGCCCGGCACGCGGTCCTCGGCCGACCGATGCGAGTTCGTCCCGCCGCCGCAGTGCCGACTCTCGCCGATCATCGGACCTCGAATACGTCCGAGCAGGTGATCGGGATCATCCACAGCGCATTCGCATTGCGTGCAGTGACGGTGAGCCGCACTCGGCCGGGTCCGGGTTGTGAGGTCACGAAAATGGGTATCTGGCTGCAGGGAGCCGCCGTTGCGCACGTGTATCACCGATCGACGGGCGCCACTCTTGTGTGACGACAGGTTCCGCCACCCAAGGGTGAGGTGTGAGTCGTAGCCCCACGCAGTCGTGGACACGATCACACGGACGTCGATGCGGCCACGCTGCGCAGGGAGCCGCTGATCGACGTTGAGCCAGGCAGAGAATGGCATGTCGATGATGTTCGGATTCACCGTCCGGCACGGCGTCGTCGAGTACTGAGAGCTGAAATCGGGCCTCTTGTCCCAGTATGCCGAGCTCGATGCCGGCCCGGCACCGATCGGTCCGGCGCCCAGCACAGCGACCACCATGCCGACGACCACAGCGAGGAGGATGCGGTGAAAGTGGCCCATATCACCTTTTATCGCTCACGACGAGGCCGACGTTAGTCGGACGCGGTCGCAGCGCGCTCGCCACAGCCTGCACCGGGTGGCGCAACGGCGGCGAGTCAACTGGCCGGCAACCGCGACTCCGCCGTGACCGCGTCCACGGCAT